>JAFGWK010000207.1 GCA_016937195.1 Paracoccaceae bacterium | reverse complement strand
TCATCGGGGGCGTTGATGAAGCAGCCTTCCCTTTAAGACTATCGAGCCAATCGAACCGGGCATCAATCACGCGAGGGCAATGGTTGCCCGTAGCCTTCTGCGAAACGGGAAAATGCAGATTCGCACAGCCCTTTCATAACCACAATGGTCGCATGTGATAACCTCGTGGATGTGGCGCGATTCAACCGCAAACCCTAGCGCGCTGAACAGGTTCATATCGCTGAAATGCACGGTATTGGCGTGATTGCGCTGAGCAAACACGGCCACCAGAGTAAACCTGACCATGACACGCGTAGGCACCCGTCTACCGGGGCCCCTTTTCGGAAATATTGCGGGTTTTGTCTGCGCGCGAGGTGGTTGAAATGCATCGGTTTCCCGACCTTGCGATGGTCAGATCAAGCGCGAATTCGGGCAAACAGATATGTTGAGCGTATCGCCCCCACTCAATTCGCACACAGTGACCTAGGATTCGGGGACTGCATCACCCGGTCCGAGCTGACCGAGAAAGCCGTCTTCTGTGCTCAGGTTATGAACCTGCGTGTTTTTGTGTCCGCCGGAATGCTGCCAGCTCAGCGAACGCGTCCTAGTCTCAAATTTTGAGCGCCGCAATTTGCGCAACCCGCGCGGCGTTGTCGGGAGCGATGCGACCATCGGCCATCTGAAGCGCGTTCTCAAACCCCACTCTCGGCTTGCCACCCATCCGCAGCGCGGCTTCGAGACATGCCGTTTCCCCTTGTCCAAAGGCACATAGCGCCCAATCCGGTGCGATTTTGATTTGCGCCATCCAGTCGATGAAGGGTGTGAGCATATCGGGTGTTGAAACCTGCCCCTCAACATAGCGCCCGAGCACGAAAATCAGTTGCAGATCAGGGCTGTGCAATAGGCGTGCGGGGAGTACCTGAGCCAGTGCTTCTGCATCTTCACGCGCATAGAGAATGTGCTGAACGGCGATGCCTTGCGCGTCGGCCTGCGTGTAAAACCGGGTTGCGAGCGCGGCATCATCACGCAGCATTTCCCGCGTTGAGACCGACACCATATCAGCACCCGAATTCAGCGCGATATAACGTTGATGTCCCGGCAAATAGAGCCCTGCCGCTTCGGTCGTGATCTGGATGGCCATATCGCCAAGACGCGGGCGCAGATGGGCCAGCGCCTCGCGGTAAGCCCCGCTATCGAGCAAATGCCCGCCCGCATCATCGCGCAGATGCAGGTGCAATGCACCCGCACCTGCTGCCTGACAGGCCAGCGCCGTTTCGGTGATCTGATCCAGTGTGATGGGGAGCGCTGGATGATCGGCGCGGGTTTTGCGCGCCCCGTTGGGCGCGACCATGATGCGCGGCAAGCTCATCCCAAGACCCTCTCGATTGCCGCGCCCAGTTTGTCGATCAACTCGCCAATCTGATCGTCGCTGAGAATGAAGGGCGGGGCGAGCAGGATGTGATCGCCGCGTTGGCCGTCAATCGTGCCCCCCATCGGGTAGCAGATCAGCCCGGCCTCGAACGCCGCAGCCTTGATTTGTTTGTGCACGGCGCGGGCTGGATCGAACGGCGCTTTGGTCGTGCGATCTGCAACGATTTCGAGGCCGCGAAACATGCCGCGCCCGCGAATGTCACCAATATTGGGGTGCGCACCGAACGCGTCGCGCAACGCCGTATCCAGCTTTTCCCCTTGGCTCGCCGAGCGTGCGACCATCCCGCCCTCGGTCAGTTTGCTCAGCACCGCATCGGCGGCGGCGCAGGCCGTCGGATGGCCAATATAGGTGTGGCCATGCTGGAAAAACCCTGATCCCTGAACAAATGCGTCATAGATTTCAGCCGTGCACAGCGTCGCACCAATCGGCTGATACCCTGCACCCAGCCCCTTTGCGATGGTCACGATGTCGGGCGCGATTTCGTCTTGCTCGCAGGCGAACAAAGTGCCGGTGCGCCCCATCCCGCACATCACCTCATCAAGGATCAGCAAGATGCCATATTGATCGCAAATCTCGCGGATACGCTTAAAATAGCCCGGCACAGGAGGTACCGCGCCCATCGTTGCACCCACCACTGGCTCGGCGATGAATGCGACCACATTTTCAGCGCCGAGACGCTGGATTTCCGTCTCAAGCTCATTGGCTGCGCGCAGGCCGTAATCCTCAGCACTCTCGCCGTCTTCGCGCCAGCGATATTCATGCACGGGGGCGATGTGGCTTACGTCGATCAAAAGCGGATTGAACTTTGCGCGACGCCATTCATTGCCACCTGCCGCCAGCGCGCCCAGCGTGTTGCCATGATAGCTTTGGCGGCGCGCGATGAAATGCTTGCGGCTTGGCTCGCCCTTCTCGACAAAATACTGCCGCGCCATCTTGAGGGCAGTTTCCACGGCCTCCGATCCGCCCGACAGAAAATAGACCCGATCCAGAGTGCCGGGCGCGTGAGCGATCAAACGATCCGCCAGCCGTTCCGCAGGTTGCGAGGTAAAGAAACCGGTGTGCGCAAAGGCGATCTGATCAAGCTGATCCTTGATCGCACCGATCACATCCGCGTCAGAGTGGCCAAGGCACGACACCGCCGCGCCCCCCGATCCGTCAAGATAGCGCTTGCCCTGCGAATCAATGATGTAGGCACCTTCGCCCCTTGTGGCTATGGGCAAAGTCGCTTTGGTGTGGCGCGGAAATACATGGGTCATGTCGGTCCCTCCCTCGGGACAAGAAAGCGTGAAACTCGCTGATACAGAAATGAAACATATGAATCATACGTTGACAATAGATGAAACAACTGAAACGTTCACCGCAATGAGATCAATGGTGATGGAACCTGGGGAGGGGCATTGTCGGGCAGCTTCGAACAGCGATTGGCCGCGCAATACGGCAGTCTGAGCGCGCGTTTGCGTCAGGCTGGCGACTATATTGCCGACAACCCGATAAGCATCGCAACGCGGTCGCTGCGGGCATTGGCGAGCGATTCGAAACTGGCCCCCGCAACATTCACGCGCCTCGCTCATGCGCTAGAGTATGAAAACTTCGAGGCGCTGCGCGAAGTCATGCGCGACCAGATTGGGCGTCGGGTACTGCCTTTTGCGGATCGCGCGGATCGGTTGCAAAAAGATACCTTGGATCCGCAAGAAAGCTTTCTGACGCATTATGGCACGGCCTGTCAGGACAATATTGCCGCCCTTTCCGCCGCAATCGAACCCGAGCAACTAGAGCGCGTGGCCGACCGGCTGGCAGG
>JAFGWK010000206.1 GCA_016937195.1 Paracoccaceae bacterium | reverse complement strand
TGGCGGAGAGACAGGGATTCGAACCCTGGGTCGGCTCTCACCGACAACGGTTTTCGAGACCGCCGCATTCGACCACTCTGCCACCTCTCCGCGTCAGGGGTCTTCCTGTGGGGCGGATTTAGCGGTCCGCGCGCGCCCTTGCAACCCGTTTTTCGTCAAAATCGAAATTCATGCAGGGTGCGCGCGTAAATGTGCTGTCTAGTGCATTCGCAAAGCACCATCCAGTCGGATAACTTCGCCGTTCAAATAGCTGTTTTCAATGATGAAACCGACAAGGCGGGCGTATTCTGCGGGATCACCGAGCCGCTTGGGAAAGGTCACCTCGGCGGCGAGGCTGTCCTGCACCTCCGTTGGTAGACCTTTGAGCATCGGAGTGGCGAATATGCCCGGCGCGATGGCGCAGACGCGCACACCCTGGCTTGCAAGATCGCGCGCAAGGGGCAGGGTCATACCTGCGATCCCTACCTTTGAGGCGGCGTAGGCGGCTTGGCCTTTCTGGCCGTCAAAGGCGGCGACTGAAGCAGTATTAACGATCACGCCGCGCTCGGTGCCAGTGTTTTTCGCCATCTCGACGGCGGCAAGGCGCAGCACGTTGAAGGTGCCGATCAGGTTGATGTCTATTGTGCGCTCAAAGCTGGCAAGCTGGTGGGGGCCATCGCGCCCGAGCACGCGCTCTCCCGTGGCGATGCCTGCGCAATTGACCAGCACGTCGATCCCACCGATCTCAGAAACAGCCCGTGTGATCCCCTCAGCTACGCTATTTTGCGAGGTGACATCGACTGCGACAGCATGCGCCCCGATCTGCGCGCCATGCGCCTGCGCGCCCTCTAGATCGCGATCAAAAATGACCACCTGCGCGCCCGATTGCGCCAGAAACTGCGCCGTCGCTGCACCAAGGCCGGATGCGCCCCCGGTCACCACAACGCGTAAGCCTGTCAACTCCATGTGAGCCTCCTAGAAATGAACATGCGTTCAATAATTAGGAGTGCGACGCTTTTGTCCAGTCTTGTCAGGCCATTGTGCAGGTGCAGAAAGTCGAGCCTGATCACGTATTGGCAGGTTCCCGCTGAGGCCCGGAACCAAAGCCCTTGTCGATGACTTTAACAGGCGTAGATCACGCGAACGGATCTATCCGAAAGGCTAGTGGGGGATACATCCCTTCAAAGGAGAGAAAGAAAATGAAACGTATACTGATGAGTTCGAGCGTCCTGGCCGTTATTGGCGGGGCAGCATTTGCGGGTGGATATACGGCTCCGGCTGCTGAGCCTGTTGTGGTTGCGGCACCTGTCGTGGCGATGCCGACGGCTGACTGGGGTGGCTTTTATGCCGGTGCTCAGTTGGGCTATGGCAAGGCCAAGGACGCCGTAGACGATAGTGGCGTTGTCGGTGGTGTGCATGGTGGCTACCTGTATGACTTTGGCAAATATGTTGCGGGTGGCGAGCTGGCCTTTTCGGGCGCCGACATCACGGATAATACGCAAAATAGCAAAATCGACAGCTTCACCGATCTCAAGTTTATCGGCGGTGTGAAGCAAAACAACTGGCTGTTCTACGGCGGTCTGGGTGCATCCTACATCAAGGGTGACACTGCGGGCGGCGTTTCGGCCAGCGACACTGTTCCGATGGCAACGTTGGGCGTGCGCTATCAGGTGCGCCCGAATATGACCGTTGGTGGCGCGATTGATTACCGCAAAGGCGATAATTTTGACGGCTCCGGGCAGAATCTGAACCTGACCACCGTTGGGGTGACGACCTCGTTCCAGTTCTAATCGCGCTGACGTGCGAGCAAAATTGGGGGTGTGGGCGCGGGCCTGCACCCCCTTTTCGTATCGGGTCTCAGGTGTCTGGGCCGATCAGACCAAGACCGCGCAGATACACGCCAATGCCGCTTTCCAGCAAATCCTCGGGGGCGTAGGGCGCGCGGTTGCCTTCGCGGGCGTATAGCTCAACGACGCCGTGGCTCATCGCCCAGATATGGGCCGACACCATTGCAACGGGAGGGCGGCGGTCTGGGGGAACATGGTCCATCAGCGCGGCTGTTGCGCGCTCCATCACGCGATTTGCGCGCTCTGCGACCTTGGCCAGATCGGTGGATCGGTTTGGGGAAATGCCGCTTTCAAACATCGCCATATAGTGACCGGGATATTTGCGTGCAAAGGCCAGATAGGCGCGCCCGGTGGCCGAAAATGCTGCAAGCGCCGAGGGCTTGCCGCCATTCCACGCATGTTCCAACACATCGCCAAAGATCAGATAGCCCTGGCGCGCGCATTCCGCGATCAGCTCTTCGCGCCCCTCAAAATGGCGGTAAACAGCGGCAGGCGTGACGCCGGCGCGCTTAGCCGCCTCGGATAAGGTGAACCCGGTCGGACCTTTTTCCTCGATCAGCGCCAGCGCCGATGTCACCAGCGCCTGACGCAGATTGCCGTGATGATAGCCCTGCTTAGACATTCAGGATATCAATGCCGCCGCAGATTGATGTATCAACCTTTCCAATGGCTTTCGTGTCTTTCTTCGCGTAATCGACGGCATTCAGAATGGTCTGGATCGCTGCGATGCGGGCGCGTTTCTTGTCGTCTGATCGGATCACCGTCCATGGCGCGTGCTTGGTGTCTGAGCGCTCTAGCGTGTCCTGAATGGCCTCACTATAGGCGTCCCAGCGTTTCAGCCCCTCGACGTCGATCCAGCTGAGTTTCCACTGCTTAAGCAGATCGTTCTCGCGCGCAAGGAAACGGCGCAACTGCTCGGCGCGATCCACATTCAGCCACAGCTTGACCAAGATGATCCCGTCATCCACCAACATCTTTTCAAAATCAGGGAGTTGCGCGAAGAAGTGCTTGCGCTGCTGGGACGTGCAAAAGCCAAAAACATGTTCGACCACGCCGCGGTTATACCACGAGCGGTCAAACATCGCGATCTCACCCGCGGCAGGCAGCCAATCGACATAGCGTTGGAAATACCATTGCGTGGCCTCTTTCTCGGTTGGCTTGGGCAGGGCGACGACATAGGCCGAGCGCGGGTTGAGGTTTTGCCGCAAGCGCCCGATCGTGCCGCCTTTGCCCGCCGCGTCGCGCCCCTCAAAGACGACGGCCAAACGCTTGCCGGTTTCCTTCAGGTCCCAGAGCATCTTGACCAGTTCGACCTGCAACGTATCCATCTGACGATCATAGGCTTTGCGCTTTAATTCTTCGTCATAGGGGTATGATTTTGAAAGGATATCATCCTTGTCAGACTGCTCGATTGCATCGCGCACGGCCTTCGGAGCCTCGTTGCGCAGATAGGCGGTAATCTCACCGACGAATGGGATGTCGAGCGGATCTTTTGGGGTGTCTTTGGCCATGTCAGCCTCCTCATTTGGGGCAGTATGGGGCGCGGTTCGGGGCGGTGCAAGATGGCGAGCAAGGTAAGCGCCTGGGATCGACCGGGCGATGAGTATTTATGGCCAAATGAAAGTGGGAGTCAGCGCAGTTTCATTTGGCCCCAAATACTCCCGCCGGAGGCGTTCTGCTGGGCATCCTCTAACACATTCGCGCGCGCGGCGACGCGGTCCACGGCCTTGACCACCGCATCCGTCGCGATTTGCGGCGTCATATGGCCGATACCGGGCAGTGAGATCAGCTTGGCGCCGCGCACCTCACGGGTGAAGGGGATCGCGTGGATCTTCTCGCCTACGATGGTATCTGCATCACCATGCACCGACACGACGGGCAGGTCGAGCGCGGGGTAGTCAGGGATCATCTGGGTGATTTCCGCCTCAAGATCGGCGCGCTGGCGGGCATTGACGCGCATTGTCCCGACCCGCAGCGTCATGCCGGGGCCAAACCATTGCGCATAGCCTTTGGGCATTTCTTGCGGGGCGAAGACGGATGCGACTTCTTGATTGACAATGGCTGGCGGGGTCCAAGCCGATATCAGCGGCACTGCAATCGCCTGACCAAGCGGAGGGGACGTGATTTGATACAGCAGCGGCAGCGGGCTGTTCCACTGTTGCGAGGGCGCGGAGACCGGCACAAGCCCAGACAACGTGTCGGGCAGTGTGACTGCCCAAGCGATTGCGACGGCCCCGCCATAGGAATGACCCAGAACGATGGGCGCGCGTGCGCCTGCCTGAAGCGTGGCCTCTTGCAGCAGCTTGGCCTGATCGAAAATCGTGTCGTGATCGGCGGGCAGAGGGTCGGACCAGCCAAAGCCGGGACGGTCGGGTACGAACACGCGGTAGCGCTTGGCGAGTTCAGGGGCGAGTGCGAATGTCAGATCACGCGCCGAACCCGATGCGCCGTGGATCAGCACGACGTCGGGCCCCTGATCGCCCATGACCACCATATGCACGCGTTGGCCGCCGACATCGACGAATATGCCCTCTGGCGGATAGTTTTCCTCTGCATGCAGCGCACGCCAGGTATCAAGCCCCCAAGTCGCCCCGCCCAGCACGATCACCAGAAGGATCAGGCTAGCGGCCAATCTCAGCCATGTCATAGGGCGTTCCCTGATAAATCTCGTTTATCCAGTTGCCGTAAAGCAGGTGGGCATGACTTTTCCACCGGTTCGTGGGCGTCTGGCGCGGGTCATTCTCGGGGTAGTAATTCGCGGGCACGTTGATTGGTTTCCCGGACGCGACGTCACGATCATATTCTTCCTTCAGAGTCGTGCTGTCATATTCCAGATGGTTAAAGACATAGAGCGCGTGATGGGCGCGGTCCTCAACCAGGCAGGGGCCGGTCTCGTCCGAATGCAGCAACGTGACCATGCCCGCCGCTTCCAGCTCGGGGCGCTGCATTTCGGTCCAGCGGCTGACGGGGATCAGCAGATCGTCGGAAAAACCGCGCAAATAGGGCGAGGCGGGCGCACAATTGCGATGACGGAAGCAGCCAAATGCCTTGTGATCAAGCGCATGTTTCGCAACGCCGTGGAAATAATGCGCCATTGCCATACCGCCCCAGCACACGCCGAAGGTCGAAAACACATGGCTTTGCGTCCACTCAAACACCTGCTGCAACTCGTCCCAGTAATCGACCTCTTCGAACGGGATTTGTTCAATCGGCGCGCCGGTGATGATCAGCCCGTCGAATTTCTCGCCCGTCGCTGCGACCTCGCTAAAAGAGCGATAGAATTCTTCCATATGCTCGGCGGCGGTATTGCGTGTGACGTGATCAGACATCTTGATCAGTTGGAAATCGATCTGCAACGGCGTCGCGCCGATCAGCCGGGCAAACTGGTTCTCGGTCTGGATCTTTTTCGGCATCAGGTTGAGCAGGGCAATGCGCAGCGGGCGGATTTCTTGCGATTGCGCGCGCGAGGGCGTCATCACCATCACGCCTTCCTGCGACAGCTTCTCAAAGGCGGGCAGGTTTTCTGGGAGCGTGATAGGCATTGTTTTTCAGTCTCTTATAGTTTGAAGTTTATACGCGCCGTGGCCTGTTTTGGATCACTCGGGCAGCGCATCCGCGATCAGCGATGTAAAGTCTTTTGCATCGCGGACAAGGTACAGATCCTGCGCGCGGATTTTCACGCCCCAGTTTTGCGCCATGGCTGCATAGCGCGGTTGGCGATGGGCCAGCGCCTGCGCATAGGTCCAGCGCACGAAGGCGTCGGGATCGACCTGATCCTCGGCCTCGCCGGTTTCATCGCGATATTGCGCCCACATTCGGGCGAGAAATTCCGGCTGGTAATACATCGGCTTGGGCGCGCGATCAAAGCGCGTGACCAGCTCTTGTGTATGCGCTTCTGATCCCTCGATCCAGACCATCAACTGGTTTTGCGACAGGGCGCGCAGGATCGGATCATTCGCATCCTCGGGATCCACCACCTCGCAGATCGACCCACCCGTGTCGCACAGGAAATTCTCGATGCTGTAAATTTCGCGCGCCCGCTGCGCAAAATGCGCGCTGTCCAGCAGCGCGGCCATCTCGGCCTCACGATGCTGGCTTTGGCGGTGCATGTATTCGTCAAAGGGCAGCCCCCCTTTGGCCGGATCGCCCGGCTTGCCAAGATAGGATGACAGTGGGGCGAGGTTCTCAAACGTGATATTTGAGGCGATATAGACCGAGTCTGAGAGCAACAACTCCGCCAGAAACGGGTTCTTCATCGCTTCGCGTTTGAAATTATCGGCGATATATTCGCCCATATAGCGCGTGCCGATGCGGTAATCGACCGAGTAGTGAAACCAGCCCGCCTCGCGCAGCAGATTGGCCGCCCAGGTCTTTCCCAGACCTGACATGCCAAACAGCAGCACGCGTTTGTCCTTGGCGTTGAGCCAGTCAGTGCGGTTGGAATAGATCATGCTGCCCTCAAAACTTACCACTCTCTCGTAGCGCAGTGGCTCGCGCACGTCACCCCGATTTCGGGCGTCGGTTCAAGATCATAAGACCCACAGCCAACAGCGCAAAGCCAATCAGTTCGGCCCAGCCCAGACGTTCACCATACACGGCCCAGCCCGCGACAATGGCAACGGGCGGGATAAGCAGCGTTACCAGCGCCAGATTGGCCGCCCCCGCCAGCGCCAAGATGCGGTAATATAGCAGATAGGCCAGCGCCGAGCAGCCCACCGCGAGCCAGATCAGCGCTGCCCAGACCGTGGGCGCAAAGTTGAGGGCCGGCACGCCGTCAAAGACCAGCATCAGCGGCAAGGTCCAAAGTGCACCCGCAGTTAGCATACCCGCCGCGGCGACCTCGGGGTGCATGTTGCGGGTGGCAAAGCGGGCATAAGCGCCTGCAAAGCCGTAACTTGTGGCCGCGCCAAGGATCGCGATCTGGCCCGCCGACGTCAGATCGAACCCGCCAAGGGCATCGGGACCAATCGCCACGATCACGCCGGCAAAGCCAATCGCGATGCCAAGGCTTTTGCGCGCGCTCAGCCGTTCGTCGCGAAAGACCAATGCGGCGATCAAC
Source organism: Paracoccaceae bacterium (assembly GCA_016937195.1). Taxonomy (GTDB): domain Bacteria; phylum Pseudomonadota; class Alphaproteobacteria; order Rhodobacterales; family Rhodobacteraceae; genus Thioclava. The sequence goes on along the minus strand of JAFGWK010000206.1, from coordinate 5,481 downwards.
GCCCCGAAAATCGCGGTCGAGGCGTTCAGGATCGAGGCCAAGCCGCTTTCAATATGCTTTTGGCCCCAGACGATCAACGTGAAGGGGATGGCGTTGTTGAGCAGCCCCATGACCGTGAAATGGAGCAAAATGCGCGGATCACGTCCCACCGGAATTTTACGGATTGCCACCCAGAGCCACAACAGGACCGCACCGCCGCTGACGCGAATGAACACGACGCTAAACACATCCGCCCCCGCAAGGGCGGCTCGATTGGACAGGAACGATGATCCCCAGATCAGCGCAAGCCCTGCGAGCAAGATCCAGGCGAGCGGGGAAAGCGAGATCGGGGAGGGGGCAGGGCGTTTGTTCATGTGGCTAGCGATAGGGCGCAATCGCGCCGCGCGCCACCCGAAACCTGCGCAAAGAAAAGCCCCGCGTTTGGGGCGGGGCTTTTCAGATTTTGGATCAGGTTAGGCGCAGATCAGAAGCTGATTCCAACACGCACGCCCGCACCCCAACCGGAGTTGCCCGAGAAGTCGCCGCCAAAGACCGAAGTTGCGGGATAGGCCGGGAAATATGGATTGGTTTTCGCATTTCCAATATCAACATAGCGTACGCCGCCGGTGATTTTGACCTTGTCAGTTGCTTGGTAACTCGCCGCGAGAGAGACAGATTTGTAGCCATCCGTCGGACCGAGGTTACCGGTGCGACCACCCTGCTGTTTTTCATAGCCAAACATAAGGGCACCCGACCATTGCTCGTTGAACTTGCGTCCCACACCGAGGCTGTAGCTGATAGTGTTGTTGGCATAATCCACAAGTGCGGCTCCACCGGAAGCGCCAAGGTAACCGGGAGGCGAGATGTCAAATTGCGTCCAGTGTACCCAGCGTACCGAGCCCATCAGCAGCGTATTGGCTGCGATGCCCGTCTGGAATTCGAGGTTTACCGATTCCGGCACCGTTGTCTCAAAGCTGGAAGGTACGCCGCCCAGAACATTTTCGCTTGCGGTAAAGTCGTGGGTGATTTTCGAATTATAGGTCAGCGCGACCCGTGCCGCGATTTCGGGCTTTTCCCAAGCCGCCCCGATAACGTAACCGTAATCGGTCTCGTTCGAGGTCTTCATCTGGTAGCCGTTCGAGAGGCTCACTTTGCCACGCGCCTGCTCAATCCGAAGGCCGCCGAATACCGAGAAATTCTGCGGTAGTTTATAGCGCACAAGACCGGTGATCGCGTTCGAGTTCACCTCGGCGGTTGAACCCGCAAGCGGATAGGTGGTGCCTGTACGATAATCGATGTTTGCGCCAATCGGCTGATCCAAGATGATCGCGACATCAACCTTGTCGCTCAGCGCCTGCTTGTAGCCAAAGCTATAGGTGCCATAGCCCGGGGCCATATCGCCGCTTGCAGCGCCGTTTGCCTCAAACTTACCCGACACATCGGGATTAAACCCGCCGATGTTGAATTCTGCGTAATTGCCTTTTTCAAACAGGATGCCGGTCGATTGCGTCGAACGCTCGACGCCGCCTGCCTGTGCCATCCCGGCGCTCAGCGCCACGACAGCAGCCGTTGTCATAATACGCTTCATAGTGTTCCTCTTCCCTAACGTATGTCTTGGTTCCCTGCTTATCAGCCTATCATCCGTTAGATGTAGATCAATTCGCGATTTTTCCTGACGCTACGTCCAATCGCTATACTGCGGTGCAGCCTGTGGTGTGCAGGCCACGCTTTTTGACGTTCGCGTCAACTTCCGAACTGTTGGGTTTAGTAAACCTACAAGAATCGGGTCGCGGTCAGCGCAATGATCCAAACCGTCGCAAGCACGCCCGCGATCAAGAAAGCTGCCCAACGCGTCATGCGCGGGGCAGGGATGTGGGGCTTGCGGCTCATCGCGGGCCTCTCGTAGGTTTCATGACCGCCATTAAGCCCTCTTTAGGTAAATCCTGTCTTAACGGAGGTATGAGTAGGCCCAATATTTCCCTGCACCCGTTTGAGGGGGCCGATTGGCAAGCGGCCCTTGAGACGCTTGCGGGCCCCGGTGCGGGCGCATTTCAGCAATCTGCGCCCTATGGCGATGTGATGCGCGTGCTGGGGCGCAAGGTCGCGCGGATCGAGATCCGCTTGGGCGCTGTGCGGATCGGTTTGGTGCAGATGATTGCGCGCTCACCGCTGTGGTTGATGTCGCGCGGGCCAGTGTTTGGACCAGATGTCGCGCAAGATGTGCAACAGGCGGCAGTGCGCAGGCTGGCGCGCCGCGCGGGCGTTGTGATCGCCACACCAGAGCGGGCTATTGACGGGTTTGGTCTGATCCCGCTGATCTCGCCGCGCCATCACGCGATCTGGTCGCTCTCGCCTGCTGAGCAAGACTTGCGCGCGGGGCTTGCGGGGAAATGGCGCAACCGCTTGGCTGCGGCCGAGCGCGCCGAACTGCGCCTGCGCGTTGAGCGTAACATCGACTGGATATTGCGTGCCGATCGGGGCCAGCAAGCGGCGCGCGGCTATCGCGCCTTGCCAGCCAGTTTCACGCAGGCTTGGGGCAGCTGTAGCCCCGATGGCTTGCGTGCATGGCGCGTTGAGGGTCGCGACGGGCAGCGTCTTGCCGGGATGGTCGTGCTGCGTCACGGTGCGGGGGCGAGCTATCACATCGGCTGGAGCGGGGCGCAGGGGCGCCGTGTCGGGGCGCATAATTTCGGGCTTTGGCACGCGGCATTGTGGCTGCGCCGCATGGGATGCGCGCGCTTTGATCTGGGTGATATCAACTCGGAAGACGGGGCTGGGCGGATGCATTTCAAACTGGGTACGGGCGCGCAGGCGCAGCCTTTGGGCGCAACTGCGTGGGTGCTACCAAACTAGCAGGGATTTGCCTAAATTTTGCCCAACCGCGTGGCTAAGGCTTTGCCTGAGTAACGAAATCGGTCATTTTGACGCGGGACGCGTGCGATGATCTGCACTAGAAGACCTGCCAAGAGAGGCCTCATTATGTCATTTGCCCCCGCCAAACCAACGCCCAAGGGCTTGTTCCGGCGCACGCCGCCCGCCGCATTCCCGCCCATTCTGGGGTTGATGGGGCTTGGGGTTGCATGGCGGCGCGGGGTCGAACAATTCGCCTTGCCCTCCGCACTGGCCGAGGCGTTCTTGGGTGCTGTCACTTTGCTCGCGCTGTTTGCGTTTGTCGCTTATGCGGTGAAATTCCTGCGCCGCCCCGGCGTACTGCATGAAGATTTGCGTATCCTGCCCGGTCGTGCGGGATTGGCCGCGATTGTACTGTCGCAGTATTTGGTCGCGGTCGCCTTGGCGCCTTATTCGAGTGTGGCGAATGTTGTTTTCTGGGGCACCATCGCGCTGCATCTGGCCTTTAACATTTTCGTTATCATTGACCTTCTGCGGGGGCCGGTCGAGCAGCGCCGCGTCACCCCGGTCTGGCAGTTGATGTTCACCGGCTGGATCGTGGGCGCGGTAGCGGCGCAAAGCCTTGGGTTCGCCACGGTCGCGATTTGGCTGTTCTGGGGATCGCTCGCGTCGGCACTGTGTCTTTGGGCGATCTCCTTGCAACAATTCTCGCGCGAAAGCGTGCCTGCACCTTTGCGCCCGTTGCTGGCGATCCATCTTGCCCCGGCGGCGCTGATCGGAACGGTGGGCGCAACCTATAGCGCCGAAGGGATTGCGCAGGTTATGGCACTGCTGTGCGCGGGCTATCTGATTGCCTTGGTGGTGTCTGCGCGCTGGCTCCTAGCCTCGGGCTTTACGCCGCTTTGGGGCGCACTGACCTTTCCGCTTGCCGCAACGGCGGGGTGCTGGCTGGCGGCAGGCGGTATTTGGGCGCTGCCGGGCGCCCTGCTGCTGGTGGTAGCGACCGTGATCATTATCCCAATCGCGATCAAGGTGATCCAGCTTTGGATGAAAGGGCAACTCGCGCTTAAAACGAACGCGGCGATTGCGTAACGGCGACGATCTGTAAGGACTTGGGGTTGCCTTTGCGGCGATTGCGTGAAACAGGAAACTGCCAAACGCATCTGGACCCGGAGATCCCCCATGCAGATTCGCGAGGCACTCACCTTTGACGATGTCCTTCTTGTTCCCGCAGCTTCTTCTGTGCTGCCCTCGGACGCGGACGTCGCCACCTATGTGACCCGTTCGATCCATCTCAATATCCCACTGCTGAGTTCAGCGATGGATACCGTCACCGAGGCGCGCATGGCGATTGCGATGGCGCAGGCGGGTGGCATGGGCGTGATCCACCGCAACCTCACGATTGAGCAGCAAGCCAATGATGTGAGCCGGGTGAAGCGCTTTGAGAGCGGCATCGTTTACAACCCGATCACGTTGCGCCCCGATCAGACGCTGGCCGATGCCAAGGCGCTGATGGAGCGTTACAACATCACCGGTTTTCCGGTGGTGGATGGTGACAAGCGGGTGGTCGGTATCGTGACCAACCGCGACATGCGTTTTGCGAGCGACGACAAGACACCGGTTTCTGCGATGATGAGCCATGATAATTTGGCAATCCTGACCGAACCGGCGGATCGCGATCAGGCGCGCGAATTGATGAAAGAACGCCGGATTGAAAAGCTGCTGGTCACCGATGGGGCGGGCAAGCTGACTGGGCTTTTGACGCTGAAAGATACTGAGAAATCGGTACTGCACCCGCTGGCGTGCAAAGATGACAAGGGCCGCTTGCGGGTCGCTGCGGCCTCGACCGTGGGGGATGCGGGTTATGAACGTTCCTGCGCGCTGATCGAGGCAGGCTGTGATTTGATCGTTATCGACACAGCACACGGCCATTCCGAGGGCGTGGCACGCGCGGTTGAGCGTGTGAAATCCTTCCGCGAGGGTGTGCAGGTTGTGGCAGGCAATGTCGCTACGGCCGAGGCCACAAAGGCGCTGATCGGGGCAGGCGCGGATGCGGTCAAGGTCGGCATCGGCCCCGGCTCGATCTGTACGACGCGGATCGTCGCGGGCGTGGGTGTGCCGCAGCTTACTGCGATTATGGATGCTGCGAGTGCCGCGGGTGACACGCCGATCATCGCCGATGGCGGCATCAAATTCTCGGGCGATTTTGCCAAGGCCATCGCGGCGGGCGCGTCCTGCGCCATGGTCGGCTCGGCCATCGCTGGCACCGATGAATCCCCGGGTGAGGTGATCTTGTATCAAGGCCGCTCGTATAAATCTTATCGCGGCATGGGCAGCCTTGGCGCGATGGCGCGTGGCTCGGCGGATCGCTATTTCCAGAAAGACGCCGCAAGCGACAAGCTTGTACCCGAGGGCATCGAAGGCCAGGTCCCCTATAAAGGCCCCGCCGGTGCCGTGATCCACCAACTTGTCGGGGGCCTGCGCGCTGCAATGGGCTACACCGGCTCGGCCACCGTGGCCGAGATGCGCGGCGGCTGCAACTTTGTGCGCATCACTGGCGCGGGGCTGAAGGAAAGCCACGTCCACGACGTTCAAATTACCCGCGAAAGCCCGAACTACCGGATCGGATAAAGGGCTGATCGAACGCTGTTT
>JAFGWK010000205.1 GCA_016937195.1 Paracoccaceae bacterium | reverse complement strand
TGGCGGAACCTGCCGCATAGCTGCCCAAATCTTGCCAGATGGACGCCTGATATCTAGCCTCGGTTGTGAAGCTTGATTGACCGCCGCAACGCAAAAGAGGCGCCCCTTGAGCCGCCTCTTTACGCCGATATTAAACCAGTTGACCGTGGCAATGTTTAAATTTCTTTCCAGAGCCACAGGGGCAGGGATCGTTGCGCCCTGGATCGCCCCAGGTCGTGGGATCTCTTTCATCGAAGCCGGGCAGAGGGGTGCCAGTTGGCGCGGACTGCTCAAGGACTTCAGGCGCCGACGTGTTGTCTTGGGGCATCTGCGCCTGAAGCATTTGCGCCTGCTCTTCCTCGGTCAGGGGACGCACGCGCGAAAGTTGTTGTGAGACATCGGCACGCAGGCCGTCCAACATGATTTCAAACAGCTGGAAGCTTTCAGTTTTGAACTCTGACAGCGGATCGCGCTGCGCATAGCCGCGAAAGCCGATCGTCGAGCGCAGGTGTTCGAGCGTCACCAGATGCTCACGCCATTTGCCGTCAATCGTCTGCAACAAAACCTGTTTTTCGATCATGCGCATCGACTCGGGGCCGAACACCTCGGTCTTTTGCGCGATCTCGGCGTCAGTGGCGGCCTCGATACGCTCAGCGATGACGTCTTGATCAACGCCCTCTTCCTCGGCCCAAGCGGCAATTGGAAGATCAATCGAAAGCTGTTCGATCAGGGCGGTATGCATGCCTGCAACATCCCATTGATCGGCATAGGATTTCGGCGGCATGTAGGTGTCCACGAGATCTTCGATCACCTGAACCCGCATATCGCGCGCGATTTCATCGACCTCGTTGCTCTCCATGATTTCGCGGCGCTGCGAGAAAATCGCTTTACGCTGATCATTCATCACATCATCGAATTTCAGCAATTGTTTGCGGGTGTCGAAGTTGCGCCCTTCAACCTTGGCTTGCGCACGCTCAAGCGATTTGTTGACCCACGGGTGGACGATCGCCTCACCCTCTTTCATTCCCAGTTTGGATAGCACGGCATCCAGCTTATCCGAGCCGAAGATGCGCATAAGATCGTCTTCAAGCGACAGGAAGAACAGCGAGCGACCGGGATCCCCCTGACGACCCGAACGACCACGCAGCTGATTGTCGATACGCCGACTTTCGTGGCGTTCGGTCGCCAGAACGAACAGCCCGCCCGCTTCCAGCACCTTGGCCTTTTCATCGGCATGTTCAGCCGTGATCCGGGCGCGGATCTCATCGGGATCGGCGTCAGGATTGGCGTCCAGCTCTTCAAGCACTTTCATATCGACGTTGCCGCCAAGCTGAATATCGGTACCGCGTCCTGCCATGTTGGTGGCGATTGTCACCGCTCCGAAACGGCCCGCATCCGAAACGATCTTGGCCTCTTGCTCGTGTTGGCGGGCGTTAAGCACGCTATGCGCGACCCCGGCTTTCGTGAGCATCTCGGAAAGCATCTCGGATTTCTCGATCGAGGTGGTGCCGACAAGCATCGGCTGGCCCTTTTTATGGGCGATCTCGATGGATTTGATTACCGCTTCGTATTTCTCACGCGCGGTACGATAGACGCGATCGTGTTCGTCTTTGCGGGCAATCGGGCGGTTGGTCGGAATTTCGACGACGCCAAGCGAATAGATCTCCGCAAATTCGTCAGCCTCGGTTGCGGCAGTACCGGTCATGCCGCCAAGCTTGCCGTAAAGACGGAAATAGTTCTGGAACGTCACCGAAGCGAGGGTCACGTTTTCGGGCTGGATCGTCACGCCCTCTTTCGCCTCGATCGCCTGATGTAGGCCGTCCGACAAACGGCGCCCTTTCATCATCCGTCCCGTGAATTCATCGACCAGAACGATTTCGTCATCGGCGACGACATAGTTTTGATCTTTGAAGAACAGCTTGTGCGCACGCAGGGCTTGGCTGGCATGGTGGACAATCGTGGTGCTTTCGGGGTCATAAAGTGATTGCCCCTCGGGCAGGACGCCCCCTTCAAGCAGCACCTGCTCTAGATACTCATTGCCTTCTTCGGTCAGTGTTGCGTTGCGCTCTTTTTCGTTCACCTCGTAATGCTCTTCGGTGAGCTTCGGGATGAATTCGTTGAGCGTAATATACAGTTCCGAGCGATCATCAGACGGGCCCGAAATAATCAGCGGCGTGCGTGCCTCGTCGATCAAGATCGAGTCGACCTCATCAATGATTGCGTAGAAATGGCCGCGCTGCATCATGTCTGCAACCGAAGTGCGCATGTTGTCGCGCAGATAATCAAAGCCCAATTCGTTATTCGTCGAATAGGTGACATCTGCGATATAAGCGGCGCGTTTCTCGGCATCGGCCTGGAACGGCACCACGACACCGCAGGTCATGCCCAATGCGTTATAGACCTTGCCCATCCAGTCAGAGTCGCGCCGTGCCAGATAGTCGTTGACGGTCACGATATGCACGCCTTTGCCCGCCAGTGCATTCAGATAGGCCGGGAAGGTTGCGACAAGGGTTTTACCCTCGCCCGTCTTCATCTCGGCGATGTTGCCCTGATGCAGAAAAATTCCGCCTACGAGCTGCGTATCAAAGGCGCGCAGACCCAGCGCACGGCGCGCGGCCTCGCGACAGTTGGCGAAGGCTTCGGGCAGGATTTTGTCAAGGCTTTCGCCCTCTTCCTGCACCCGGCGTTGAAATTCATGGGTCTTTTGGATGATGCCTTCATCTGTCAGCGCCGCAAATTCCGGTTCGAGTGCGTTGATCTGGGCCACCAACGGGCGCACCGATTTCACCTTGCGGTCATTCGAGCTTCCAAAGACCTTCTTTGCGACTGTTCCGATGCCAAGCATGTAATCTCCGGGGGTAGCTGACCATTTCGTGTAACCGGGCGCCTTGTCGCGCCGAGCTGGCCTGTTAGAACAGCGAACGAAACAAGGGCGGTGCGCCTCTTACAGACCTTAGGCGATGTAAGCGGCGACCGTCACAGTGTCAACGCCGCCCAAGGACGCGGCCTTAAGGGAGTGGCATGGATGCCCAAAATGACGAGATTTTTCGCAAGTGTCGCAGTGCTGGCCCTGATCGGCGGAGCGGCGATGGCGCAAGACGCCAAAACCCCGGCCCCTGCAAGCGACGCTGCGACCTCGGCCAAACCGCGCACCGATCTGACGGCTGACACCGTGGTTGCAACTGTGAACGGCCAAGACATCACACTGGGTCAGATGATCACGGTGCGCGACGGTCTGCCCGCGCAATACCAGTCC
>JAFGWK010000204.1 GCA_016937195.1 Paracoccaceae bacterium | reverse complement strand
GGCATGCGTTCTTCCAATTCCTTGATGCGCACGGGCTCGGCACTGGCAAACAGAACCGCTTCGACCATACGTTCCTGCTCCCCCATCGGCGGAGCGGCGAAGAGTGATTTATCTTTCTCTTCGGTCTCTTGCGAGGTGTTGTTCATGTTCTTTTCCGAATCGAAATAGGTTGAAATACATCCGATTGCCGGATCTCGATCTGTCCCTGCTTGGCCATTTCAAGCGACGCGGCAAAGGTCGCCGCAGTCGCCGAACGACGCCGCTTTGGATCCCCCTCCCAGCCATCGGGCAGAAAGCTTGTCAGATCCGACCAATCGCCCGTGTATCCAATCAAGGCGCGCATCCTCTCCAGCGCCTCCTCCATCGTGAAAACATTCGTGCGATCAAAGGCATAGGGGCGAAACTCATCCCGCGTCCTGATCCGTGCATAGGCCTGCATCAAGTCCATCAGCGAGGCGGTATAGGTCACCTTACGCAGCCGCGCGACCTCTTCGCTGACGCCGCGTGCGAAGGTATCGCGCCCCAGCCGATCACGCGCCATAAGCTGCGCGGCAGCTTCCCGCATCGCTTGCAGGCGTTCCAACTGAAAGGCCAGATGGGCGGCCATTTCTTCGGCGCTTGGCCCGTCTGCTGTTGGATCGGGCGGTAGCAAAAGACGCGATTTCAGGAACGCCAGCCACGCCGCCATCACCAGATAATCTGCTGCAAGTTCGATCCGTAACGCCTTGGCTTGATCGACAAATTTTAGATATTGCTCTGCCAGTTGCAGCACCGAAATTTTGCGCAGATCGACCTTTTGTGTGCGCGAGAGATTGAGCAGCAGATCAAGCGGGCCTTCAAAGCCGTCGACATCAACGATCAGCGCCTCGGCCTGAAGCCGATCCGCCACGCTTTGCATCTGAAACAAGTTCTCGGGTTCAGCCATGCCCACCGCCGCTCATCAATGCTTTAAACTCAGCATCAAGAGCCGCCATGTCAACAATATCTGGTGGTCGGCGGCAATCCAAAGCGGCCTCGGCGCGGCTTTGGGCCCGCGTACTCAGCGCGGATGCAGCCAGTGCAACCTCTTCCATCGCGCCCATCTCGCCGTTGCAATGCAGCACCAAATCGCAGCCCGCAGCAAGCGCCGCACGGGTGCGCGTACCCGGCCCGCCCGACAGCGCCTCCATCCCGATATCATCGCTCATCAGCAGCCCGTCAAAGCCGATCTCGTCGCGGATCAGCCCGATCAGGCGCGCGCTTTGCGTCGCCGGGGCACGATCAAGCGCGCTGAAACGGATATGCGCGGTCATGCCCAGCGGCAGATCGGCCAGCGCGGCGAAAGGCGCAAAATCGGTGCGGCGTAGATCGTGCAGATCGGCCCCCACTTCGGGCAGGTTCTTGTGACTGTCGGTAACGGCGCGGCCATGGCCAGGGATGTGCTTGATCACCGGCAGCACCCCACCCGCCAGCAGCCCGTCCGCCGTGGCGCGCGCATTGGCAACGACTTGATCAACCGTGCTCCCCAGACAGCGATTGCGCAGAAACGGATGGGTCGCGTCCGAGGCCAGATCGCAGGTTGGTGCGCAGTTCACGTCGATGCCAACCGCACGCAGCTCATCCGCCATGATCCGTGCGCGCACCCAAAAACTGCGCGGCGCATTTGCGCCCGCTAAGGCAGCCTGATCCAGCGGTGCGGGCCATTCCCGCCAATGCGGCGCACGCAACCGTTGCACACGACCGCCTTCTTGGTCGATCAGAACTGGCGCATCGCGCCCCACAGCGTCACGCAAGGATGAGGTAAGGCGTACAACCTGTTGAGGTGTTTCGATATTTCGCGCAAACAGAATAAACCCCCAAGGGTCGGATTCGCGAAAGAAATCACGCTCGCGCGGGGATAGATCCCCCCCTTCACAACCGAAAATTGCCGCCGCAACCATCAGCGTACAACCGTGGGAATGCAGTTTTGCCCCTCGGCCTGAAGCGCCACGCAGAACTGGCGCGCCTCGGTCACATCGTTAAAGCCCACGACGCGCAGACGATAGAAATCACGCCCGCCAGAGGAGGCCTTCTGGATCACCCGCTGCTTGCCTTGCATCAGCGCGCCAAAGCGTTGCACCGCGCTGTCCCAAGCCGTCTTCGCATCCTGCGCGCTATCAAACGCCCCAAGCTGGGCCAAACGCGTGCCTGCACTCAGTGAGGCGGGATCGACATCCGTGGTTTTGTCTTCGTCCGACTGCTCGCTCATCGATTGCGTAACGGCCTGTTCCAGCGCTGCAGCAAGCAAGCTATCGCGCTCTGGCTTGGCCAATGGGCGCGGCGAGACCGAGACCCCGGGCACTGAGGCCGGGATCACATCGGGCGTTTTCTGAAGCGCAATTTCTTCGGGACGCGGCGCGGGGATTTCGGGGCTTTCAGCGGCAGGTTCAACAGGAATATCGAGCGCTGGTGCCGGAGTGTCTTGCGCAGCCGGCAGCGCAACAGCGGCTTGGATCAGCGTATCCTCTGGCGAGGTTTCTACGCCCCCATTTGCCGCAGGTGCGGCCATCGGCGCGTTCGCGGCACCTATCTGCTTGGCCATCTCCCCCATCGGGAGATCTTCATCACTCAGCCCAATGGGCGCAGGTGCCAGCACCACACGATCAGGCGCAGGCGCAGCCGAACCCGTGCCAGCCACATCATTGACGGCCAAGCCAGTGTGGCGCGCCAATTCGCCACCGGGATCTTCGGGCGCAATGCGGGCAGGCCCGTCAATCGCACGGATCACCGGCACGCCGTTCAGATCGCGCATCGCCAGCTTGTAGCCCCAAACCACCAGCCCAAGGATCATAACAACCGAGGTCGCCGCGCCCGCCAGATTAACCCAGCGCGACATCGGGCGCCCGGCACGCGGAGCCAGTTCAGGATCGGAAGGGTGCGGGTGATAGGGCGCTTGCGCGCCATACCCGTAGGCCCCGCCATTGCGGTCATCGTAAGCTGCCATGCTCGTCGCCTCGCCGCCGGTGACCCGGCTGTTACTGCCAATCCCGGCGGCGTGCGTTAGCGCATCTCTTCAGCCGGAGTTACCCCGAGAATAGCAAGACCTGAGGAAATAACAACGGCACAGGCGCGCGCGAGGGCGATTTTCGCCGAAGATACGGCCTCATCGCCCTCTTGCAAGAAGCGTAAGGACGCATCGTCATGGCCACGGTTCCACAGGCTGTGCAGGTCCGACGCCAGATCATAAAGATAGAACGCCACGCGATGGGGTTCATTCGCGCGCGCGGCAATCTCAACCAGACGCGGCCATTCGGCGATTTTCTTGACCAGCGACAGCTCTGCCTCATGAAGATCGGTGGGCAGATCGGCCTTGCCGAGACGCGCATCCGACATGTCCCAGCCCGCCTCAGCCGCCTTACGCAGCACCGAACAGACCCGCGCATGGGCGTATTGCACATAGAAAACCGGGTTATCCTTGGATTGCTCCAACACTTTGGCAAAGTCGAAATCAAGCGGCGCATCGTTCTTACGCGTGAGCATGTGGAAACGGGTCACATCCGCGCCCGCCTGTTCCACCACATCGCGCAGGGTCACGAAGGTGCCCGCGCGTTTGGACATCTTGAAGGGCTCGCCGTTCTTGAACAGCTTTACGAGCTGGATCAGCTTGATATCAAGCGTTACCCGCCCCTCGGACAGTGCGGCAACGGCCGCCTTCATCCGCTTCACATAGCCACCGTGATCGGCGCCAAACACGTCGATCAGCAGATCGAAGCCACGCTCGATCTTGGTCCAGTGATAGGCGATGTCGGGGGCAAAATAGGTCCAGGAGCCATCCGATTTCTTCACCGGGCGGTCCACGTCATCGCCAAACTGCGTTGAGCGGAACAGCGTTTGCTCACGCTCCTCCCAATCCTCGGGCAACTTACCTTTGGGGGGCTCCAGCACGCCTTCATAGATCAAACCAAGATCCTGCAAGCGCTGCAAAGCGGCCTCGATCTGCCCCGTGCCATAAAGCGACTTTTCCGATGAAAACACGTCCATCTTAACGCCGAGCGAGGCCAGATCGCCCCGGATCATGTCCATCATCGCCTCGGTTGCGAAGCCGCGCAGATCGACAAGCCAGTCTTCCTCGGGCTTGTCCAGCAGATCGCGCCCGTATTTCGCCTTGATCGCCTCGCCCACCGGGATCAGGTAATCGCCGGGATAGAGCCCCTCGCGGATTTCCGGCTCAAGGCCGCAAGCCTCGCGATAGCGCTCATAGGCGGAACGCGCCAGCACATCGACCTGCGCTCCGCCGTCATTGATGTAATATTCGCGCGTGACGTCATAGCCCGCGAAATCCAGAAGACTCGCCAATGCGTCACCAAATACCGCGCCGCGCGTATGCCCGACATGCATCGGCCCCGTTGGGTTGGCCGAAACATATTCGACATTGACCTTGACGCCCTGCCCCAAAGCGGAGCGCCCATATGCGGGCCCCGTCTGCACGACATTGCGCGTCAAATCAGCCCAAAGCGACGGTGCAAGCCGCAGGTTCAGGAAACCGGGGCCAGCCACATCTGCGCTGATGATGCGCGGATCAGAAACCAGCTTGGCCGCCAAGGCCTCGGCAATGTCTCGCGGCTTGGATTTGGCAGGCTTGGCCAAAACCATCGCGGCATTGCTCGCCATATCGCCATGCAACGGGTCGCGCGGCGGCTCCACCGCAACATTGGCATAATCCAGCCCCTCAGGCAGAGCGCCCTCGGCAACCATGGCATCCAGTGCCGCAATCACTGCGGCGCGAATATCGGAAAACAGGTTCATAATATTGGTCCTCGCTTGTGCTCTCCCCTGCCAGAGCGCAAGCGCAACGTCAATGGTCGTGGGCGCGCGTCCTCCCCCACAAGCTTTCCAGCCATTGATTTGGCAAACCGCGCTGCGTCACGCCCCGAAGCTTGCGGCATCCGCGAAAAACATCATTCGCCCCTTTGCGATCAAAGCCGCACTGAACAAAGAGTGATACCGGAGCTGCAACAGCGTACCGCGGATGGGTCCCCCCCCCAAGCCAGCGCTCAATGATTGCGCGGCACCAACCAAGGTGACGAACACCAAAGGCGCGAGCGCCCGATAGCCCCCGCTCGTGTCACTAATCCCGAAAAATTCTGCACCCCCCAGTCGCGGTCAGTGTAAAGTCGCAAATGAAAGGCGGGTTTACTTCGCTGATGCTGGTGCAAAGCTCATGTGCTGCCTGCCAGTCACGGGGGGCGATCAGATACCACGCTGCATGATGATTGATCGCGCGCCCCCAAAATACCGCCAGCACGATGAACAACAGCGTGCCAGCAAGCCTAAGCCCGATCCAGTCAGGTTTTGCGTGCCTACGCGTCGTCGCAAAAACCCAAAATCCAAGCACAAGACATGTTATCAGCGGTGCATTCGGCTCAGCACAGCGATCTCAGCCCT
>JAFGWK010000203.1 GCA_016937195.1 Paracoccaceae bacterium | reverse complement strand
CGGAAGCGGTGGGATTCGAACCCACGGTACGGTTCCCCGCACGCTAGTTTTCAAGACTAGAGCCTTAAACCACTCGGCCACACTTCCGTTCGAGCCCGCATTAGCCCGCTTCACGCGATTCTGAAAGCCTTTCGCGCCAATTTCCGCCAGCGGTGTGCAGCGCTGCTTTTCATAATGCGGGCAACACGCTAGGATCACGCGCGAAGGCGCTGCATGCGCAGGTCATTTTAGGCTGCGCGGAACAGGATCGCTGACGGGGAAAAGAGCCGTGGGACAACCGCGCGCAGTAAGGGGCACGAGATGAAACAGCAGCAGACACAGGCACAGAGATTGCGCAAACGCAGCTCGGCGATGGCGCTGATTTTGGGCGCGGGACTGGTACTTAGCGCCTGTCAGGATGGTGCAAAGCCTTTTGACTTCATGAAGAAAAAGCCCGCCGAAGAGGGCAGCGCCGACGCAACGGCTGCGCCCGCCAAGACGACCAAGCTGGTCGAGCGCGACGTCGAGGCGCCGCAGGTGTTCTCTGTCGATGAAAAAGGTCTGTGGGACGGTCGCCCTTCGCTGGGCGGTGTCTGGGTCGCCTATCCCAAGGTCAAAGACCCCGAGCGCGTGATCATTCGCAATCCCGCCAATGGCAAATTCGTGATCGGCGCATTGTTCCGGCGTGAAATCGACAATCCGGGACCGAAATTGCAGGTCAGCTCGGACGCGGCGGATGCGCTTGGCATGCTCGCGGGGGCGCCCGCTGAATTGTCGGTTGTGGCCCTGCGCCGTGAAACCGCTCCCGTGGAAGACGAGACCTCGCCCCTAGTCGACAAGCCCGTGATCGCCAAACCTGAAAAAGTCGAGCAGAAATCGCTTGATGCGGTGACCAGCACAGCGGCGGGCGCGATTGCCAAGGCTGAATCCAGCAAGCCGACCGCCAAGCCTGCGATTGGCGCGCCACCGACGCCCGCTCCGGCACCGGCACCGCCAGTTGTAATGACACCGAAAGCCTCGAAGCCCGCCGTCAAAGCGCTTGCTGGCAAGATGTATATTCAGATCGGCATCTTCTCGGTCGAGGCCAACGCCAAGCGCGCCCAAAGCCAGATGAGCAAAGCGGGCGTGATCGCGACCATCAAGAAAGAGCAAAGCCAAAGCAAAACCTTCTGGCGTGTGATCGCAGGGCCTGCGCCCTCGAAATCCGACCTCAACGCGCTGAAGAAAACCATTCATGGGCTAGGCTACCCTGATGCCTATCCCGTCTCGAACTAGGATGACCATGAAACTTACCCGACTGATAATCGCCACGCTACTGGGGGCGCTGACCGCCCTGCCCGCTTTTGCCTTTGACACCAAGGCGCGCGCGGCTTGGGTCTATGATGTGACGACGAAAACGGTACTGATGTCGAAGAATGCCGACATCCCGCTGCCGCCTGCGTCGATGTCCAAGCTGATGACGCTCGATCTGCTGTTTGAGGCGCTCGAAGATGGCCGGATCACGATGGATACGACTTTCCCGGTCTCGGCGCATGCGCAGTCAATGGGCGGCTCGACGATGTTTCTCAACACGACCGACCGGCCCGCAGTGCGCGACCTGATTCAGGGGATCATCATCAATTCGGGCAATGACGCCTGCGTGGTGGTGGCCGAGGGGCTGGCCGGGTCGGAGCCGGCCTTTGCCAAGCTGATGACAGAGCGCGCGCATGAGCTGGGCATGAAGAACTCGATGTTTGCCAATTCCAACGGCTGGCCCGACCCCGGTCAGCGCATGTCGATGCATGATCTCGGCATCGTCGCCAATCGCATCATCACCCATTTCCCGCAATATTATCACTTCTTCAGCGAAACCCATTTCAACTACAAAGATCGTGCGCCCGCCAACGCGCAAAACCGCAATCCGCTGCTTGAAATCAAGGCCGCAGACTGGAAGGCAGATGGTATGAAAACCGGCCATACGCAGGAATCGGGCTATGGTCTGGTGGGTTCTGCCGTCATGGGCAATCGCCGGATTTTGTATGTCCTGTCTGGCATGGATTCTGAGGCTGCACGGGCTCAAGAAGGCGAAGCCGTCGCGAACTGGGCCTTTCGCCAATTTGTGATGAAAGACGTCGCCAAGGCGGGTACGCAACTGGCGACGGCTCCGGTGTGGCTGGGGGCGCAAGACAGCGTCGGGCTGGCCCCGGAAAAAGACCTCTCGCTGCTGATCCCCGCCAATGCGCAAGACAAGGTCAAGGCCGAAGCGGTGTTTGACGGCCCCGTCTCGGCACCGATCACCAAGGGTCAGAAGCTGGGCAAACTTGTGATCACCGTGCCCGGCCTGCAAGAACCGCGCGAAGTGGCGCTGGTGGCCGAAAATGACGTCAAACGTGGCGGTTTCATGGTGCGCATCAAGGCGGCCGTTGCGCGTCTGGGCGGCAAGGCCTTCACCGCCGCGATGCAACAGGTCAACAGCTAAGCGATGTTCATAAGTTTTGAGGGGATCGACGGGTCGGGCAAGTCGACACAAGCGCGGATGCTGGCCGAGACCCTGCGCGCGCGCGGGTTTGACGTGGTGCTGACGCGCGAACCCGGCGGCTCTCCCGGTGCCGAGGAAATCCGCCGCCTCGTGCTGGAAGGCGACCCTGATCGCTGGTCTGCGCGCACCGAGATTTTGCTGTTCACCGCCGCGCGTCGCGATCATCTGGAGCGTGTGATCGAACCTGCGCTTGCGGCGGGCAAGGTGGTGATTTGTGATCGCTTCGCCGATAGCACGCGGATGTATCAAGGCCTCTCACGCGGCGATCTGCGTACACTTGTGGATCAGTTGCACAGCCTGATGATCGGGCGCGAACCCGACCTTACGATCCTGATCGACATCGACCCCGCCGTTGGGCTGGCACGCGCCAAAGGGCGGCAGGGCAGCGAAGAGCGGTTCGAAGATTTCGGCCTTGGATTGCAAGAAAAAATGCGCGCCGGGTTTCTGGAACTCGCGCGCGAATTCGCCCCCCGTTTCACCGTGATCGACGGTGCGCGCGCAACTGAGACAATCGCGCAAGACGTGCTGGAAACCGCCCTCGCCAAGCTCTAGAGTGGCGGGTATGAGCGCAGCCGACCTTCCCGACCCAACCCTCGCGCCCGGTGCGCGCCACCCGCGCGAAACCCGCGTATTGGTGGGCCAGACCCGTGCCGAGGAAGACTTCCTCGACGCCTTTAACATGGGGCGGCTGCATCACGGCTGGCTCCTGACGGGGCCGCGCGGTGTTGGCAAGGCCACGCTGGCGTGGCGGATCGCGCGGTTTTTGCTGACGCGCCCCGATGATAGCGGGCCGGGCCTGTTTGGCGAACCAGACCTGCCCCGCAGCCTGGATGCCGACCCCGATCATCCTGCGCTTGCGCGTATCGCTGCGGGGTCTGAGCCTGGGATTTTCACGCTCAAACGCGGCCCCAACGAAAAGGAAACCGCGCTATCGCAGGACATTCGCGTCGATGAAGTGCGTAAGCTGAAATCGTTTTTGCACCTCTCGGCGACCGAAGGCGGGCGGCGCGTGGTGATCGTGGATGCGGCAGACGAGCTGAACGTGCAGGCGGCCAATGCGCTGCTCAAACTGCTCGAAGAACCGCCCCCGCGCGTGACTTTCCTGCTGATCGCGCATCAACCCGCGCGGCTGCTGCCCACGATTCGCTCGCGCTGTCGCGAATTGCGCCTCGGTTCGCTGTCGCCCGAGCAGATGGAAGCCGCCCTTGCCGCCGCCGAGGATGAAGGCGAGCCACCCGAGCTGGATCATCACGCGCTTGCAGCGCTGTCGGGGGGCTCGGTCGGGGCGGCGATCCGGCTGATCAACCTTGAGGGCATGACGCGCTATGCCAATCTGATCAAGCTGATGGCCACCCTGCCCCAGCTAGATCGTCTTGGCGCGATTGCACTGGCCGAGGGCTGCGCGGGCAAAACGAACGAACCGCGATTTGAACTCACGCTGGGCCTCGTCGAGCTGTTCTTGGCACGCGTGGCGCGCACCGGGGTTGCCGGTGCGCCCATGCCGCAGGCCGCGCCGGGCGAGGCGGAATTGCTGACCCGGCTGTCACCCAACGAGCAGGCGGCGATGAAATGGGCCCGGCTGCATCAAACCTTAGGCGCGCGGGCGCGTCATGGTCGGGCGGTCAACCTTGACCCTGCCGCTTTGGTGATGGATATCGTTTTAGAGATTACCGCCGCAGCTTCGTAAGCCGCGCGAAAGGAGCCTTGTTTTGACCCTCCCCCCCGAGATTACGGACAGCCATTGCCACCTCGATTTCCCCGATTTCGCGGGCGAGCTGGATCAGGTTATCGCGCGCGCCAATGAAGCCGGGGTGACGCGCATGGTCACGATCTGCACGCGGCTGAAAAACGAACCCTCGGTGCGAGCCATCGCTGAAACCCATAAAGGCGTGTTCTACGCCGCGGGCACCCATCCGATGAGCGTGGCCGAGGAACCGATGACATCGGTGCAAGAACTCGTCGCGCTGGCGCAGCACCCGAAATTCGTCGGGATCGGCGAAACCGGGCTTGATTACCACTACACCGCTGAAAGTGCCGAGGCGCAAAAGATATCATTGCGCATTCATATCGAGGCCGCGCAGGAAACCGGATTACCGCTGATTATCCATGCACGCGATGCTGACGAAGATATGGAAGCGATCCTGACCGAGGGAATGAAAACCAAGCCCTACCCTTGCGTCATGCATTGTTTTTCCTCGGGTCCGCGTCTGGCACAGGCAGCGCTTGATCTGGGGTTCTACCTGTCGATGTCGGGTATCGCGACCTTCCCGCGCAGTCAGGAGGTACGCGATATTTTCGCCACCGCGCCGCTGGATCGCATCCTCGTGGAAACCGACAGCCCCTATCTAGCCCCGCCACCCCATCGCGGGCGGCGCAACGAACCCGCCTATTCCGCACTGACCGCCAAAGTCGGGGCCGATGTGTTCGGCGTG
>JAFGWK010000202.1 GCA_016937195.1 Paracoccaceae bacterium | reverse complement strand
TTTCCACAGTTTTTGGCTGAGTTAGGCTCACTTTCTTCGCTAGCCTACCTCCCGGATGTCGCGCGTATCGAGTGGGCACGCAGTCGCGCCTATCATGCCGCTGATGCAAGTCCGGTTGACGCGACACAGCTTAACACCTTGGCGCATCACCATCGAATTCACCTGCATTCGTCCGTACAAATCCTGACGCTTGCAACACCGGCAGGCAGCATCTGGGCCTCGCAACAGCCGGACGGCCCGGCCCCGCCATCTCCCGAGAATTGGCAAGCTGAAACCGTGATGATCGCGCGGCGCGGCCTTGCGAACGTTATCACTCAGATCATCTCGCCACAGACTGGCGTTTTCGTTCAACAGCTATTGGCGCAGCAAACACTCGCAACCGCCTGTACGCAAGCAGGACCAGAGTGTGATCTTACCAAGGCGCTGGTCCTGTTGATCCAAAACGAATTGATCTCAGACATCACTTAAGGGAGGCTGAAATGACAGATCAAACTTTGGCGCTACGCCCATATCAGAGACTATCTCGCCTATATTCATACATCCCAAAGATGGGTAGACACATTCCCGACAGTGTCGTTTTGCTCGGCGCACGCGTTTTTCCGGCGGTAATTTTCTGGAAATCGGGGCGCACCAAGGTGGATGGCCTCTCGATCAAGGACGCAACTTACACGTTGTTTGAACATGTTTATGCTTTGCCTGTGATCCCGCCCCACATCGCTGCGGTCGCGGCGACATTTGCAGAACACTTGATGCCGGTCTTGCTTGTTTTGGGCCTGTTTACGCGCGCTTCGGCACTGGCATTGTTGATGATGACCCTCGTCATTCAAACCTTTGTCTTTCCCGATGCGTGGTTGACACACGGGCTTTGGGCGATCTGCTTTCTGCTTGTGCTCACAAGAGGGCCCGGCGTGTTTTCCTTGGATCATTTCCTCAGATTGGACCGCTAAGGCTTGCTCTTGCCAGCCCGTCCCTTATTTCAGGGGACAGGCAAGGAGAGAGAATGAGTGAAAGCGACGATATCGAGGCGGCGATGACCCAAGCGGAAGCCTCGGGGCTTGGCCATGTCCCAGACCCGAGCGATCCGCGCCTGTTACGAAAGGCGTTAGGGCAGTTCGCGACAGGCGTTACAGTCGTGACAGCCTGTGAATGCGCCGATGAGGCCACGCCGGTCGGAATGACCGTAAACAGCTTTGCCTCGGTTTCGCTGTCGCCCGCACTGGTCTTGTGGTCTGCCGCGCGCAGTTCGATGCGCCACGCCCATTTCACGCAGACCCCCGCGTTTGCCGTTCATGTGTTGCGCGAAGACCAAGAAGCGTTGGCACAGCGTTTCACCAAACGCGGCGACGGGTTTGATGGGCTGCCTTACACGCTCAATGCCCAAGGGGTGCCGCTGCTCGAGAATATGCTCGCACGGTTCGAATGCATCACAGAGGCCCGCCACGATGGTGGTGATCATACCATCATCATCGGTCGCGTCACACGCTTTAGCATGACCGCCAAAGGTGCCCCGCTGATCTTTGCCCAAGGTGAATTCGGGCGCTTCCTTAGCGAGACTTAATTAAGCCGAGCAATCCGCCGCGCCAGTTCGCTCACCGCTGCACCTTGCGCAGCGACGATGCCTGCCGGGGTCGGCTCGGCACCGGGTTCAGCCGTTGCGATGGGCACGGTAAAGTCAAAGCGACGCACAACGTCACGTCCCGCATCCAGACCAGCTGGCGATACGAAATACACCCCCGCGACATGCAAAGCGCCATCCGCGCCCGGCAGGATCTGTTCGATGCGCACCTCAATGCGGCGACGCGGCGGGTTAGAGAGCGGCCAAGGGTCAGACAACACCGTTGCCCCGGACATCGCCGAAATCTGACGCGCCAGTGCAAGCGTGATCGAACGTGCAGGGTCATCTGCCCACAGATTGTCCGGGTTCGACCGCAGTGCCCCATCGGGCGTTTGATAGGCGATCTCTTGCGCCGTGGCATATTGCGGCAATGACACTTCGCGCAGCTCGGCCGTACCAAGCCGGTTGGGAAGGGTTTTCGTGACCGCAGGCGGCTCGATCGGATAGCGCGCAACCTTTTCAGGATCCGAACACGCAGCGAGGGCCAGTATACAAAGCGGGATAAGGCGCAACAATGTCATCGGTATCTCCAATTAGCGGCCCAGAATAAAGGCGCGCGGGTTGCGTTCAATCAGCCGCGCCACCGCGCCAATATCGGCAACCGAGCGGCGCAATTCTCGCAGCATGTTATTCGTCTCGTTCGAGAAATTCGACCCTCGACCATAAGTCGCCACCAGCGCACGCGCCTGACCCACAAGGTCTTGCAGCTGCTGCGTCAACTCTGGCAAGCGATCTGCAGCCTTGGAAATCGACCCCGCCGCTTGCTGCGTCGCATCCAATGTCTGGTTCAGCTTTTCTGCCGCCCCAGCCTTGCGCAACTGTTCCAAAATCGCGGCCGTTTGCTCAAGCGTGTTGTTGAGCGATTGCGGCAGATCCTGCGTGCCCTGCTTGTTGAGTAGCCCATTGATATCGGAAAGAGTCGTGTCAATTTTTTTGCCGATATCGCCCAGCGGCATGTCCGCAATAGCCTGTGCAGCCTTATCAGCAGAATCGAGCGTTTGATCGAGGCCAGAGATCTCTTCAAGCACCGAAGACGCAGCCTCGGTGACACGATCCAGCGCAGCCACCGTTTTGTCCGCAGCACCCTTCTTGTTCAGATCGCCTGTAAAGGTGCGTAACTGCTCAAGAAGCCCTGAGAGTTCCGCAGGCACTTTGCGCGTATTTTCATTTTCAGCCACAGCCGAGATCGAATCCAGCGTGCGAATAGCGGAGTTCATCAGATCCTCAATCGGCAGATTCTCGACGCGTTTGAACACCCCTTTGGCCGATTTCGCGAGGTCGTTCTCAGACATCGGTGCCGTCGGAATAGTGGGGTAAGGTTTCGCGTCCAGATTCATCGTTTCCTTGGGCTGATCTGGCACATCGGTCAGTTCAATGACCATTGTCCCGCCCAATAATCCAACCGAGGCAATCCGCGCCCTCAGACCGTCCGCAATCTGGCCTTCGAGGAACTCGGTCACCTGCGCAACATCGGTATTACGCGCCAGGCCCAAGCGATCCGGCGACAGCGCAATCGTCAACTGTTGCTGGGCAAACCGCTGGCCAGTTGAATCTTCATGGATCTTGATCGCAAGTGCCGTGACCTCGCCCGCTTCAACGCCACGGAATTGCACTTTTGAGCCAACACTTAGCCCCTGCACCGGATCATCAAACAACAGCGTATAGCGTGGCGGGTCGACCTGATCGGATTGGAAGATCGAGTTCTCCGCCGAGTCCTTGCTTGCAAACAAGCGGAATGAATGGCCGTTATCCACGATCCCGCCGCCGCTTGTGAATGTATCGAACTCCACCCCACCCTGCACCAGCGTCGCCAGAGAGCGCACATCAAGGCTAAGACCCGATGTGTCAACCTTCACTGAAAACCCGGACGTGTCCCAAAACCGCGTTTGTGTCGACAGCAACTTGTTATAGGGCGTCTCGATGAACGCATCGACGATGACACCCGACGAATCCTTGTCCAGACGCAGATTTTGTAGATGGCCCACCGTGATCCCACGATACAAGAGAGGCGCGCCATCCACGATTCCGCCTGCATCCTTCGCGCTTAGCTCGATGATCGTACCTTTGCTGGGATCTGGCGAAATCGGCGGCTGTTCAAGTCCCGTAAACTGCGCTTGCGGGGCACCGGGTTTGTTGGTCCAAAATCCCTCAAGATAGGTGCCAGACAACACCGTTCCCAAGTTTTCTATCCCGCGCGCCGATACTTCGGGGCGCACCAGCCAGAACTTTGTTTTTGTGTCGATATAGGGGGCAACGTCGTTGTCCACACGCACGCCAAGACGCACCTTGGTTAAATCGGAGGTGAACCCCACGCTCTCAACCTTGCCGACATCAACTTCACGAAATTTCAACGGCGTACCAATCTCGACCCCGGTGGCATCCTTGAAGTCGATGTGAATAAGCACACCGCGATCGGAATACGTCTTAAGGGCGACCCCAAGCGTGACCACCAACGCCAACAATGGCACGATCCAAACCACCGAAAGCCGCGACCAGATCGGACGCGGGGCTTTGGAAGTATCAAGTTTGGCCGGACCTGGTTCTGGCGTATCGGTCATTTTTTCTCTCTATCAGGGCCGCGCCAGATCAGACGCGGATCGAAGCTTTGGGCGGAAAGCATTGTAAAAGCAACAGACAGCGCAAAAGACGCCGCCGCCGGACCAGGATGAATCGAAGCGACAAACCCAAGTTGCACAAGCGCAGATAGGATGGCCACGACGAAGACATCAATCATCGACCATCTACCGATGAACTCGACAACCTCGAGCATATGCAGATGCGGAGCGCCGCCACGTCGACGTTCATTGCCGACCATGATCGCCAGATAGGCGACGGCGATGAATTTTCCAATCGGGATCATGATCGAGGCACCAAATACGATAAGCGCAACCCCGTAATTGTGGTGTTTCCACAACTCAATCGCACCGCCGACGATGGTATTCTTTTGCGCGTGGCCCAGCGTCGTCGTGACCAGCATCGGCAAAAGATTGGCCGGAATGTAAAACACCAGCCCCGCAATCCACCACGCCCAAACAGCCTGAAGCCCATGACTATTCACAATGCGCAAATGCGCTCCACAGCGACCGCAATGGGACACATCCTGATGCCAGACAAGGCCGCAGCGTGTGCAGCCGACCAGACCGGCATCAGTCGCCGTCAATGCGTTCATTTCTGTCCTATTGCTTTCCATATCGTCCAGTCGCTGACAAAACTGTTTTTCAGCGCAATCACGATGATCAACGCGCAAAATGCCCAAAAGGCCGGCCCCAAAGAGACCGTCGCAAGCCCCGCGATTTTCACCAGCGCGACCGCTGTTCCGATGATGAATATCTCGGCCATTGCCCAAGGTTGCAGCTCTTGTACCAACCGGAATGTCGTTGCGGCGTGACGATAGGCAGGGCGACCATTCGCCAGCGGCCAAAGCGTGTAAATCAACGCGACAAAGCGGAAAATCGGCAAGGCCACGATCATCGCCAGAACCGCAAAGGCAAGTGGCGCCAGAAATCCGTCCGAAAACGCCATCGCCACGCCAAAGATAGAGCTTTTATGCGATAGCCCTCCGGCCGCGATTTCGAGGAACGGAAAGAAAATCGCCCCGATCATCAGGATCATCCCGGTGAACGAAAATGACACGACATGCAAAAATGCACCCTCGCGCGGCCACATCAGAACCGTGCCACAGCGCGCGCATTTCGCCCTTTGTCCATCGGCCAGTTCCTCGGCTCGGTGCAAGACATCACAGCGTGGACAGGCAATCAGCCCACTCAGGTCTTGGTCTTGCTGGAATACTGGCGCCGTCATGCGCCAAATTTAGCGATTGCCCGTCCAACAACAAGGGCTGAGCAAGATAGCGCGCATTTTATCTGTAAACCGTGCGTTAAACCCGCCCTGCTAAACCTCCTCTTGGGTGAAAATGAGGTGGTGTGATGGGTGCGCGCGATACAGCGGCTCCAGTCATCATCAAACGGAAAAAGGTCATTAACGGCGGTGGTCACCACGGTGGGGCGTGGAAAGTTGCCTATGCTGACTTTGTGACGGCCATGATGGCCTTCTTTCTGTTGATGTGGCTTTTGAACGCGACGACTGAAAAACAACGCAAAGGAATCGCGGATTATTTTAGTCCGACGATTCCGATTAACCGGATTTCCGGTGGTGGCGATGGGGCCTTTGGCGGCGAGTCGGTCTTTTCCGAAGATCAGATCGCGCAGACCGGCACTGGCGCCACCGCGCAGCATCCGAGCGAGGAACATCAGGCCAAGGGCCAGAACGCGGCCGAGGACAAGGACGACACTGAAAAGGCGCAGTTTGATCAAGCCGCGAAGAACATCGAAAAGGTTCTGACGGGCGTGGGCGGTGAGTCGATGGTATCGGATCTGATGGCGCGTCATATTGTGACAAAAGTGACCGATGAAGGGCTGATCGTCGAGTTTTTCGATCTCCCTGGAGAGCCGCTTTTCGACGGTGATAGTGCCAAGCCAAACCCCTTGACCCGCGAGCTTGCAAAGATGCTGACGCGTGTTTTCGGCTTGGTGAAGAATCAGATCGCAATCAACGGATACACGCGGTCTTACCC
>JAFGWK010000201.1 GCA_016937195.1 Paracoccaceae bacterium | reverse complement strand
TATTTTTCATCCGAAGGCGTCGCGATCGAAATCGCCGCGCCTTTGCGCCCGGCGCGCCCGGTGCGTCCGATGCGGTGCACGTAATCCTCGGCATGCATCGGCAGATCGTAGTTAAACACATGGCTGACGGCTGGGATGTCAAGACCGCGCGCGGCCACATCCGAGGCGATCAGCAGTTTCAGCCCGCCATCGCGGAAGGATTCCAGCGTGCGCGTGCGTTGGCTTTGTTCTAGATCGCCATGAATTGGCGCAGCGTCAAACCCATATTTTTGCAGGCTTTTCGCGACGATATCGACATCGACCTTGCGGTTACAGAAGATGATCGCGTTGGTGCAGGCCTCACCCTCGGCCTCGATCAAAGCACGCAGCAATTCACGCTTGGTCTTGGCGGTCTGGTCGCGCCGCTCGGGCGTGATTTGCACCAGTTTCTGCGTGATATTCGCGCCAGTTGTCGCCTGCCGCGCCACTTCCACACGCACCGGGGCGTGCAGGAAGGTGTTGGTGATGCGCTCAATCTCGGGGGCCATCGTGGCGCTGAAGAACAGCGTCTGGCGGGTGAACGGCGTCAATTGGAAGATGCGTTCGATATCAGGGATGAAGCCCATGTCGAGCATCCGGTCAGCCTCGTCCACGACCATGATTTTCACATCGGTCAGGATCAGCTTGCCACGCTCGAAATGATCAAGCAGGCGGCCCGGCGTTGCAATCAGCACATCGACGCCTTTGTCGATCAGCTTGTCTTGCTCACCAAAACTGACGCCGCCGATCAACAGCGCGCGGGTGAGTTTGGTGTTTTTGGCATAAAGATCAAAGTTTTCTGCAACCTGTGCAGCGAGTTCCCGAGTCGGGCACAGCACGAGGCTGCGCGGCATGCGCGCGCGCGCGCGCCCCCGGCGCAGCAGCGTCAGCATCGGCAGCGTGAAGCTCGCCGTTTTGCCGGTGCCAGTCTGCGCGATGCCCAGCACGTCCTTGCCCTCAAGCGCGGGCGGGATCGCATCGGCCTGAATGGGGGTGGGCGTTTCATAGCCCGCATCGGCAACAGCAGACAGAACCTTGGGGTCCAGTTTGAGATCAGAGAATTTCGTCATCGTCGTCCTTAAGTTTCCTGATTGCGTCCGGTGGCAGCCGCATCGGGCGGCGCACACATGAGGGCGCAACGGAAATTGGGCGCCCTGACCTGACCTCACCGGATTGCGAGGCTGAAAATCCCCTAACGGATTGCGCTGCAAAGGTCAATCTTTGCGCGCGCCATGGCGGTTTGTCGCCTCTTACATAAAATGTAGGAACCTGACCTTTTGGGGCGGGTTTGGCCTGTGTCGGTAGTGGGCCGCAGTGTTTGAGGGACAAGTATGGCAGTTGCGGAGACGGTGGGGCTTGGGCCGGTTATGGCTTTTGGGCTTGTCGGGATCGTCGGTGTTGGGGCGCAATGGCTTGCGTGGCGGCTGCGCCTGCCTGCGATTGTCATTATGCTTGCGGCTGGCCTTATTGTCGGGCCGGCGACGGGGCTGTTGAACCCGAGCGTTGAATTTGGCGATCTGCTGGGGCCGCTGGTCGCGCTTGCGGTGGCGGTGATCTTGTTCGAGGGCGGATTTACGCTGGATCTGCACCGACTGGGCGACGCGCGCTCGGGTGTGGCGCGGCTGGTCTTTATCGGCGCACCGCTGGGCTGGCTTTTGTCAACGCTGGCGTTGGTATACGGCGCGGGGCTTGGCTGGGAGGCGGCCTGGGTCTTTGGCGGCATCATGGTGGTGACCGGCCCGACCGTGATCGCCCCGCTGCTGCGCACCGCAAAGCTGTCGCGCCGCCCCGCGCGGCTGCTGCAATGGGAGGCCATCGTCAACGATCCCATCGGCGCGTTGGCCGCCGTGCTGGCCTTTGAGGTGGTGGTGACGCTGCGCTCAAACCTGTCGATGGGCGAGGCGCTTTGGCATCTGGTGTTGGGCATCCTATTCGCGGCCCTGGCAGGCGGGCTCGTGGGCTACGCGATTGCGTGGACCTTCCGGCGCGGGCGGGTGCCTGAATTCATGAAAGTGCCGGTGCTGTTTGCCACGTTGCTGGCAACCTATGCGGTGACCAATTCGATGCTGCACGAAAGCGGCTTGTTGGCGGTGACGGTGATGGGGCTGGTGATCGGTAACGCCGATCTGCCGTCTTACGAGGAACTGCGGCGTTTCAAGGAACATGCGACCGTGCTGCTGGTGTCGGGCGTGTTCATCCTTCTGGCAGCCAATATTCAGGTCGATCAGCTTGCGGCACTGGATTGGCATGCGGCGTTGTTCGTGGCGCTTGTGGTGCTGCTGGCGCGCCCCTTGACGGTGTTTATCTCGCTGATCGGCTCGGGTCTGGCGCGCAACGAGCGTATTCTGATCGCGCTGACGGGGCCGCGCGGGGTGGTGTTGGTGGCGGTGGCGGGGCTGTTCGGGCAGCGCCTTGCCGATCTGGGTGTTGCGGATGGTGCGCGTATCGGGCCGCTGGCCTTTGTGTTGGTGCTGGTCACGGTGATCGTGCATGGCTTCACGCTGGCGCCTTTGGCGCGCAAGCTGGGGCTGGCCAATACCGACAAGCCGGGGCTGCTGATCGTGGGGGGCTCGCGCTTTACCACGGCGCTCGCCGAGGTGTTGATGAAGGCCGAGGTGCCGGTGCTGATCACCGATCCCAACCACGCCCACCTGATCCGCCCCCGCGCCGCCGGGGTCAAAACATTCTACGGGGATATTCTGGGCGAGGCGGCCGAGGATTCGCTTGAACTGATGGCCTATACCACGCTGCTCGCCGCGACCGACAATGATGCCTATAACACGCTGGTGACGACCGATCTTGCGCCCGAGTTGGGGCGCGACAAGGTCTGGCAGGTGCCGCGGCTGAAGGATGATCGCGAACGCCACGCGCTGCCCACGCAGCTTGGCGGACGCCGTTTCGGGGCGGGGCGCACGTTGGAGGGCTGGGAAGACCTTCTGGCGCAGGGCTGGGTGTTTCGCACCACCCGTATCACCGAGGAATACGGTCTGGCCGAGTGGCGCGAAAAGCGCCCCGATGCCGCGCCGGTTCTGGTGGTGTCGGCCAAGGGAGAGTTGCGCTTTGTAACCGATACCGAGAGCATGAAAGCGGAAACGGGTGCGCGGATCTTCTCACTTCTGCCTGCTAAGGCGCTGGAGGAAGAAACCGTGAAACGCGCCAAATTGGCTGAGAAACCCTCGGGGCAGCCCGGACCTGCGGCACCAATTCCGTGATCGAGAATGCCGCTACAGTCTTCTAAAACAGCGGGTTATCAGTTGATCTTGATGTGGCTTTCGCCGCGGGTCACGACCTTGTCGTTACGGATCAGCGTGATCCGCGCGTGGTAGTTCCCAGCTGGCCAACCGCCGGGCGGGGTCTTCTTGCCCGCAAACTCAAAAAACAACGCTTTGGGCTTTGTGATCTTGCTGTCATGGGCAAAGTGAAACCCGTCTGGCCCCGCGATCTGCAGCGTCACATTGTCGCCCGCCTGCGCGCCAAACCCGTAGACCCATGCAACCAAAGCGGGCCCGTCGCTGGGCAATCTCGTCGCGGACGGTATGCCTGACTTTATCGCGTCATAGCTGGGGGGCGTGTCGGCTAGCCCCACTTGCAACAGCCCCGAGGGCACATAGGCCAGCTTGTTCGCCCATAGCTCATCTTTAGCGACATCATGGGCGCAGGCCTGCGTCATATCGGGATCGAACGGGTCAACGACCTTACCGTCATGGCGCAGGCCGATGTGGAGGTGGGGAAATTCTGCTTTTCCCGATTGCCCGACAAGGCCCAATGTCTCGCCAGCGGTGATGCGATCTCCGGGTTTGACGGCTACGGAGCCTTTGCGCAGATGGCAGTATTGCGTTTCCCAGCCATCGCCGAGTTCCACCAAAATCCCGTTGCCGCATTCCTTGCCTGCGACAGAAGCGCCGTTGACAAAGGCGCGGTCGGGTTCGCCATCGCGGATCGCTTTGACCGTGCCGGGCGCGGCGGCGAAAACCTTTACGCCCGCTTGCATTGCGGCAACGTTGGGCAGAGCAAAATCGGTGCCCTTATGCCCGTCATACGTCAGATGGCCACAGCCTGCGTCGCGCGTTCCGGGACCGGGGTCGCGATCAACGTAGTTCTGGATGTAGCAGTTTTTTCCAAGCGTGCAGTCAATCGGCTGCTCTAACGAAATCGTCCCGGCCATGCAGGGCAGGGCCGGGACGAGAAGGCAAACCAAGGCCGCACGCAGCATGCGTGCTTACTCGGCCGTCAAGAGTGGCGGTTTCGTTCCAGAAATACGTTTCTTGCCAAGTTCTTCGACCGAGATCAGCAGCTCGCCGTTCTTGACCGAAACTTTGGCCACGCCGCCCTTGGTCAGCTTGCCAAACAGCAACTCTTCCGCCAGCGGCTTTTTGATGTGCTCTTGAATGACGCGTCCCAGCGGGCGTGCGCCCATCTTGTCATCGTATCCCTTTTCGGCCAGCCAATTGGCAGCTTGCGGGGTTAGTTCGATATGCACGTTGCGGTCGATCAACTGCGCCTCAAGTTGCAGCACGAACTTATCCACCACCTTCAAGATCACATCGCGCGACAGGGGCGCAAAGCTGACCACCGCATCCAGACGGTTGCGGAATTCGGGCGTGAAGGTGCGTTCGATCGCGGCGGTATCTTCGCCCTCGCGACGGTCACGCCCAAAGCCGATGGCCGATTTAGCCTGCTCGGACGCGCCCGCATTCGAGGTCATGATCAAGATCACATTGCGGAAATCTACCGTGCGACCGTTGTGGTCGGTGAGCTTGCCGTGATCCATGACCTGCAACAGGATGTTGTAGACATCCGGGTGCGCCTTTTCGATCTCATCGAGCAGCAGTACGCAATGAGGGTGTTGATCGACACCGTCGGTCAGCATCCCGCCTTGATCAAAGCCGACATAGCCCGGAGGCGCGCCGATCAGCCGCGAAACGGCGTGTTTCTCCATGTATTCCGACATATCAAAGCGCAGCAATTCCACGCCCAGACTGTCGGCAAGCTGATTGGCGACCTCGGTTTTGCCGACCCCGGTGGGGCCTGCGAACAGGTAGTTGCCAATCGGTTTTTCCGGCTCGCGCAGGCCAGCCCGAGCCAATTTGATCGCCGAGGCCAGCGCGTCGATTGCGGCGTCCTGACCAAACACCACCCGCTTGAGCGATTTCTCAAGATCGCGCAGCACCTCGGCATCGCTCTTGGTGACCGATTTCGCGGGAATGCGTGCGATTTTGGCGACCACGGCCTCGATTTCCTTGGGGCCGATGGTTTTGCGTTTTTTGCTTTCAGCCAGCAGGTGTTGAGCCGCGCCCGCCTCGTCAATCACATCAATCGCCTTGTCGGGCAGTTTGCGGTCATGCACATAGCGCGCCGCCAACTCAACGGCGGTCTTGATCGCGTCATTGGTGTAGCGAATGTCGTGGTGCTTTTCGAAATAGGGCTTCAAACCCATCAGGATCTTGATGGAATCGGGCACCGAGGGCTCGTTCACGTCGATTTTTTGGAACCGACGGCTCAGTGCGCGGTCCTTTTCGAAATGCTGGCGGAACTCTTTATAAGTGGTTGAGCCCATGGTACGTAGCTTGCCGCCCGCCAAAGCGGGTTTGAGCAAGTTCGACGCGTCCATCGCACCGCCACTCGTGGCTCCTGCACCAATCACGGTATGGATTTCGTCGATGAACAGAATGGCATCCTTGTGCTCTTCCAATTCTTTGACGACGGCCTTGAGACGTTCCTCGAAATCGCCGCGATATCGTGTGCCCGCCAGAAGCGCGCCCATATCCAGCGAATAGATCGTGGATTTCGACAGGATTTCGGGCGTTTCACCACGGGTGATTTTCAGCGCCAAGCCCTCGGCAATCGCGGTTTTACCAACGCCGGGATCGCCCACCAGAAGCGGGTTGTTCTTACGCCGGCGGCAGAGCACCTGAATGCAGCGCTCGACCTCAGACTCACGCCCGATCAGCGGGTCGACATCGCCTTTTTCGGATTTGACGTTGAGGTTGACGCAATATTTGTCGAGCGCAGATTCCTTGGCCTCGCCCGGCTGCGCGGCGCCCTCGGCTTTTTGCTCTTCCTCGGCACCGGTGACCGGGCGCGCCTCGCCAAATTCAGGGTCTTTGGCGACGCCATGGGCGATGAAATTCACCGCATCATAGCGCGTCATGTCCTGTTCTTGCAGGAAGTAGGCGGCATTGCTCTCGCGCTCGGCAAAGATCGCGACCAGCACATTGGCCCCGGTCACTTCAGAGCGTCCCGAAGATTGCACATGGATGGCGGCGCGCTGGATCACGCGCTGGAAGGCAGCGGTGGGCACGGCTTCCGATCCCTCGACTTCAGTCTCCAAAGTCGAAAGTTCGTCATCAATGAATTCGATTAGGGTTTGACGCAGTTCGTCAATATCAACCGCGCAGGCGGTCATAACGCGGGCGGCATCGGGTTCGTCGATCAGCGCGAGCAAAAGATGCTCTAGCGTGGCCAATTCGTGGCGTCGGGTATTGGCCAGCGCAAGCGCGCCGTGAATCGCCTGTTCGAGCGTGTTGGAAAACGATGGCATGTTCTGCTCCTTATCCTGCGGATGCGGCGCGGGCGAACCCTCCACTTATCCTAGCCTCATATTATTAAAGTTCGGTGGATTTGGCCGCGCTTCAAGTCTTTTGTGCCCAAAAAACGTCCTAGATTTGTTTTGCGCCAAAAAAACAGCCGCTTTCACGCGGGATTGGTGCGCTGACGCACCTAGCTTGCGCAATATCTTGGGGGTTTGCGGGTTACGCATCCCAAATGGGGCGGGGCGTGTGGTGTTTCAAGAGT
>JAFGWK010000200.1 GCA_016937195.1 Paracoccaceae bacterium | reverse complement strand
GTTCTGGCGCTGCAATCACGCCAGTTGACGGGTCTGGGCGATGAGATCGAGGTGCCACTTGCAGCGGCGGTGATGGAGGGGCTTTGCTACAACTCCATCAAGGTCAGTGACATGCCCACCCGCTATCTTACCCAACGCGAGATCGAGATCGAGCGCCGTCGGGTAGAGGGGCTGCCGATGAACGTCTCTTACGAGGATCTGCAGGAACTGCTCGACCCGTTCTTTCGCAGCTACATGTGCAAGGACGGGCGGATGTTCTATGTCGTCTGTCCCAGCCACAAGCATCACGCGCACCGCTGCCTTGAGGTGCTTGGCCTTTACGACGAGATGATCGAAGAGGGGCTTCAGGAAGAGGACGACACCTACAAGCCGCAATCGGAATGGGAAACGGACACCTCGCTTGGGGTCTATCCGATGCCGAAATTCTGGGCCGACAAGCTCGCGGCGCGGATGAAAGAGGTGTTCATGACCCGCACCTCGCACGAGTGGAAGCGCCTGTTCGGCCGCGCGGGCATTCCAGGCGCACCGCAGCGCTGGTTGCAGGAATGGATCAACGATGAATATGCCGAAGCGTCGGGATTGATGATTGATGTCTGGGACCCGGAATATGGCGAGATGACCCAGCCCGGCCCCGTCGTCTGGATGGAAGAAAGCGGGGAGGAGGCGCTGACCCCCGAACCGCGCCGTTGGGTGGAGTTCGATGAGGCGCTGAAGGTGCTGCGCAAGCTGCGCACCGATATTCCCGACTCCGAGGATGGTATTGCCCAAGAGGGCTGGCTGTCGGGCGTGCGTGTTCTGGATATGTGCAACGTGATCGCGGGGCCGCATGCTGCCAGCTACCTCGCGCGGTTCGGCGCCGAGGTCATCAAGCTTGATCCGGCCCAGCCACTTTATGACAGCTGGAACACCGTAATTTATGGCATGAGCCAAGGGCGCGGCAAGCGCTCGATCCTTGCCGATGTGAAATCCCAGCACGGGCGCAAAGTGTTCGAGGATCTGGTGAAATCGGTCGATGTCATCTTTTGGAACGCACCTGACAGCCAGATCAAGCGGATGGGGCTGGACGGCGACAGTCTGCGCAAACTGAACCCCGAGGCGATCTTCTGCAAGCTGGATTGCTTTAGCGGCGTGCGGCGCGGCGTACGCACTGACTACATTGGTTACGATGATCTGGTGCAGGCCACGACCGGTATTATGCTGCGGTTTGGCGGAGCCATGGATACCCCCGAAGAGCACGCGCATGTCGGCACGATCGACGTGATGTGCGGCTTTGGCGGCGCGCTGGCCGTGGCCGCGGCCCTGTATCAAAAGCACCGCTTTGGCCGGATCGGGCG
This sequence comes from Paracoccaceae bacterium, assembly GCA_016937195.1. Taxonomy (GTDB): domain Bacteria; phylum Pseudomonadota; class Alphaproteobacteria; order Rhodobacterales; family Rhodobacteraceae; genus Thioclava. The sequence goes on along the minus strand of JAFGWK010000200.1, from coordinate 8,442 downwards.
GGGACGTACTTCGCTTAGCGCCAACAGCGGGTTGTTGCAGATTCCGTTTGCCTATGATTTCCGGGGGCGGGGTTTGTTTGACGAACCCTCGGGCCCCGAGGTCAACGGCTATGATCCGCTAAGCCGTTTCTACAGCACAGCATCGGGCATCTATATTCTGCTCAGCGCCTATGAAGCGGATCTGGAGCGGTTTCGCAATGTTGAGGGGCTTGAGGAGCTTCCCGATGTTCCCGCGGAAGAGCGCGCGGCATTCCTTGCCGGCGCCTTCCAATCGCTTCCGGCAACGGAATGGATCGAGCGCCTGCGCGGGGCCGATATCGGATGTGCGATCTGTCACAACATTGATGCGCTTCGTGCCGAAAACCTGCGCGACCACGATGGGACTCCTGGTACCGACCGGGGCAGCTATTCGTTCTCGCTTTATGCGGACCACCCCAGTGGACACGATGTTATCCAGCTTGACCCTTACGCGGTAAGGGCCAAACGCGGTCGGGTCTTTGCGCTGCCCTCGACTGAGAAATTTGGCGCATCGACGCGCGTAATACTGAGTGAGCTTGGTTATTCCGACTCTGCCATCGAACAGATGCTGAAATCCGGTCAACTCAGCGAAAGCTGGAGTAAGGAATACCTGCCCAGCTAAGGGCAAAGCGGGGCAGCCAACATCGCGGCTGCCCCGCTTTGCGCAGTGCAGAAGAGTGACCGTGCGCGGCGCGTCTACAACGGTTCGAACCGGTCTTGTCGGGCATCATGTTCGGCTAACGGAGGGGGCTGTTCAAAGTCCGCGCGATGACAATGCGTTGTACGTCACTGGTTCCCTCGTAAATTTGGCACACGCGCACATCGCGATAGATGCGTTCGACGGGATAATCGGCCAAATAGCCGTAGCCGCCATGAATCTGGATCGCCGCTGAACATACCGCTTCGGCCATTTCGGATGCAAATAGCTTGGCCATCGACGCCTCGGTCAAACAGGGCTTGCCCGCTTCACGCAGGGCCGCCGCATGCAACACCATGTGGCGCGCGGCCGCGATCTTCGTGGCCATATCAGCAAGGCGAAACGCAACGGCTTGATGTGCGATGATTGGCTTGCCGAAAGTAATACGTTCGTTCGCATAGGCCTGTGCCGCCTCAAAGGCTGCGCGCGCCATGCCGACCGATTGCGCCGCGATCCCGATGCGCCCGCCCTCAAGATTGGCAAGTGCGATCTTGTAGCCCTCGCCCTCTTCGCCCAGCCGGTTCTCGACGGGCACGCGCATGCCGTCAAAGACCAGCGCGCAGGTGTCAGAACTGTGCTGGCCCAGTTTGTGCTCGACCGTGACGACCTGGTAGCCGGGGGTGTCCGTGGGCACGATAAAGGCGGAGATGCCTTTCTTGCCCGCCGCCGGATCTGTCACCGCAAAGACGATGATCACATCGCCATTCTTTCCTGAAGTGATGAACTGCTTGGCCCCGTCGATCACGTAATGATCGCCGTCACGGCGTGCGCGTGTCTTTAGGGCAGAGGCATCCGATCCCGCCTGCGGCTCGGTGAGGGCAAAACCACCGATCCATTCGCCACTCGCAAGTTTTGGCAAGAAGCGGCGTTTTTGCTCTTCGGTGCCAAAACGCAAGATCGGAACGCAGCCGACAGAACTGTGCACGCTCATGATGGTCGAGCACGCCCCGTCCCCTGCCGCGATCTCCTCTAATGCAAGCGCATAGCCCGTGATGCTAATCTCGGACCCGCCATACTCTTCGGGCACCAGCATCCCGAGAAAGCCGAGTTCGCCCATTTCGGTGAGTTGTTCACGCGGGAAGGCATGGTCACGGTCGCGTTGTGCAGCGCCCGGCGCAAGGCGGCCTTGGGCAAAATCATGCGCCGCATCACGGATCTGTTCGTGCGTTTCATCCAATAGCATCACGCAATCCTCTCAATGGCAACTGCGGTGGCCTCGCCCCCGCCGATACACAGCGATGCAACGCCACGGTTCACGCCGCGCTCTTGCATAGCTGCGAGAAGCGTCACCATTACCCGCGCACCCGACGCCCCGATCGGGTGTCCCAGCGCGCAGGCCCCGCCATTTACGTTCACCTTGTCATGGGGCAGATCCAAATCACGCATCGCTGCCATTGCGACCACGGCAAAGGCTTCGTTCACCTCAAACAGATCGACATCGGCCAGATCCCAGCCTGTCTTGGCCGACAGCTTGCGCATCGCGCCGATGGGGGCTGTCGCGAACAGTGAGGGTTTGTCGGCATAGGTCGCATGGCCCACGATCCTGGCGCGCGGCGTCAGCCCCAGGGCCTCGGCTTTGGAGGCACGCATCAGCACCAACGCTGCCGCCCCGTCCGAGATCGAGGAGCTATTGGCCGCCGTTACCGTGCCGTCCTTGCGAAACGCAGGCTTGAGCTGCGGGATTTTATCGGGGCGGGCATTGCCGGGCTGTTCGTCGATATCCACGATCACCTCGCCTCGGCGCGTTTTCACCGTGACCGGGCTGATCTCCGAGGAAAAACGCCCCTCGGCAATTGCCGCCTGCGCCCGCTGCAGTGAACTTAGCGCATAGGCATCTTGGGCCTCACGGCTGAACTGATAGGTTTGCGCGCAATCCTCGGCAAAGGTGCCCATCAGGCGACCCTTGTCATAGGCATCCTCTAGCCCGTCGAGAAACATGTGATCCAGTGCTTGCGCATGGCCCAGCCGCGCCCCGCCCCGCATTTTGGGTAGCAGATAGGGGGCGTTCGTCATGCTCTCCATACCGCCAGCCACGATGATCTCAGCGCTTTGGGCAACCAACAGGTCATGCGCCAGCATTGCCGCTTTCATCCCCGAGCCGCACATCTTGTTGACGGTCGTTGCGCCTGCTCCCAGCGGCAGACCCGCCCCCAGCGCAGCCTGACGGGCAGGCGCCTGTCCCTGACCTGCGGGCAGAACGCAGCCCATGATGATCTCTTCAATCAACTCGGGCGCAACACCGGCATTTTTTAGAGCGCCTTGAATGGCGACCGCGCCCAGATCTGCAGCGGTCACTTCGGACAGGGCGCCCTGAAAGCCGCCCATCGGGGTGCGCGCAGCCCCTACGATTACGATTGGATCTTGATCACTCATCTTACTTCTCCCGAAAAACGCTTACTTCGCCGCCATGCGCAACGCACCATCAAGGCGGATGACCTCACCATTGAGCATTTGATTGCGGATAATCTCGGCCACCAGCGACGCATATTCAGCCGGATTGCCCAGACGCGGCGGAAACGGAACAGACGCCCCAAGACTGTCCTGCACCTCTTGGGGCAGTCCGGCCATCATCGGTGTGCCAAAGATTCCCGGCGCGATGGTCACGACGCGGATGCCATAGCGCGCAAGTTCGCGCGCGGCAGGTAGGGTCAGCGCGGCAACGCCTCCCTTGGAGGCCGCATAGGCCGCCTGACCGATCTGCCCGTCTTGAGCCGCAATCGAAGCGGTATTGATGATCACCCCCCGTTCTCCCGTCGCGTCGGGCTCTTGTTTGGTGATCGCATCTGCGGCCAGACGCAGCATATTGAACGTGCCGATCAGGTTGATCGAAATCGCACGGGCAAAACTTTCAAGCTTGTGAGGGCCGTCGCGTCCAACAATCTTTTCGCCCGGTGCGATCCCGGCGCAATTGACCAATCCGTCGATCCGTCCAAAGACATCGAGCGCCGTTGCTATCGCGCGCTGGCCCTCGGCGTCGCTCGTCACGTCAGTCTGCACGAAGTGCGCATTCGCCCCTAGTGCGTCGGCCTTGGCCGCTCCGGCCTGCGCGTTTACATCAAGCAGAACGGCCTTACCACCCGCGCCGATGATCATGTCAGCGACTGCCGCGCCCAAACCCGATCCCCCGCCGGTGACGAGAAAAACCTTATCTTCAATCTGCATTTTCGTTCCTTTTCAGACGGTATCGAGTTTGGTGATTTCCGCGCGCCGCAGCAGAAAACGCTGAATTTTGCCGCTTGGGGTTTTGGGCAGGTCGTTCACGAAATCGATGGCGCGCGGGTATGCATGGGCCGAAAGGCGGGTCTTCACATGTAGCCGTAATTCTTCGGCCAGCGCATCGCTGCCCTGCACCCCTTTGGAGAGGATGACGAAGGCTTTGACGATTTCGGTCCGCTCTGGATCGGGGACGCCGACCACCGCAGCTTCCATCACGGCGGGATGTTCGAGAAGCGCACTTTCCACATCGAACGGGCCGATCCGGTAGCCCGAGGAGGTAATCACGTCATCGGCTCGCCCGACGAAGCTGAGCGATCCGTCGGTCGCGAATTCCACGCTGTCGCCGGTACGATAATAGCCGCCCGCAAACTCTGGTGTGGCTTTGCCATGATAGCCGGTGAACCACAAAAGCGGCGAGCGGGCGATGTCGACGGCCAAATCGCCGGGCTGGTTCGTGGGGAGCTCTTGCCCGTCGGGGTCCAGTACTGCAACCCGATAGCCCGGCATCGCGAACCCGGCCGAACCGGGTCGAACCGGATGCTCCAGCCCGTGATGGTTGTTGACCACCATCCCCAGTTCCGTTTGGCCATAATGATCATGAATCGGCACGCCGAGATGTTCGTTGAACCAGCGGATCACCTCAGGGTTCAGCGGCTCGCCTGCGCTACTGACGACGCGCAGCTTGCCCTTGACGCGGGCGGCGGCCTCGGGGCCTGCGGCGATCAGAAGTCGAAACGCGGTGGGCGAGCCTGCGAGGTTTGTAATCCCCAACTTTTCGATCAGGTCATAGGTTGTTTCGGCACTAAACCCACCCTCATAGAAGGTTGTGCCAAGCCCTAAGCTAAGGGGCCCCGTCACCGCGTAATAAAGCCCATAGGCCCAGCCTGGATCGGCAATGTTCCAGAATGTGTCATCCGGGCGTAGCTCCACTGCGTCACGCATATAGATGGCAAAGGACATCAGCGCGCGCAACGGTACCGGCACGCCCTTGGGCGCGCCGGTTGTGCCCGAGGTGGACATCATCAACATGAGGTCGGAGCCATGGCGCATGACGGGCGTGAAGTCGGGCTTGGCCTGTTCCATTGCTGTGCGCAGATCAATATCGCCGGGCGGAAGATCGTGGTCGGGGGCGCGTACCAGCGCCACTTGCGGTGCGTTGGGCACCGAATCGAGTTTGGCGCGGTTGGCGCTGTCAGTCACGACGATCCGGGCGCGGCTGGTGTTCAGACGCTGCTCGATTGCTTTGGGACCAAACGCGGTGAACAATGGTTGATAGGCCGCGCCGGCGCGCCATGCGCCCAGAATCGTTGCCATCAGTTCGGGCGTGCGTGTGAGCAGCCCGGACACTACATCGCCCGGCTGCACACCGGCGGCCGAGAATACATTGGCAGCACGCGCCGCCATCGCCTGCAGGTCGGCAAAACTGTACGTTTCGACACGTCCATCGGCTGCGATCCAGGTCAGTGCAGTGCGTCCGCTGGCCACATGTCTGTCGCAGCATTCAATGCAGGCATTTAGGCCCGTCTCCAGATCGCCGCTGAGCATCTTTGCTGCTTCTTTGAGGGAAAACTGGGCCATGGCCTTGGCATAGTCAGGCCGGACCGCGATCGCGGGTGTTGTCATGAAAATCTCCTCCCTTGGTGATCAGGCATGATCGGGCCCAGATCACCGATAGGTGGAAAGTGTAGCTGTCCTAGCATTGCAAACAATGACATTTCAGGTCTACACCGATGATTGGTTTTGCCATATTTTTGGAGAGCATCATCGAACGCCGCACGATCTTGCCCGGTTTTGTCGAGGACGCGCTGTCGTGTCTGCGTGCCCAAGGCTTTGCTTCTGGGGAGCTGTTGGCAGCTGCGGGGCTGCCGAATCCGGTCGTCACGTCGATCACCAGCGAGGAATACGGGCGGCTCTGGACGGTGATGGCGGCGGCTGCCAAGGACGAGCTCTTCGGTCTCGCTGCGCGCCCGATGCGTCCGGGTAGTTTCACGCTGATGTGCCACGCCGTGCTGCATGCCCCGAATCTGGAACGTGCCCTGCGCCGCGCTTTGCGGTTTCTCAATTTAGTGCTCGAAGATCCACGCGGAGAGTTGCTGGTCGAGAACGGTGAGGCACACATTGTTCTGCGCGACGCCGGACAGCCGCGCGTGGCCTTTGCCTATCGCACCTACTGGCTGATCCTGATGGGGCTGGCATGCTGGCTGGTCGGACGGCAGATATCGCTGAGACAGCTCGATATCGCCTGTCCTGCGCCCGAAAACCGTGTTGATTACCGACAGTTCTTTGGTGCGCCCGTGCGCTTTGATGCGTCGACCCATAGGCTCAATTTTGATGCGCGCTATTTGGCTCTGCCGGTAAACCGCTCTGAACAGGCGATGAAGGTGTTTCTGCGCGGAGCACCGGCAAATATCCTTGTGCGTCATCGCCATGATGTGGGACTGGCCGCGAGGGTGCGCGATCAGCTACGAGCTTGCCCACCATCGCTATGGCCCAGATTTGATGAGTTGGCATCAACGATGGAGCTAAGCCCTGCCACACTACGCCGACGCCTGCGGCGTGAAGGACAAAGCTTTGCCGCCATCAAGGACGAACTGCGTTGCCAACGCGCGCAAGAACTGCTCGCAGGCGATCTAAGTGTGGCCGATATCGCTGGTGAACTGGGCTATAGCGAACCTAGCGCCTTTCACCGCGCTTTCTTGAAATGGACCGACCGGCAGCCGGGCGCGTTCCGCATGCAAGTCCGCGCGGGGCGGGTGGGCTAAAGGGACATTTGATGCTTTAGGTCACTCCAGTGCCTTCAGCAGCGCCGCCACCAGCTTTTGCGGCCGATAGTTCAGATCCGACGGCGTCAGCCCCATCCGCACCACGACCAAATCCGCCGATGGGATTACCGTCACCGTTTGCCCATCATGGCCTTCGAGCCAGTAAGTATCGGTGGGCAGCCCATAGGCCTGATCGTCGCCTGCCTTTTGCTCTGACGCGGGGCCAGCCAGCCAAGTCATTCCCTGTCCGTAAACGGCATCGGCCTGCGAGGGCGTGTGCATCATCGCCGCGAACCCTTCTGGCAAGATCTGGTGCCCATTCCATTTGCCATCTTGTAGCAGGAATTGCCCAAACCGCGCCCAGTCTCGCGCGGTGGCGTAGAGGTAAGAGCCGCCCACGAAGGTGCCTGCCTCATCGGTTTCCAGAACCGCACTGTTCATTCCCAACGGGCCAAACAGCGCCTTGCGCGGCCACGCGAGTGCGGCTTGGCGATCACCGATGGCGTTCTGCCAAATCCGCGACAGGATCACCGCCGTGCCGGTCGAATAATGAAAACGCGTGCCCGGCTTGGCGTCCAGTTTTTGCGACGCGGCAAACCCTGCCATGTCGGGTTGAAGATACAGCATCCGGGTCACGTCCGAGACATCGCCGTAATCCTCATTGAAATGCAGCCCGCTCGACATTGACATCAACTGCGCCACGGTGATCGCGGCGCGACCGTCATTGTCCCATTGCGCTAGCAACCGGTCCTGATCAAGCCGCAGCTTGCCCGCCTTGATCACGCTGCCCACAAGGGCAGCGGTGACCGTCTTGCTCATCGACCAGCCCAGCAGCGGCATCTGCGCATTGAACCCGTCGCCATAGCGTTCCGCCACGATCTTGCCCTGATGGACAACGACGATCGCGCGCATCCCTGGTCCGGCCAGCGCCGGGTTGGAGAGAATCTGCGCGAGGTTGCCGTGCTGGTTCAGGTCGACCGCCGCGCCCTCGGGCCAAAGTGCTGGCGAGGCCACCTGGCCGGGCGCGGCAGGTGCGGCCTGAGTGTCGCCCTGCGCCAGATTGCCATCGGGCAATGCCGAGCAGCCAAGCCCTGGTCGGCGTTCGGCAGTCATCGGAGCGATCAGCCCGAGGAAGGCGGCATGCACCCGTTCTTTCACGCTATCGTCGTTCACCTTGAAGGCGCGCAGGATCGGATTGCCCGGTGCCTGCACGTCCGTCTCCAGCACCTCATTGGGGGCACGCCCCTGAAGGAAAACCGCGGAACAGACGATCTTGGAGCTGTATCCGGCGCCCACCCGCAGCAAGGTGGGCGGCACCAGATACATGTAAAATACAGCCCCAATGAGCCCCGCAATCACAAGGGCCAGCACCCCAACCAACAATTTGCGCACATTCAACATATTCGATCTCCCCCAACCTTAGCGGCAGTCTTGTCAGAGCGGGCAGGGTGCGGAAAGGTTTTCTTGGCTGCCTGACGAAAGGTCATCTGCGTTAACAGGCATGGGCTGGGAGAGGTGAATTACCAAAGCAAGGATGTCTGAGTTACCATATCCAAGCCCAAGAACGGTATGCTACCGCTTTCCAGCAATAGATTGAGCCGCCTATCGGTGTGATGATATCGACCCTGAACAGCTAGGTTTTCTGCTTATGGTGCATGGTGGAATAGTCTGGCGCTGGCCAGTATGCCTGCAATCTGCCGCAACGTTATAATATTGATGAACAACAGGACAATGATGGGAGGCCTCCCC
>JAFGWK010000199.1 GCA_016937195.1 Paracoccaceae bacterium | reverse complement strand
CGAAAAGCTGCCAAAGGCGTGCTTTTGTAAGCCGATTTGCGCGCGCCCCATTGCCCTTGCGCCAAGCCCGCCCTATTGCTGCGTTTTATGAAGCTGTTATTTTTAGGCGATGTGATGGGGCGCGCGGGGCGTGCTGCGATCACCGAAAAGCTCCCCAAGCTGCGCGCAGATTGGCGGCTCGATTTTGTCGTGGTCAATGGCGAGAATGCCTCGGGCGGAATGGGGCTGACGGGCGAGCATGCCAAGCTGCTGCTTGATGCCGGGGCCGATGTGGTCACGCTGGGCGATCATGCGTTCGATCAAAAGGACATGCTGCGCTTTATCGACGGCGAGCCGCGCATCATCCGCCCGCTGAACTATGCAAAGGATGCGCCGGGGCGCGGCGCGCGGGTGTTTTCCGATGCGCGAGGCCGAAAGGTTCTGGTGGCGCAGGTGCTGGGCAATGTGTTCATGAAACGCGCCTTTGACGACCCGTTTTCCACCATCGAGGCCGCGCTAAACCGCTATCCTTTGGGCGGCGCGGTGCAGGCCTGTCTGGTCGATGTCCATTGCGAGGCGACAAGCGAGAAAATGGCGATGGGCCATTGGTGCAACGGGCGCGCAAGCATGGTCGTGGGCACCCATACCCATGTGCCCACGGGCGATGCGCAGATCTTGGACAAGGGCACGGCCTATCTCAGCGATGCGGGGATGTGTGGCGATTATGATTCCGTCATCGGCATGTCCAAAGCCGAGCCGATGCGCCGCTTCGTGACCGGCATGGCCAAAGAGCGCTTTAGCCCCGCACGCGGCGAGGCGAGCCTATGCGGCTTTTACGTCGAGACCGATGATCGCACCGGGCGCGCGACACGCGCCGAACCTGTGCGTGTGGGTGGCAAACTGGCGCAGGCCGCGCCGATCTGAGGTGCAAACGCCCGAATCAAAGGCGGTTTTGCGCGAAACACGGCGCGCGGCGCAACGGCGCGCTTGCGGCTTTCCCGCGCGCCGTTAGTATCGCCCTGATGCGCCTGCGCGAGACAAATTTATGATCAACCTGCCCCTGTCCGAGACTGGCACCGCGATTTTTGCGCTTCTGATCGTGATGTGGATGTTTGCGATGTTCCTGCGCGAGCGTTGGCCCCCCGAGGTCACCGCGATTGCTGGCGCTGCGCTGATGCTGGTGTTCAACCTCGCGCCTTATGAAAATGCCGCCGCCGTTTTGTCCAACCCCGCGCCTTGGACGATTGCGTTCATGTTTCTTATCATGGGGGCGTTGGTGCGCACGGGCGCGCTGGATGCGATGACGCGCTATGCCGAGGCGCGCATCGACGAGCGCCCGAAAATGACCGTCGCCCTGATGTTTGCGGTCACGATGCTCGCGAGCGGGGTGATGAACAACACACCAGTGGTCGCGGTGATGATTCCGGTGTTCATTCAGGTCGCGCGCAAACTGCGGATTTCACCTTCACGTTTCCTGATGCCACTCAGCTATTTCACCGTGATGGGCGGGATGATCACCTTGATCGGCACTTCGACCAACATTCTTGTCGATGGCGTCATGCGTGCGCGCGGACTGCAGCCGTTCTCGATCTTTGAGATCGCACCGCTGGGGCTTGCGATTTGTATCGTCGGCTCTGTCTTTATGGCCCTGTTTGCGCGCCGTCTGATCCCTGAACGTCAATCGCTGTCTTATATGCTGGGCGACCGCCCGAAGATGAAATATTTCACCGAGGTCGCGATCCCCGAAGAAAGCGGGTTGGTCGGGCAAAACGTGATGGAGGCGGACAGTTTTTCGCGCGAAGGCGTGCGCGTGATCGACGTGTTGCGCGGGGATATATCTTTGCGCCGCGACTTGACCTCGGTCAATCTGGCGGCGGGCGACCGGGTGGTTTTGCGCTCCGAGATGGAAGAACTGCTGGGAATGCAGAAAAACCGCGATCTGCGCATGGTGGACAAGCTGTCCTCGGTGCAGACCGAGACGGTCGAGGTGCTGATTTCGCCCGGCTGTCGGATGATCGGGCAGCGGCTGGGTGATATGCGGCTGCGCAGGCGGTATGGCGTTTATGTGCTGGCGGCGCATCGGCGCAATCAGAATATTGGGCGGCAGTTGGATGATCTGGTCGTGGTGGTCGGCGACACGCTGCTGCTGGAGGGCGCCCCCGAGGATATCGCCCGTCTGGCAGCCGATATGGATCTGGTCGATGTGTCCAAGCCCACCGCGCGCGCCTATCGCCGCTCCCATCTGCCGCTTGCGGCAGGCGCGCTGGCGGCGGTGGTGATCTTGTCGGCGCTGGGTGTGGCCCCGATCCTCGCGCTGGCGATGGTGGCAGTGGCGGGCATTCTGGTGTCGCGCTGCATTGATACCGACGAGGCGTTTACCTTTATCGAAGGGCGATTGCTGGCGCTGATATTCGCGATGCTGGTGGTGGGCGTCGGGCTGGAACAATCGGGCGCGGTCAAGCTGATCGTGGACGCGGTTGCGCCGTGGTTGAAGACCTTGCACCCGCAAATGGCGCTGATCGTGGTCTATTTCCTTGGGCTGATCATGACCGAATTGCTGTCAAATAACGCGGTGGCGGTGATTTACACGCCGATTGCGATGTCGCTGGCGCTGGCGCTGGGGTTGGACCCCCGCCCCTTCGCGGTGGCGGTGATGTTTTCGGCCTCAGTCGCCTTTGCCACTCCGATCGGCTATCAGACCCATATGATGGTGTACGGCCCCGGCGGCTACAAGTTCACCGACTTCCTGCGTCTCGGGATTCCGATGGATATTGTGACCGGACTGACGGCCTGTTTCCTGATCCCGTTGATCTGGCCGCTTTGAGGAGGGTTGCGATGCGTGTTTTGATGATGTTGCCGCTGGCAATCGGATTGGCGGGCTGTGCCGAGATGACGCGCGCGCCCGCTTGGCCCGATCACGTGACACTACACGGCACACAGATGCGCGTGTCCTTTAGTGACGCAACGGTCTGCCGCACCCAGATTGCGGATGCGCCCAGCGGCGATTTGCAAGGCTGCCGCTGGCCGATGCATTATGAGGTCAGCGACTATCGCCCCAGCTATCTGGCGGGCGTGCCCGGGATTGGCAAATGGTTCCAGTCCTATGCCAAGATTGAGCTGAGCGCGCCGTCGGGGCAAAGCTGGCGCTTTGAAACGCCCGATCCGGCACCGACAAACGCGCGGGGCGACGGCTAGCTAGGTCGGCCCTGAACAGCCGGGGCCTTGCCCCCGCGCCCCGATCCGCTTTATATCGGGCCAAATTCGCGACATTGAGACGGAGACTCCCATGGCAGGCCATTCCAAATGGGCCAATATCCAGCACCGTAAGGGCAAGCAGGATGCGGCACGTTCCAAGATGTTTTCCAAGCTGGCAAAGGAAATCACCGTTGCCGCCAAGATGGGTGACCCCGACCCCGAGAAAAACCCGCGTCTGCGTCTGGCGGTGAAAGCAGCGAAATCGCAATCCATGCCCAAGGACGTGATCGACCGCGCGATCAAGAAATCGCAGGCGGGCGACGGCGATGACTATACCGAGATCCGCTATGAGGGCTACGGCCCCAACGGCATCGCGATCATCGTTGAGGCGCTGACGGATAACCTTAATCGCACCGCGTCCAACGTGCGCTCGACCTTTACGAAATGCGGCGGCAATCTGGGCACGACCGGGTCGGTGAGCTTCATGTTCGATCATGTCGGCGAGATCACCTATTCCGCCGAGGCGGGCGATGCGGACACCGTGATGATGGCGGCGATTGAGGCCGGGGCCGAAGACGTCGAAAGCGATGACGAGGGCCATTGGATTTACTGCCCGATGGAAAGCCTGTCGGAAGTGTCGGACGCGCTGGAAACCGAACTGGGCGAAGCCACCGAGGCCAAGCTGATCTGGAAGCCGCAAAACCGCACCGAGGTCGATCTGGAAACCGCGCAAAAGCTGATGAAGCTGATCGACACGCTCGAAGATGACGATGATGTGCAAAGCGTCACGGCCAATTTCGACGTTCCCGAGGATGTAGCAGCGCAGCTTTAACGCCGTGTTGCGCCTGCATTTCGAAAGACGCCCTTCGGGGCGTCTTTTGCGTTTTGGCGTCGCGCTTAGCTGCCCACTTTCGTGCCGGCAATCCAGACGCCCGCAATCGCGCGGTCATCGCCCATCATGATCGTCGGGAATACAGCCTCCCAGATGTCATTGGCCCGGGTGGCGCGTTGCGCGATCACCGGGGTTGAGGCGAGGTCCACAGCGATGAAATCGGCCTCCATTCCAACAGCCAGCGCGCCCACCTTATCCCCGATGCGCAAAGCGCGGGCCGAGCCTTGGGTGGCCAGCCACCAAAGCTGCGCGGGATGGAGCGGTTGATGCGTGAGCTGGCCGACCTCATAGGCGGCGGCCATTGTGCGCAGCATGGAAAAGTTCGAGCCACCCCCGGTATCGGTGGCCAATCCGATGCGTTGTTTTTCGGCCAGCCGCGCGGGCCAGTCAAATAACCCCGAACCGATAAAACTGTTCGAGGTCGGACAATGGATCAGCGCTGCGCCGACCTCGGCAATGCGGGCAGATTCGCGCGGGGTCAGGTGGATCGCGTGGCCGTAAAGCGCGTTCTCTCCCAGTAGCCCATGGCATTCGTAAGTGTCGAGATAATCGCGCGCCTCGGGATAAAGCGACTTCACCCAAGCGATTTCATCGACCTGCTCGGACAGATGGGTCTGCATCAGGCAATCGGGGTGCTCGGCCCAAAGGGCGCCCAAGGCACTAAGTTGTTCGGGCGAGGAGGTGGGCGAAAAGCGTGGCGTGATGACATAGCCCAGCCGATCCACGCCATGCCAGCGCGCCAGCAGCGCGGCACTTTGATCATAGGCGGTTTGGGCGGTGTCGCGCAGCCCCTCGGGGGCGTTACGATCCATACAGGTCTTGCCCGCCAGCATCCGCATTCCGCGTGATTGTGCGGCACGAAAGATCGCATCCACACTTTCGGGGTGAATCGTGCAATAGGAGCAGGCAGTCGTGGTGCCGTTGGAGAGCGCGAGATCCAGATAACGGCCCGCCACTTCGGCTGCATAATCGGGATCACCAAAGCGCATCTCTTCGGGAAAGGTGTAGGTATTGAGCCAGTCGATCAGCCGCTTGCCCCAGCTCGCGATAATCGCGGTTTGGGGATAGTGGACATGGGCGTCAATGAAGCCGGGCGAGAGCAGATGATCGCCGTGATCCACCAGTGTCGCACCGGGATGGGCGGCGCGCAGATCGCCAGCCTCCCCCATTGCGCTGATCTTGCCATCGGCAATCAGCAGCGCGCCGTGGCGCAGCACAGAGACCGCCTCTGGCCCCTCAACCAGCGGATCGCCTTGATAGACCATCACTTGGCCCAGATGTAGCTCTGCCATTTTAATCCTCGCTTATGTTGGCCCCATGCTAGAAGCCGCGCGCGCTAAGGTAAATCTCTGCCGTCAGGGCAGGGTTTTTCGCCCTCTCCCCCCTGTGCATCCTACAGAAACCCGCTATGTTTTGCGCGCAAGCAGGCCCGTCCTCGAAATCGGGCGGAAAATCGGGGGAAATATGGCCGAAGCCGAGCTAGAAGAGCAAGAGCGCGAGGAAGAGGACTACCGCCTTGACGGCGAAGTGGTCGACGCGATCCTGCAAGCCACTGAAGAAAACGATGCGCCCCGCCTTGCAGAGCTGATGGAGCCGCTGCACGCGGCTGATATCGCTGACCTTCTGGAACAGGTTTCCGGGCATGAACGCCGCGCGATCTTGCGTCTTTGGGGCCGAGAGATCGACGGCGAGATCCTGACCGAGATCGACGAATCGATCCGGGAAGAGGTCATCGCAAGCCTCCCGCCCGAAGTGCTGGCCGATGCTGTGCGCGAGCTGGATTCCGATGATGTCGTCGACCTGATCGAAGACCTCGAAGAACCCCAGCAAGCCCAAATTCTTGGCGCGCTGGATGAGCCTGACCGGATGGCGGTCGAGAAATCGCTGTCCTATCCCGAATATTCCGCCGGTCGTCTGATGCAGCGCGAGGTGGTGACTGCGCCTGCGCATTGGAGCGTGGGGCAAACCATTGACTTCCTGCGCAAAGCCGACTGGCTGCCCGATCAGTTCTACCACGTCATTCTGGTCGATCCAGCGCATCATCCGCAGGGCAATGTCACGCTGGGGCGTATTCTGTCAGCGCCGCGCGCCTCGAAACTCAGCGAGATTACGGAACCGGAGTTCCGCACGATCTCGGTCTATCAGGACGAGGGCGATGTGGCCTATGCGTTCAACCAGTATCACCTGATTTCCGCCGCTGTCGTGGATGATGATGACCGCCTTGTTGGCGTGATCACGATTGATGACGCGATGGCCGTGTTGGACGAGGAACATGAAGAAGACATCCTGCGTCTGGCCGGTGTTGGCGATGATTCCTCGATCTCGGATACGGTGCTGGAAACGGTGCGTCAGCGCCTGCCTTGGCTGATGGTGAACCTGCTGACGGCGATCCTGGCCTCGGCGGTGATTTCGATCTTCGAGGGCACGATCCAAAAGCTGGTGGCACTGGCGGTGTTGATGCCCATCGTGGCCTCGATGGGGGGCAATGCGGGAACACAGACGCTGACCGTAGCGGTGCGCGCGATGGCCACCAAGAACCTGACCGAAAGCAACGTCTGGCGGGTTGTGCGCCGCGAGGCGATCGTGGGGCTGCTCAACGGGCTGGCCTTTGCAGTGGTGATGGGGATCGTGGCGTCGTTCTGGTTCTCGGGGCCGCAACTGGGCATCGTGATCGCGCTGGCGATGGTGATCAACCTTGTGGTGGCAGCACTGTCGGGCATTTTAATCCCGCTGACGCTGGAGAAACTGGGGGCCGACCCGGCGCTGGCCTCGGGGACGTTTGTGACGACGATGACGGATGTGGTGGGGTTCTTTTCCTTCCTCGGGTTGGCCTCGGTCATGCTGCTATGAAAGAGGGCGCGCGTCAGACAGCTTACGCCACACGCAAGCTGGCCCATGCGCGTGATAAGGGGGCCGCGAGCCGTGCCTTGATCAAGGCGCTGGCCGCCTATCCAGATCAGCCCTTGGCGGGCTATTGGCCAATCCGTACCGAGCCAGACCCCCGCCCTGCTATGAGTGCCCATCACGGCCCACTTTGCCTGCCGGTGGTCGTTGAACCGGGCCAGCCGCTGGCGTTTCGGCGCTGGCATCCCGGCGCTGCGATGGAACCGGGCGCTTTTGGCGCCGCGATCCCGCAGGACAAAACCGAGATCACCCCACAAATCCTGATCGTGCCGCTGCTGGCCTTTGATGCGCGCGGCTATCGTCTGGGCTATGGCGGGGGATTTTACGACCGGACCTTGCAGGGGTTGCGCGCCGCTGGCCCGGTGGTCGCGATTGGGTTTGCCTATGGCGCGCAACAGGTGGACGCGGTGCCCACCGAGCCAACGGATCAGCCGCTCGATTTCATCGTCACCGAGGCCGGCCTCAGGGCGTTTTAGCCTGCCAGAATGGCCAGCGCGGCGGCGTGAATGTCAGCGTTGGCGGCGGCCAGCACCTGACCGCCACGATGGGCCGGACCGCCCTGCCAATTGGTGACGATCCCGCCTGCGGCCTCGATCACGGCGATAGGCGCGGCGACGTCATAGGGGAACAGCCCCGCCTCGATCACCAGATCAATCTGGCCCGCCGCTAGCAGCGCGTAGGCATAGCAATCCATCCCGTAGCGGGTCAGTTGCACTTGTGCCGCGACGCGGGCAAAGGCTGCCCCTTCCTCGGGGGTGCCGACCTCTGGGAAGGTGGTGAACAACGTGGCCTCGGACAGCACGCGAGAGGCGCGCACCCGCAGATCCGCCGCGCCGCGCGGGCCGTTCATGTCCGAGCGCCCAAACCCACCGATGAAGCGTTCACCGATATAGGGCTGGTCAACCACCCCCATGAGCGGTGCGCCGGGGCCGTCGGCCTCTTCTTCACACAGCGCGATCAGCACACCCCAAGTCGGTGTACCCGACATATAGCCGCGCGTCCCATCAATCGGGTCGAGCACCCAAGTCAGCCCGCTGGTGCCGCGCTTGACCCCGTGTTCCTCGCCGTAAATGCCGTCTTGCGGGCGGCGTTCCTGCAAGATCGCGCGCATGGCGGCCTCGGCGGCGCGGTCAGCCTCGGTCACCGGATCAAAGCCACTGGCCAGTTTATTGGCCGCGCCGATCCCGCCCGCGGGGCGAAAATGCTGCAAGCTGATCTTGCGCGCGCATTCAGCCAGCTCTTCGGCCAAGGCGATCAGCGCGGTCTGTTCGGCGGGATCTTGCACTTGCATAGGGCTCTCCTGAGGATCGGCAAAATGTCAAAGGGAGCGGTAACCGCCCCCTTTTGCCGGGTCAAGTCGCCCGTAGCGCTGCGCCCCGGTCGGGACGCAGTGAGAATACGTTTAGGCCGCGTCTGACAGCACCTTCGCCAGATCGAACAACCGACGGCGCTGGGCCTCGGGCATAGCGTAATACGAGCGCACGAGTGCAAGGGCTTCTTTGTCCGACAGAATGTCACCTTCAACTTGAGGTTGCGCAACGCTATCTTCGGAAAGCCCCTCAAAGAAGAAAGAGATCGGCACGTCGACCGCGTCGGCAATATCCCAAAGTCGCGATGCCGAGACACGGTTCATGCCCGTTTCGTATTTCTGAATTTGCTGAAATTTGATCCCGACATGATCAGCGAGCTGTTGCTGGGTCATGCCGATCATCCAACGCCGATGACGGATCCGCTTACCTACATGTACATCTACCGGATGTTTCATAATGTGCCCTTCACTTCCTTATATTGAGGACAAGCTAACATGCTGCGAAGCTGACCGAAGCGTCAAAACGCAAACCTGTCCTAAAAGACAGGCCGTTAGAAGTTAGCCAATAACAAAATCGTGAGACTGCTGTGGAAAACCTTGCTCTCCCCATGCGTGTTTTTGCATTTTGCGAATACCACCAAAGCTGACCCTGCGTCAACTTTTTCGTTCCGCAACCTTACGTTGGCTTCCGTTGATTCGTTTTCGTGCTCTGGTGCAGCCGTCTCGGCGGGCGTCATGCCCTCTGCTCGGCTCTGGTCCTGCCGGACGTGCAAAGATATGATGGCGATAGCGACAAGAACGGAGACCACAATGCGCGCATTCCAAGTTCACAAGATTGGACTCCCCCCGAATTTGCAAGATATCGCGCTGCATCCCCCAGTTGCAGATGAGGCGCAGATCGCGATCCGGGCCTGTGGTCTCAATTTTGCCGACCTGCTGATGATCGAGGGGAAGTATCAGGACACGCCCGAGGCACCTTTTACGCTGGGCATGGAATTGGCGGGCGAGGTGATTGCGGCGGGACCGGACTGCACACTTGCGCCGGGCACGCGGGTGGCGGTTTTTGCCGGGCAAGGCGGGCTGGCCGAAATCGGCAACTTCGCCCAAGCGCGCTGCACGGTAATGCCCGATGCGATGAGCTTCGAGCAGGCGGCGGCATTCCAGATCGCATATGGGACCAGCCATGTCGCACTAGAGACCCGCGCTGAGTTGCGCGCGGGCGAGACCTTGGTGGTACTGGGCGCAGCGGGTGGCGTTGGGCTGACGGCGGTGGAGATTGGCAAGGCGCTTGGTGCGCGCGTCATCGCCTGTGCGCGCGGCGCGGCGAAACTGGAGATTGCGCGCGCGGCTGGCGCAGATGAGGTCGTGGATGTCGAAACCGATGATCTGAAAGGCGCGCTCAAGGCGCTGGGGGGCGCGGATGTCATTTATGATGCGATTGGCGGCCCTGCTGGCGAGGCGGCATTTCGCGCGCTCAGACCGGGCGGGCGCTATCTGGTGATCGGCTTTGCCAGCGGTGCGCCGCCTGCGCTGCCGCTCAATCATGCGCTTGTTAAGAATATCGCAATTCATGGGCTGTATTGGGGAGGCTATCAAACGCTGAACCCCGACGTGTTGACCCGATCGATGGACAAGCTGTTTTCCTGGTTTCAAGCGGGCGCGCTGCATCCCCATATCGGCGCGTGCTATCCGCTGGATCGGGTGGGCGAGGCGCTAGAGGATCTGCGCGCACGGCGTTCGACCGGAAAACTGGTGATCACGATGCAAGACGAGCATGGAAAATAGCCTTAATGAGTGGAAAAACTGCGCTTTGATGCCCAATGGCAGAAACTTGTGTGAATGAATGCGGTTTTGACGAGTCTGAAATCTTGAATTTCACGCCCTCTCTGCCAATATCGAACCCGACACCGATGTGAGGGATCATCGGACAAGAATTGTTGGAGGTTGCTGATGGCTGATTTTGAAACGATGCACACGCCCCATGCGGGCACGCGTCAAGCGACGATTGACGTGGGGCTTCGTACCCACATGAACAAGGTCTACGGGCTGATGTCTGTGGCCATGCTAATCACGGGTGCCGTCGCATGGATGCTGGCGAATATGGCCGTGACAAGCGATCCGGCGTCGGCAGTCGCGCAGTTGCGCGGTGATGTGTATCTGACGCAGCTTGGGGCACTGATCTACACCAGCCCGCTGAAATGGGTTTTGATGTTTGCGCCCCTTGCCGTGGTCTTTGCCTTTAGCGCGACGCTTAACAAAATGAGCACGAGCACCGCGCAAATCGTGTTCTGGGTCTTTGCCGCACTGATGGGCGCGTCGATCTCGTCGATCTTCCTCGTCTTTACCGGCGTGTCGATTGCGCAGACCTTCCTTGTGACGGCGATCTCGTTCGCGGGTCTGTCGCTGTATGGCTACACCACCAAGCGCAACCTGTCGGCGATGGGCTCGTTCCTGATGATGGGCCTGATCGGTCTGATCGTGGCCTCGATCGTGAACATCTTCCTCGCCTCTTCGGCACTGGCCTTTGCGATCTCGGTGATCGGCGTGCTGATCTTTGCGGGTCTCACCGCCTATGACACGCAAAACATCAAGAACACCTACCTGCAACTGGCTGCGGGCGGTGGACAGGACTTCATGGGCAAAGCCGCGATCATCGGCGCGCTCAAGCTGTATCTCGACTTCATCAACCTGTTCATGTTCCTGCTGCAGTTCATGGGCGATCGCCGCTAACGGCCATTCCCTTTAGGCAATCTCAAAGCCCCGCCATCGTGCGGGGCTTTTTCATGCCATGCGCAGCGCCATATCCAGCATCCGGTTGGAAAAGCCCCATTCGTTATCATACCAGCCAAAGACGCGGATCAGCCCATGATCGGTGATCTTGGTTTCGCGCAGCGCCATCACCACGCTTTCGGGGCGCGCGCGCAGATCGGTCGACACAAGCGGGCGATCTGTTGTGCCAATTACCCCGCCCGCCTTAACGAGCACCGCGTTTATCTGCGCAACCGTTGCGGGGCGTTTGACGATCACCGCCAGATCCACCGCCGAGACCGAGGCTGTGGGCACGCGCACCGCTTGCGCAATCAGACGCCCGCTAAGATCGGGCAAGACCTGTTCCATCAACCGCCCCGCCGAGGTCGTCGTAGGCACCATCGACAGGCTGGCGGCACGTGAACGCTCCATCGCGTCGCGGGGCTGGTCGACCGTGGGCTGGCTGGCAGTATAGCAATGCACCGTGGTCATCGAGCCGGTGACAATACCAAATGCGCTGTCCATCAGACGCGCCAGCGGGGCCAGCGCGTTGGTCGTGCAACTGGCGTTCGAGACAATGCGCTGGCCGTTCAGCTCGCCCTCATTGACGCCCATCACAACGGTGAATTCCGCCGCTTTTGAGGGCCCCGAGATCAGCACGCGCGCAGCCCCTCCCGCCAGCCCCTGCCCTGCGATGGCAAGCGTATCGGCGCGCCCGGTGCATTCCATCACCAGATCGATATCTGCCAGATCCAGCATGGAAATATCGCCTGCCCGGTGTAGCGCGATGCGCTTGCCATTGACCACCAATGCCCCGGGTTCTTGCGCAAGGGTACCGCGCCACGGGCCGAACACGCTGTCATATTCAAGCAGGTAAGCCAGCATATCAGGCGCAGCAATGTCGTTGATGGCGACGATGTCGAGCTCTGGCCAAGCCTCAGGGGCTTGCGCCCATGCCCGCAACACCGAGCGCCCGATGCGACCAAATCCGTTGATGAAAACCCGCATAGCCAGCCCCTTTATCAGGACTCGGGCTTACTGCGCCATCCACCAAAGGGGAAGCCTGCGATTGTCACCGATACGCAAGCGCGGGTTAGGTCGCGTCGTGCGTGTCGTCGCTGCTGCGTACACCCGCATCGCGCGCAAGACGCCGTGCTTTGAGCCGTGCGCTTTGTTCATCGCGTTCGTCGCGCGCATCGTCTGTGATTTGGCGGGCTGCGGCGGCAGTTTTGTCATGGAGGGATGCGGGGCGCTTGGCCGCGCTGGTTTCAAAGACGTCAAGAATCGCTTTGGATTGTGTCATTGCAACCTGCTTTGGGCAAAAGAAAGGCCCGGCCGAGTTCCGGCCGGGCCAAGGGGCAAAACCCGAAAATTAAGCGAGTGCCAGATCGCTTGCGGACTCACGTCCGTCACGACCGCTCTCAAGCTCATAGGTCACGGCTTGACCGTCATCGAGACGGGAAATGCCAGCGCGCTCAAGCGCCGAGATGTGCACAAAGATGTCTTTGCCGCCATCAGCGGGCGCGATAAAACCAAAACCTTTGGTGGGGTTGAACCATTTCACGGTGCCGTTGGCCATCGTGAGATCTCCTATCTTATAATCTGCCTGCGACATGCAGCAGTTCGGCTCAGTCAGATCATAGATGCAGGCTGAAACCGATTGCGGAGACAAGCTGCGGCAGAAAAAACGTAGCACGGTCCATATAGGGAAAGATCGGCAATTTTACAATCCCGCATTTCGCAGGCGGCACGGCATGACACGCGTAAGTTGTGAAGGCCACGGCAGGCAGGATCTGTAGTTTTGCAATTATTCTCAGTATTTTATCAATCGTGGCTCATCGGTCGAGCCTTAAGCGACTGATCGCCCAGCCATCCCCCTGCGATCCACCAATCCGCGTGCGTCCGACGCAGATGGGTTTGCGCGTTCTGCATCTCGCGTTCCGTTTCAAACAGCGCAAAACAGGTCGCACCCGAGCCCGACATACGCGCAAGGCGACAGGTGGGCAGCACGGTAAGCGCCTCAAGAACCGCGCCGATTTCCGGGGCCAGGGCAATCGCGGGCGCTTGCAGGTCATTGCGCTGCGTGGCGAGCCAGTCGATGCAGTCAGTGACCCCGGCAAAGTCGGGGAGTTGTGCAGGCATCGGGGTGTTGGTTTTGACGGGCAGCGCCTTGAAGACGGCGGGGGTTGCGACCTCAACTCGCGGGTTCACAAGAAGCGCGGGCAGCGGGGGAAGTTGCGCCGGAGTGAGCTGTTCGCCAATGCCTTGGACGCGCTGGGGATGGGGCGTCAGACACATCGCGACATCGGCCCCAAGGCGCATGACCGCCTGCGGATCGGGCATGGCGCCAAGACCGCGCAGCACCGCCGCCGCGTCAGACGACCCGCCGCCGATGCCCGACGCCGCAGGCAGTGATTTATGCAGATACAACGCCAGATCCGAGCGCCCCGCCAGCACCGCGGCCTTGCACACAAGGTTTGAGTCATCGACCGGAACGCCCGCGGCTTCTGGCCCCGAGACCGTCAGCGTCAGCCCTCGACCCATCCCCGGCCCCGGCGCGATATCGAGCGTATCGCCGACCGGCGCGAAAGCCACCAAACTGTCCAGAAGATGATAGCCATCGCTGCGTTGCCCGGTGACATGCAGGGTCAGGTTGATCTTGGCGGGCGCAAAAACGCTAGTTGTTGGCATCGCTCGCGCCAGTCCCGGAAACAGGTTTGAGCGGCGGCTTGCCCTCATCCTTAAGCACCTGATCCAGCCCGACCGACAGTTTCAGCCGCACCCGATCCAGATCAAGGTCTTCGGTGGTGTCCGCCGGGTCTTGCTGGGTGCCAAAGCTTAGCGCGCGACTCCATTGAAAGCGCGCCTCGCGATGACGTCCGACCGCCCAAAGTACATCGCCGAGATGGTCATTGAGCAGCGGATCACGGGGTTCAAGTTCGACCGCGCGCTCCATCTGCTTGACCGCCTCTTGGTAGTGACCGGTTTTGTACAGCGCCCAGCCAAGGCTATCGATGATAAAGCCGGCATCGGGGCGCTCTTTGACCGCCTTGCGGATCATATCGATCGCCTCATCCAGATTTTCCCCGCGATCGACATAGGAATAGCCCAGATAATTCAGCACCGAGGGCTGATCGGGCGCAAGTTTGAGCGCCTCGCGAAAGCCCTTTTCCGCCGCATCCCATTCGCCCGAGCGTTCCTGTGCAATCGCACGCGAATAAAAGACGAACCAGTCCGTGGGCTTGGGCGTACCAATCAGCGAAATCGCCTGATCATAGGCTTTTGCCGCCTCCTCAAAGCGCTTTTCGCGCCGCAACGTATCGCCAAGCGCGATCCACACCCCCGAAAGCTTGGGCTGAATGCGTGCAAGGTTTTCCAGCACCTCAATGGCGGCATCATTGCGCCCCGCGCGCACCATCGCCTCGGCGCGACCGATTTCGGCAGCGTGATAGATCGGGCTTTTGGGCGAGATCGCGGCATAAGCGGCAATCGCAAGATCGTACTGCTTCATCTTATCAAGCAGCGAGGCCGACAGCAGCGTCGCATCCGACATATCGGGCTGTACCAGATTGGCCAGCCGTGTGTGCATCAGCGTGAACGGATCGGGTGCGTCACCAATCAGCGCCTGCGCGACAGAGAAATACACCTCGGCCACGCCATCGGTCGCGTTGCGCACCACCGTGAAGGGCAACGTTTCGCCTGCGGCCAGCTTCGTGTGCATCGCTTCAAGCTGCGGGTCGAGATTGGTGCCAAAGCGGTCCTCAATCAGCGCCAGCGCGTCTTTGTCACGTTCCAGCTGCGACAGGATTTCGGCATGCGCAATCACCCCGCGCCGGGTCGCGGTGATCATCGCGCCATGTTCACCCGAAAGGATCTTGTCGGCGCCCTCGTAATCCCCCACCAACGCGAGCGACAGCGCCTTATGGAACGCCGCGAAGGCGCCAAGAGTTTTTTGCTTACCTATCTTGTCAAAGGCCGCGGCGGCGTCGGACATCTTGCCCTCGCCCACCAGCGCCCAAGCGCGTGTGAGGCCACCCAGAAGCGGGCCGGGATCGGCGCTTTCGTCATCGGCAAGCTTGATCGCAGCCGCCCAATCGCCCGCTTTGGCATCAGCGGCCAGCACCGTCATCGCCGCGATCTGGCTGCCGGTCTTCGCCTTGAGCATCTCACGCGCCAAAGGCACCGCGCGGTCGAAATCGGCAATCGCGATCTCGGCGACCAGCGTAGCCTCGGCGGTTTCGGCGCTGACATCGCCTGCGGCCATCAGCTTGCGGTAATAATTGGCCGCCTGTTCAAAATCGAATTGCTGCGATGCGATGCGCGCGGCCAGATAGGCCCCGGCCTCTTGCGGGCTGGGATCATTGGCGACATCCGCGTCGTCTTTGGCGTCTTGCGCATCGGCAGCGGCGGCGGCGTCTTGCGCGCTTTGCCCGGCGGGGGCCTTTTTATCTTGCGCAAGCGCCGGGGTGATAGCGACAGAGCCCATCAGCAAAGCAACAAAAGCGATGCGAAAAGCAGAGGAATTACTCGACACGAAACAGTCCTCTCATTGAGTTTGGAGCGACCGTAACGAGGCATCTGGCGCATAGCAATGCGGCCCTCGCGCACCATCCTGCCCCGCTTGGCAAAAACACGCCGTTTTGACTGTTTTCTCATGATGGTGCGCGATGACAGACCCGTGATGACCGTGCGTTAATCAAATACGAGTCACTTTAGGCTTGCGTTTCGTGCGCATTAGCACATATAAGATCCTCAATCTTAGTTCGAGATTAAATTCCCTCGCAGCTCAACCGAAAGGTCGAGCTGTCAGGCCGCTGCACCCGCTGGGTATTTGTGACATCACCGCTTGGTCTCTTGCGTGCGCGCATCGACCAGCGTGGGCAAAAACCGCCGCACCGCACCGTGCCGGGACATCTATACGACGCTGATCGCTTTATTGCTGCCGTTCGGGGGGCTCCCTGACCTGCAGTGCGATCCACACGACACGCGCATAGCACATGGCTTGCGCGCAACCGCCGTAGAATGGAGATATAAAATGACGAAGAAGACCAATGAGAAGTCCGCTACCGGCCACGCTCTGCGCACCGAAGAGAGCAAGCGCGACGTGAAACTTAGCGAGAAGGTCGCCGCGCACGAGGCCAATTGGGCCGATACGCGCCACTTGCTGTTTTCGACTTCGGCCTGATTTCGGGCCAAGGCCGGGCGATTGAACGCCCGCTGCCAGTGAGATGCTATGAAAAAGCGGGAGGAAAACCTCCCGCTTTATGCATTTCAGGGGCGTTTGATCGCCTCACATATTGGGATAGTTCGGCCCATCCCCGCCCTGCGGCGTGGTCCAGTTGATGTTCTGGCTCGGGTCTTTGATATCGCAAGTCTTGCAATGCACGCAGTTCTGGAAATTGATCTGGAACTTGGCATCCGCGCCCTCGCCAATCACCTCATAGACGCCTGCCGGACAATAGCGCTGCGCGGGTTCGTCAAATTTCGGCAAATTGACCGCAATCGGAATTGACGGGTCTTTCAGCTTCAGATGGCAGGGTTGGCTTTCCTCATGATTGGTGAAGGAAAAACTGACATTGGTCAGACGATCAAAGGACAGTTTGCCATCGGGCTTGGGGTAGTCGATCGGTTTGAAATTCTTCGCCTCGCCCGTCGCCGCCGCATCGGTCTTGCCATGTTTGAGCGTACCAAATAGCGAAAACCCGAACAGCGAATTGGTCCACATATCCAAGCCGCCAAGGGCCAGCGAGGGGAGCATTCCCCATTTCGACCACATTGGTTTGACGTTGCGCACCGGCTTGAGGTCTTTGGCAATCGGACCCGAACGCAGATCGGCCTCGTATTCGACCAGATCATCGCCCGCGCGCCCGGATTTGATCGCGGCGGCAGCCGCCTCTGCGGCAGCAATGCCCGAGAGCATCGCGTTATGGTTGCCCTTGATGCGGGGCACGTTTACCAGACCCGCCGCGCAGCCCATCAGCACCACGCCCGGCGCGGTGAGTTTCGGGATCGACTGCCAGCCGCCCTCGGAAATCGCGCGCGCGCCATAAGCCACGCGTTTGCCGCCCTCAAGCAGCTCGGCCATCATCGGGTGATGTTTGAAGCGCTGGAATTCCATGTAAGGGTAGAGATGCGGGTTTTCGTAGTTCAGATGGACCACGAAGCCGACATAAACCTGATTATTCTCAAGGTGATAGACGAACGAGCCGCCCCCCGCATTGCCGCCCAGCGGCCAGCCCATCGTATGCGTGACGGTGCCCTCGCGGTGCTTGGCGGGGTCGATCTCCCAGATTTCTTTCATGCCGAGGCCGAATTTCTGCGGGCAGTGATCTTTGGAAAGGTTGAACGTCTCCATCACCACCTTGGCCAGTGAACCGCGCACGCCCTCGCCCAGCATGACATATTTGCCGCGCAGCTCCATGCCCGGCTCATAGCCCGGCCCCTGCGTGCCATCGGGGTTTTTGCCGAATTCTCCCGCGACGACGCCCGCGACCCGGTCCGTTCCGTTTTCATCCTTGGCCCAGACGATTTCGCTGGCTGCCATGCCGGGGAACACCTCGACGCCCAGCGCCTCGGCCTGCTCAGCCATCCAGCGGCAAACATTGGCCATCGAGACGATGTATTTGCCGTGATTGCTCATCAGCTTGGGCATCGGCCAGTTCGGGATGCGCAGATGGCCGTGCGGGCCAAGCATAAAGAAGTTGTCCTTCTTGACGCCCACTTTGATCGGGGCGCCGCGCTCTTTCCAATCGGGCAGCAGCTTATCCAGACCCGCGGTATCAAGCACCGCCCCCGACAGGATATGCGCCCCCACTTCCGAGCCCTTCTCGATCACCACGACCTCAAGGTCGGGGTTGATCTGCTTGAGCCGGATCGCCGCGGACAGGCCAGCCGGCCCCGCACCCACGATCACCACATCATATTCCATCGACTCGCGTTCGATCTCGGCCATATCCCAAATCCTCTGGCTTGCCGCTACTGGTTGGGTTCTGCCTAGCCTAGTGCGCGCAATGAGGCAATTGTTACGCTGCGATGGCACGCAATAATGTTGCGTCTGCAGCAGGGACCATACGCCGCTTGATCGCCCAGTTTCCCAGCAGCACAGCCGCAAAAGAGAAATACCCGTCTATGGCATAGTGAAATCCAGAGTAGACCGACAGGAAAACGATACTTAGCAAGAATAGCACCCCCGGCACTCGCAGCCATTTGGACCGCTCCCAGAGATACAACATGGTGATCGTTGCGACAGCGACATGCATTGAAGGGAAGGCCGAAATTCCGAGGTTCAACCTCGTCCCGCCAGCGGCATAGTGGCTCCACAAAAGGCCCTGCGCATAGCCAATCGGTCCGTCGGCAATGCCGCTGCTTTTGAGCGCCGCTGTCAATGCGGCAAACGTGTCGCCCCCTATCAGACGATCATAATAGACCGGCCCCACTGAGCTTCCGAGCAGGGCGATAATGTTGCCCAATACGAACCAAGAACCAAAGAACAGCCATAAGAACCGGATCATCCGCGCGCGATCAGTCTCGGTGGCAACAATCAGGATCGGAAAGCCCAATGCGGGAACGCTCCAAACGTTGAGATAGGCCTCTGCGGGGAAAGTTCCGATGCCATTCGGCAACAGCCAATGCAACCACTGCCAGGGCGCGACCCCGCCATGCAGCCAGAGATCAAAACGCGCGAGGTCTGGATCGGCGTAATAGGGCAATATGTTGGGAATGGCGCTTTTGAAGAACAAAAAGCCGACCTGAAGCGCGACCGAAGCGACGAAGACCGCCAAGATCGGCCTGATCCGGCCCCGCATATGCTCTCGCCCCAGCAGGAAAATTCCGGCGACACCAAGCGGCACCAGCCAAATCCAAAGCCCGAAAATTGCCTGCCCCATCGTTGCTGCGGCAAGCAATGCATCAATCAAGAGTTGGGTGAAATCGGCATGAAGATACGCTGTCAGTCCGAGAGAAGACAGCACGTACAGCAGGGAGAACCGAAGAATCATAACCATGAGATTTGCGCGCATCCTGATTGGTGTTCTCCTTCTTCTATCGACGGGTTTTGGCAAAAATGTGGCTCGAGGCTTGACTTGGGGGGGCAAGAAAAGATTTAGATGCCCTGAATTGGAGTTTTCTCCGAGTTCAGGAGCCTTCCATGGAAAAAGTGCCGTTGACGCGCGCGGGTTACGACTCGCTTAGTCAAGAATTGAAAAAACTGAAGTCGCAGGAACGCCCTGCGATCATTAAGGCTATTGCCGAGGCGCGTGAGCTGGGCGATCTGTCGGAGAATGCCGAATATCATTCGGCACGCGAAAAACAGGGCTTTATTGAGGGCCGGGTCAAGGAAATCGAAAGCCTGTTGGGCCGCGCCGAGGTGATCGACCCAAGCAAATTCACCGGATCGGTGAAATTTGGCGCCACAATCGTTATCGTCGATGAAGATACCGACGAAGAAAAAACCTATCAGATCGTGGGCGAGCCCGAAGCCGATCTGGAACAAGGTCGCTTGAACATGAAATCGCCCCTTGCCCGTGCCTTGATTGGCAAAGACGAGGGGGATTCTGTGGAGGTGCGCACCCCCGGGGGCACGCGCAGCTACGAGATATTGTCGGTCAAATTCGCCTGACACCGCCCATGTGGGAGCCATGAATGCAAACGCCTGCGGAGCAGACCACGCAAACCCCGTCGCCTTTGGGCGGGATGCGCACGCCTGCGATGCGCGGTGGGGCCATAGCTTCACGCGGCCCCGGTGCGATCGAGTGGATCGCGCTGGCGCTGTCGGTTCTGTGGCTGCTCATGGTGCTGGCCTTCTGGTTCTTCGCGCCCGGCGTGGCGGGGGCGGCGTCTCTGTTCAATACGGTTTCGTTGATGGTCGGGATGGCGCTGCCGATTGCGATGATCTGGGTCGCGGCGATCACGGCGCGGGGCGCGCGCGAAATGCGCGCCGAGGCGCAGGCGCTCAAGCAGTCGATCGAGGCGATGCGGATGGCGTGGCTCAATCAACAAGCGCTGCGCAACGATCAATCGGTCGAGCGCAAGCTTGACGAGATCGCCGCCGTCACGCGTCAGGCCGAAACCACCATCGCGACCTTTGCCTCGCGCCGCGATTCCCATGCCACGCAGCCCTCGGCCGACCGTAAGGCCGCACTGGTCGCACCGCCGCCGCTGCGCCCCGATGACACCGAACCGATGCTCGCCCTTGGCACCCCTGCCGAGGAATTGCGCGCGCCGATCTCGATTGCCGATTTCATTCGCGCGTTGAATTTCCCCGATACGCCTGAGGACAAAGAGGGCTTTCGCGCCCTGCGCCGCGCGCTGGAAGATCGCTCAACCGCCAAGTTGCTGCGCTCGTCGCAAGATGTGCTGAACCTGTTGTCGCAAGACGG
>JAFGWK010000198.1 GCA_016937195.1 Paracoccaceae bacterium | reverse complement strand
GCGAACCATAAGTGTTCGATGGTGTTTGGCAGATAAGAAACACCCGCCGTAGCGGCGCAACGCGTTACCATTTCGCTCAGTAATAAACAGACGAGTGCCCGCCTGCCCATGTCGCGAGGCCCACACGGATTCGCAGCGCGACCAACAGACCCCGCGCCAGAGATCCCTACCTATTGCCAACAAGGCAGGGCAGCACCGTCGCGATCATAAAACGCGTCCGGTCTGCCCGCCATATCTGTGTCCAGAACAATCCGGGCCGCTTTCATCATGACCTCAGAGCTATGGCTGTCGATCCGGCGTAGGTGAGTCTGGTGTCGAACAGTGGCGGGTCGCTTTGCAATCTTCACACGTCGCCTGCCAAATAGGCGCGGCGCGCATGGTTTTGGCATTTCGTTTAAAATGGTTGCGCTCTCTGTCGCGGCTCAACAATGACTTGGGCGGGGTAGGGCCTGCGCGTGCACCGAGAACTTGCAATGAGTGCGCTTTGCGCCCGGTTCACGTTTTGTAAACATTGTTGACACGAAAAATTTTATCCGTTTGGTTTAATTTACGTCGGAGCCGGGGCCGACGCGGACTGCGAGTGGCAGAGTCGTGCAGAGCCCCATCAAAACAAACCGATGACAACAGAGAGAGACCGAAATGTTCCATAGCCGTTTTCTGGCCAGTGTCGCGGTGAGTAGTTTGCTGCTTGGCGCTGTCCCCACGTTCACCTTTGCCGAAACCCCGCCCGATACGTTGATTCAGGCGTGGTCGATCGACGATATCATCTCGCTTGACCCGGCGGAGATTTTCGAATTCACCGCCTCGGAAATCGCGGGAAACACCTATGAGACGCTGATCGGCTACAATCCGAAAGACGTGTCTGACATTTACGGGCGCGCCGCTGATAGCTGGACCGTGTCCGACGATGGCAAGACGATCCATTTCAAGATGAAAGAAGGGCGCAAATTTGCCTCGGGCAACCCGATCACCGCAGCGGATGCGGTGTTCTCGCTGGTGCGCGCGGTGAAACTGGATAAATCGCCCGCCTTCATCATCGGCCAGCTTGGTTTCACGCCCGACAATGTCGAGCAAAACATCAAGCAAACCGGCGAATACACGTTCGATTTCACCATGGACAAGCCCTATGCGACGACGCTGGCGCTGTATTGTCTGACCGCGACCGTGGCTTCGGTCGTGGATGAAAAGCTGGTGATGGAGCACGCCAAGGACGGCGATTACGGCTATGAGTGGCTCAAGACGCATTACGCGGGCTCTGGCCCCTTCACGATCAAGGACTGGCGCCCGAGCGAGGCCGTTATCCTTGAGCGCGACGAGAATTATTCCGGCGATGCCCCGGCGATGAAGCGCGTGATCTATCGCCATATCCCCGAAACCTCGACCCAGCGCCTGCTGCTGGAAAAAGGCGATATCGACATCGCGCGCAACCTTACGGCGGATGATATTGCCGCGCTTAAGGGCGACGACAATATCCAGCTGGAAAGCGGTATCAAAGGCACGCTTTACTATCTCGGGCTGAACCAGAAGAACGAATACCTGTCCAAGCCCAAAGTGCGCGAGGCGATGAAATATCTCCTCGACTATGACACGATCGCCAACACGATCATGTCGGGCAAGGTCAAGGTTCACCAAGCCTTCCTGCCCGAAGGATTCTTGGGCGCGTATAACGAAAACCCCTACAGCCTGAATGTCGACAAGGCGAAGGAGCTGCTTAAGGAGGCAGGTCTGGCCGACGGGTTCAAGGTGACGATGGACACGCGTAATACGCCCGAAATCACGGCAATGGCGCAGGCGATGCAGCAGAGCATGGCGAAGGCGGGCATTGATCTGGAGCTGATTCCGGGTGATGGCAAGCAGACGCTGACCAAATATCGCGCACGCAATCACGACATCTATATCGGGCGCTGGGGGCCGGACTTCCAGGATCCCCATACCAATGCGTCGACCTTTGCCTTCAACCCGGACAATTCCGACGATGCCACATCTAAACCGCTGGCATGGCGCAACGCGTGGGACATCCCCGAGTTGACCAAGGAAACCGACGCCGCGATGCTGGAGCGTGACGCCAAGAAGCGCGCCGACATGTATGTCGATGAGCAAAAGAAAGTGCTCGATAGCGGTCCCTTCGTGATCTACGCGCAAGAGATTGAGGTGCTGGGCGCGCGCAAGGATGTCAAAGGCATCGTGATCGGCCCGTCGTTTAACGACAACAACTTCGCGCATGTGACCAAATAATATGACGACAACCACTCTCAGCGGGCGCCGTGGCGCCCGCTGGATCATGAAGATCCTCTCGACATTGGGCACGGTCGCGGTCACCTTTCTGGGGCTGTTGATCGTAACATTCCTGATCGGGCGCGTAGTGCCGGTCGATCCGGTGCTGTCGGTCGTGGGCGACCGCGCAACGCAGGCCCAGTATGATGCGGCCTATCAGGCGCTGGGTCTGGACAAGCCGCTGATCCAGCAGTTCTGGATCTGGCTGATGAATGTGTTTCAGGGCGATCTGGGCACGTCCAACCTGACAACACGTCCGATTGCCGAAGATATCGCGCGCGTCTTTCCCGCCACGCTGGAACTGGCGACGGTCTCGATTATTCTAGGCACGGCGATTGGTATTCCGTTGGGCGTCTGGGCGGCGGTGCGCCAAGGCAAGCTGGTCGATCAGATCGTGCGCGTTGTGGGGCTCGTGGGCTATTCCGCGCCAGTCTTTTGGCTGGGTCTGATGGGGCTGTTGCTGTTCTATTTCAAAATGGGCCTGATCTCGGGGCCTGGTCGGATCGATCTGTCTTACGAATATGATTTCACGCCGGTGACGGGGCTGTTTCTGATCGACACGGCGATGCAAGGCGCATGGGGCGCGTTTGCCAATGTGTTTTCCCATATCATCCTGCCCGCCTCGCTGCTGGGCTACCTGTCGCTGGCCTATATCAGTCGAATGACGCGCTCATTTATGCTCAACGAGCTGGGGCAAGAATATATCATCACCGCGCGCGTCAAGGGCGTGCCGGAATGGCGCATCATCTGGGGGCAGGCGCTGCGCAATGCCGCAGTGCCGCTGGTGACAGTTGTGGCGCTGAGCTATGCCAGCCTGCTTGAGGGCTCGGTGCTGACTGAGACGGTCTTTGCCTGGCCTGGCCTTGGGCAGTATCTGACGAATTCGCTGCAAAACGCCGATATGAACGCGGTGCTGGGGGGGACGCTGGTGATCGGGGCGATATTTGTCGGGCTGAACATGCTTTCGGACCTGCTCTATACCCTGCTGGATGCACGTACGAGGAACCGGAAATGAGCACAACACGCGCATGGCTTCTCAGCGATGCCCCGCTGTCGCGCCGCCAAGCCAAACTGGGACAGGCCTATCGCACATGGCTTGGCTTTCGCAGCAATGGCTTGGCGATGTTTGGGCTGCTGATCGTGGTGGTGCTGGTCCTGCTGGCGCTGTTTGCGCCATGGCTGGCGCCGCATGACCCGCTGACGGGTGACTTGAACACCACGCGCCTGCTGCCGCCTTTGACCGAGGGCTACTGGCTGGGCACCGACGATCAGGGCCGCGATATTCTCTCTCGGCTGATCTATGGCTCGCGCATTACGCTGGCGGTCGTAGCGCTTGTGGCGATACTGGCGACGCCGCTGGGGCTGCTGATTGGCACCTCGGCGGGCTATTTCGGCGGCTGGGTCGATACCGTGCTGATGCGGTTCACCGATATCGTGCTGGCCTTTCCCAAGCTGATCCTTGCGCTGGCCTTCGTGGCCGCTTTGGGGCCGGGGATCGAGAATGCGATCATCGCCATCGCGATTACCGCGTGGCCGCCCTATGCGCGTCTTGCGCGGGCCGAGACACTGACCATTCGCAATTCAGATTTCATCGCCGCGACCAAGCTGCAAGGGGCCTCCTCGGCGCGTATCATCTGGAAACACGTCGTGCCGCTGTGCATGTCCTCGATCATCGTGCGTGTGACGCTCGATATGGCCGGAATCATTCTGACGGCGGCGGGCTTGGGCTTTTTGGGCTTGGGCGCGCAACCGCCGCAACCCGAATGGGGCGCGATGATCGCAGGCGGGCGCAATTTCCTGATTGATTACTGGTGGGTTGCCACGATGCCGGGGATCGCGATTTTCGTCGTCTCGCTGGGATTTAACCTGCTGGGCGACGGGCTGCGCGATGTTCTTGATCCGAAGGGACAAAAATGAGCCTGCTCGACGTTCAAAACCTGCGCGTTACCTTTCCGACCCGCAATGGTCCGGTCGATGTGGTGCGCGGCGTTAGCTTTAACCTTGGCCGGGAACGGCTTGGAATCGTTGGGGAAAGTGGTTCTGGGAAATCTCAGACTGGGCGCGCAATTTTGGGACTGACGCCGCCACCGGGCTCTGCGCGCGCCGACCGGCTGAGTTTCGACGGCACCGATCTGCGCCCCCTCACGCCCAAACAATGGCGCAAACTGCGTGGCAAGCGGATGTCGATGGTGATGCAGGACCCGAAGTTTTCGCTTAATCCGGTGATGGCAGTGGGCAAGCAATTGATGGAGGTTTTGCGCACCCATGGCGCGGGTCGCGCCGCCGCCAAGCAAGCTGCACTTGAGATGCTTGAAGCGGTGCAGATCCGCGACCCCGAGCGCGTCTTTCGCGCCTACCCGCACGAGCTGTCGGGCGGCATGGGCCAGCGCGTGATGATCGCGATGATGCTGGTGTCTGAGCCCGATCTGCTGATCGCGGATGAGCCGACCTCGGCGCTGGACGTCACGATCCAGATTGAGGTGCTGCGCATTCTCGACCGTCTCGTGAGCGAGCGCGGCATGGGGCTGATTTTCATCTCGCACGATCTGCGCCTCGTCAGCTCTTTTTGCGACCGGGTGCTGGTGATGTATGCCGGACGCGTGGTCGAGGAGCTTAAGGCCTCGGAACTGGATCAGGCCAAACACCCCTATACCCAAGGGCTGATCAATTGCCTGCCCGCCATCGACGAGGATCGCCACCCTCTCCCGGTGCTGGATCGAGACGGAGCTTGGGCAGAATGAACGACCACATGTTGAGCGTGCAAAATCTGGAAGTGACGTTTGTCAGCGGGTTGGATCAGGTCCATGCGGTGCGCGGGGTCAGCTTCGACGTCAAGCCGGGCGAAAGCTATGGCATTGTGGGCGAGTCCGGCTCGGGAAAATCCACCGTACTGCGCGCGATTTGCGGGTTGGCACCAACCTCGGGCGGCACGCTGCGCCTGAACGGGGCCGGGATCGCCTCGCCGCGCCGCCCCGAGTTTTACCGCCAAGTGCAGATGGTGTTTCAAGACCCTTATGCTTCGCTGCATCCACGCCACACCATCGACTCTGTGCTGTCGGAGCCGCTGGCGATCCAGGGATTTGATCGCCGCGACGAACGCATTGCGCAGGCGCTGGAAGATGTGGGCCTCGGTGTCGGGTTTCGCTTTCGCTATCCCCACCAGTTGTCAGGCGGTCAGCGCCAACGCGTTGCCGTGGCGCGCGCGCTGATCCTTGAGCCGCAGGTGATCTTGCTTGATGAGCCGACCTCAGCGCTGGATGCCTCGATTCAGGCCGAGGTGCTTAATCTGCTGGAACGGCTGCGCGCTGAGCGCGGGCTGACCTATGTGATGGTGTCGCATGATCTCGCCGTGATTTCGCATATGTGCGAGCGGCTTTTGGTGATGGAACACGGGCTGGCCGTCGAAGAACTGACGCGCGAAGACCTGCGCGCCCGGCGCTCCAAAACTGACTACACCGCGAAACTTCTGCGCGCTTCCGCAGGCTACACGAAAGAGGACATACCTGCATGAGTAATCTGGTCCCGGTTTTTGATGGTCACAACGACTTTCTGCTGCGGCTTTTGCGCGATCCTGAGGCGCGCGCGACGACTTGGTTGACCAATACGGGGCAGGGGCAGCTTGATCTTCCGCGCATGAAGGCGGGCGGTTTCGCCGGCGGGTTCTTTGCGGTCTATATTCCTTCGCCCAAGGCGCATGACGATCCTGATTTTGAACGCCTGATGCGTAACCCGCCCTATAATCTGCCGCTGCCCCCCGAGATTCCTTTTGAACAAGCGCTGCCGGTGGCGATGGCGATGGTGGGCCATCTGCACTGGATGGAGCGCGAGGGGCATCTTGCGATCTGCCGCTCGACCGCCGACATCAAGGCGGCTATGGCGGCAGGCAAGATCGCCGCGATCCTGCATATGGAAGGGGCCGAGGCAATTGGGCCCGATCTGGATGCGCTGCATGTTTGGCACGCCGCCGGACTGCGCAGTCTTGGGCCGGTCTGGTCGCGCCCCACGGCGTTCGGTCATGGTGTGCCCTTTGCCTTCCCCAGTTCTCCTGACACGGGTGATGGGCTGACCGAGGCAGGAAAGCGTTTGATTAATGAATGCAATGCCTTGGGGATCATGATTGATCTGAGCCATCTCAATGAAAAGGGCTTTGACGATGTTGCGGCGCTGAGCGATGCCCCGCTGATTGCGACCCATTCGAACGTCCATGCTCTGTGCCCATCTTCGCGCAATCTGACGGACCGGCAGCTCGCGATGATCCGTGAGAGCGATGGCATCGTCGGGCTCAACTATGCCGTTGGGTTCCTGCGCGAAGACGGGATATCCGAGCCTTTCGCAGGGTTCGACCCGATGCTGCGCCATCTCGATTATCTGATCGAGGCCCTGGGTGAGGATCGTGTCGGACTGGGATCAGATTTCGACGGTGCGCAGATCCCGCCTGATCTGGGTGATGTGGCGGGTCTGCCCAAGCTGATCGACGCGATGCGTGCGCATGGTTATGACGCGCCTCTGATCGAAAAACTGGCCCATCGCAATTGGCTGGCCGCGCTGGATCGGGTCTGGGGTTAGAGGGGGCGCCGGAGGGCTTTTGTTCAGCACAATGAGTGACCGTTCTCGATTGGACCGGCACCGGTTTTGTTCCGGTTGGGTGCTGATGACAAGCGGCCCCTTGTTTGAGGACCAGTGGTGAGTTCCAGCCAAGGGCTGAATGTTTTTCTGCGGGAATTCTACGGGAGTGTAGAAGCCATTGATATATTCGAGGACGCTGATCTCAACCTCGTGGCGGGCTTACCAGTTCCTGCGGCCGATCCGTTCGGCTCTCAGCGACTCGAAAGAGCGCGCTATGGCGTGCCGTTCATGGGTTCCAATCGTTGTGGCGCAAGAGCTTGCGATAGTCTTGGGCACAGATTGCGAGTTGCGATCTTGGTGATGAATGCAACCCTGCGGCGGAGGTGCGGATCGCAATGGCGATGTTTCGTACCCCAAGAGGCAAATCCTGCTGAATGCGGTTTCGGATGGCTCAACGGCCAAAGCGCCCTAAGAGAAGCGAAATGATAGCGGTAAGATAAGCCCAGCTTTTGCGCGTTCAGACATAGTTG
>JAFGWK010000197.1 GCA_016937195.1 Paracoccaceae bacterium | reverse complement strand
TCCTCGGCCATGTTCATCGGCACCTCGTGGCGCAGCCAGCTTTCCCAGAGCAGGACCTCGCCGATCTCGGGTTTGACGTAGATGAAGGGTTGCAGCTCGCGGCGGGCGGTTTTCACCCGCGTGGGAGCGGCCATCATCATGGCGAGGCGCGGGTCTTCGAGTTTGAGTGCTGAGGCGCCCTCGGGCATCGCGACATAGGTGGTGCCGGAAATTACCGAATGGGGGTGGATGTGCGACGCGTGGGTGCCGCCTTCGGGCAGGATGTTGATCCAGATATCTTCCAGCACCAGCTTGCCTTCGCCAAGATCGAATTCGAGATCCTTGGCGAATGCCGCGACATGTTTGTCGAGCGACTTCACGATGTCCTTGAAGATCGGGAAGCGCCAGGGCAGGTCGGTGAGCGAGGCGTAGCTGGTGTAGCCGGGATAGTCGTTATCCTCGCACCATTGCTGGCCAGCCTCATCATCCTCGGCGATGCCATAGCAGGAGTTTTCCAGCTCATCCGTATCGACGGCGGGGCCGAATTCCGATAGAGCGGCGCGATACAGGCGCGTGGCGAACAGCGACTCGATCTGCGATGATGCGGGGGCTTTGCCGGAAGATTTCGATGCGGCCTTCTCGATGGCTTTCTCTTCGGTCTTCTTTGCAGCTTTAGCGGGCGATTTCGATTTCGATTTGGGTTTCGACATGGCATTTTCCGAACTGGATAGGGGTGGGGTTGCCCCGTGCTTACGCCAATGCGGGGCAAAGGCCAATGAATCCTTGCTATATCCGATTCCCTCTGTTAGATGCCGCGAGTTCCTGAAGACAGGACCGACATAACCCATCAGATCCAGGGTCACCCTAAGGGGCCCTCTGATGCCAAGAAAGGACCCGGGATGAACGCCCAAGAACTCAAGGCTAAGACGCCTGATGAGCTGAAAGACGAGCTCGTTTCGCTGAAAAAGGAAGCCTTCAACCTCCGCTTCCAGCAAGCCACCGGCCAACTCGAGAACACCGCGCGCATGCGCAAGGTTCGCCGCAACGTTGCGCGGATCAAGACCGTGTTGAACCACAAAGCTGCTGAAGCCGCGAACTAAGGAGAGCTTCCATGCCCAAACGTATCCTTCAAGGCACCGTGACCTCGGACAAAAACAACCAAACCATCACGGTTTCGGTTGAGCGCCGCTTCACGCATCCGGTTCTCAAAAAGACGATCCGGAAATCCAAGAAATACCGCGCCCATGACGCGGCTAACCAATTCAAGACCGGTGACATTGTTCGCATCGAAGAATGCGCGCCGATCTCGAAGACCAAGCGTTGGACGGTCGTCACGGCCTAACGGCCAAGACGAGCGTTCAGCTCAATCGAAACCCTGGGGCCCCTGACTGCACGGTGGTCCCCATAGGTCGGGAGAAACCTAAATGATCCAGATGCAGACCAATCTGGATGTTGCTGACAACTCCGGCGCTCGCCGAGTTCAGTGCATCAAGGTCCTGGGTGGTTCGCACCGTCGCTACGCGTCGGTTGGCGATGTCATCGTCGTTTCCGTCAAGGAAGCCATCCCGCGCGGCCGCGTTAAAAAAGGGGACGTCCGTAAGGCCGTCGTCGTACGCACCGCCAAAGAAGTTCGTCGTGAAGATGGCACCGCCATCCGTTTCGACCGCAACGCTGCCGTCATCCTTGGCAACAATGGTGAGCCGGTCGGTACCCGTATCTTCGGGCCGGTCGTGCGCGAGCTGCGTGCAAAGAACTTCATGAAGATCATCTCGCTTGCTCCGGAGGTGCTGTAATGGCTGCTAAGCTCCGTAAAGGTGACAAGGTCATCGTGCTTGCTGGCAAAGACAAGGGTAAGCAGGGGGAAATCACCTCTGTGTCGCCCAAAGCTGGCAAAGCCGTCGTGGCAGACGTGAACGTCTCCATCCGTCACACCCGTCAGACCCAGACCGAACAGGGTGGTCGCCAGCCTAAGGCTATGCCGATCGCACTGTCGAACCTGTCGCTGATGGACAAAAATGGCAAAGCCACCCGCGTTGGCTTCCGTGAGGAAGACGGCAAGAAAGTGCGCTTCGCCAAGACCACTGGGGAGGCGATCTAATGCTCGATCAAGCAAGCTATACGCCGCGCCTGAAGGCCGTTTATACCGACCAGATTCGCGCTGCGATGAAAGAAGAGTTCGGCTATAAAAACGACATGCAGATCCCGCGTCTGGACAAGATCGTCCTGAACATGGGTGTTGGCGAGGCCGTCAAGGACACCAAGAAGGTCAAGCAAGCCGCCGAGGAGCTGACGCTCATCGCTGGTCAAAAGGCCGTCATGACCATGGCGAAAAAGTCGATCGCTGGTTTCCGCGTTCGGGAAGAAATGCCGCTGGGCTGTAAAGTCACGCTGCGTGGCGACCGGATGTATGAATTCCTCGACCGCCTGATCAACGTCGCAATGCCGCGCGTGCGCGACTTTCGTGGCGTGAAGCCGTCCTTTGATGGTCGTGGCAACTTCGCCATGGGCCTGAAAGAACAGATCGTGTTCCCCGAAATCGACTTTGATAAAGTCGACGAAGTGCTGGGCATGGACATCATCATCTGCACCACCTCTCAGGTGGATGCCGAAGCGAAGGCGCTGTTGAAACTGTTCAACATGCCGTTCAACAGCTGATCGCGGGGAGAGAGATTAATGGCTAAGAAATCCATGGTTGCGCGCGAAGTGAAGCGTCAAAAACTGGTCAAACAGTATGCGACGAAGCGCGCCGCGCTCAAGGTAATCATCGCGGATCAAGAACGTCCGATGGAAGAGCGTTTTAAAGCGTCTCTGAAACTCGCCGAACTGCCCCGCAACTCGTCGGCTGTCCGCCTTCACAATCGTTGTGAACTGACCGGCCGTCCCCATGCTTACTATCGTAAGCTTAAACTCTCGCGGATCATGCTGCGCGAACTGGCCTCCTACGGTCAGATCCCCGGCATGGTAAAGTCGAGCTGGTAAGGGAGACCGAGATATGTCTATGAACGATCCCCTCGGCGATATGCTGACCCGCATCCGCAACGCGCAAATGCGCGGTAAATCCACCGTCCGCACCCCGGCCTCCAAGCTGCGCGCTTGGGTACTCGATGTGCTTCAGGACGAGGGCTATATTCGCGGTTATGAAGCCGCTTCGAATGCCGCAGGGCACCCGGAGCTTGAAATCAGCCTGAAATACTACGAAGGCACCCCCGTTATTCGTGAGCTCAAGCGCGTGTCGACCCCCGGTCGTCGTGTGTATATGGGCGCGAAGGATGTGCCGACGGTTCGTCAGGGTCTTGGCGTTTCCATCGTCTCGACGTCTAAAGGTGTGATGTCTGACGCGGCTGCACGCACTGCCAATGTTGGCGGTGAAGTGCTCTGCACCGTGTTCTAAGGAGGGCTCAATGTCTCGTATTGGTAAAAAACCGGTCGAGCTTCCCAGCGGCGTTACGGCGTCTCTGTCGGGCCAGACCATCGAAGTGAAGGGCGCCAAGGGCACCCGCACATTCACCGCCACGGATGACGTGACCTTCACGATTGAAGAGAACGCCGTCAAAATCACGCCGCGCGGCTCGTCCAAGCGTGCGCGCCAGCAGTGGGGTATGGCCCGCTCGCAGGTTGCGAACCTTGTGCAGGGCGTCTCCGAAGGTTTCAAGAAAGAGCTTGAAATCCAAGGGGTTGGTTATCGTGCACAGATGCAGGGCAATGTCCTGAAACTGTCGCTCGGTTACTCGCACGAAGTGAACTTCGAGGTTCCGCAAGGGGTGACCGTTACGGCCCCCAAGCAGACCGAAATCGTTGTGGAAGGTATCGACCAGCAGCAGGTGGGCCAAGTTGCGGCCAACATCCGCGAGTGGCGCGCACCCGAGCCCTATAAGGGCAAAGGTATTCGCTACAAGGGCGAATATGTCTTCCGCAAAGAAGGCAAGAAGAAGTAAGGGGCGCAAAAATGGCAAACAGCAAAAGAGATCTGTTCCTCAAGCGCCGCCTGCGCGTCCGGAACAAACTGCGCAAGATGGCCGCTGGTCGCGCCCGTCTTTCGGTGCATCGTTCGTCCAAGAACATCAGCGTTCAGCTGATCGACGACGTGAACGGTGTGACGTTGGCTTCGGCCTCGACGCTCGAAAAAGATTTCGGTGTCGTGGGCAAGAACAACGTCGAAGCAGCCACCAAAATCGGTGCTGCGATCGCCGAG
The DNA here is from genome assembly GCA_016937195.1 of Paracoccaceae bacterium. Lineage (GTDB taxonomy): Bacteria > Pseudomonadota > Alphaproteobacteria > Rhodobacterales > Rhodobacteraceae > Thioclava. Next base: position 17,720 of record JAFGWK010000197.1, on the reverse strand, counting down.
CGCGCCAAGAAAGCCGGTGTCGAAACTTGTTATTTCGACCGCGGCGGCTTCCTCTTTCACGGCAAAATCAAGGCTTTGGCCGATGCTGCGCGTGAAGGTGGCTTGAAGTTCTAAGACTGGTGGGGGACGTTCGCGTCCCCCCGATGATCCGGGGGCGTCCCTGTGGCGGCCCACTTGGATTGAATAAACTGGCGTGCAAGCGCGCCATCTTGAAAGGAATTGCCTCATGGCAGAACGTGATAACCGCCGGGGTCGCCAAGACCGCGACGAGACTCCGGAATTCGCCGATCGCTTGGTTGCGATCAACCGCGTCTCCAAAACCGTTAAAGGTGGTAAGCGCTTCGGCTTTGCTGCTCTCGTCGTTGTTGGCGATCAGCGCGGCCGCGTCGGTTTCGGCAAGGGTAAGGCCAAAGAGGTCCCCGAGGCGATCCGCAAGGCCACTGAATCCGCCAAGCGCAACATGATGCGCGTGCCGCTGCGCGACGGTCGCACCCTGCACCACGATATCGAGGGCCGTCACGGCGCTGGTAAAGTGGTCATGCGTACCGCTCCGGCTGGTACCGGGATCATCGCCGGTGGTCCTATGCGTGCCGTGTTCGAGATGCTCGGTGTTCAGGACGTTGTTGCGAAGTCGATCGGCTCGCAGAACCCCTATAACATGATCCGCGCCACGCTCGACGGTCTTGGCAAAGAGGCCAGCCCCCGTCAGGTGGCTGCGCGTCGTGGCAAGAAAGTCGCCGACATCCTGAAAAAACCCGAGGCCGAGGCACCCGCCGAAGCCGCGGAAGCGTAAGGAGAACGGACAATGGCTAAAACTATCGTCGTAAAACAGATCGGCTCGCCGATCCGTCGCCCCGCGATCCAGGCTGCGACCCTCAAAGGTCTGGGCCTGAACAAGATGAACCGCACCCGCGAGCTTGAAGACACCCCCGCCGTGCGTGGCATGGTCGCCAAGATCCCGCACATGGTGAAAATCATCGAAGAGCGCGGCTGAGCGTTAAGCTTGGTTTGGTAAAGATAAAGACGCCCCGGTTGGAAACAGCCGGGGCGTTTTTTGTCATGGACTTGCATTCGCCTTGCGGCACTGAGCCAACCTTGGTGCCATGCTGTCGCTGTGCACTCGGCCCCGCTCCTTGCCGCAGCCGCAGAACTGCAAGGCGGACAGACTCTTGTTCTGGCTTGCGCGCGTGATGATGCGCATTCACAAAGGTGGCGGCAGGTTGCAAAGGGCGCAGCATGGAGGCACTTGAGAAGGCAGCTACCGTTGATTTTGATTTCCAGAATTGCCGCTTTGTGTTGATCTCCGAGAGAATTTGAAAAGGCTTTTGAATGACCAAGATATTGTTTCCCGTTGCTTCTCTGATGGTTTTCACCTTGAGCGCATGCGTCAACTCCGCACCGCAAGGGAGCGGTGAGGCCTATTCGACTGGAACCTACGCCGCGCCCGGATATGCCAAACCCTATCAGCAAACGGGGAATGTGGAGCGACAGGCCTCCTCTGTCGCCTCGCCCCCGCAATCGCGTGCGTACTCATCAGCCCCAACCTCTGCGGTTCACACTTTCAAACAAACAAAGGGGAGCGGGCTGTTGTGGAACAATGACGCAATTCTTGAGCGCAACATCGGGCGGCGCGCTGCGAAACTTTGCAACGGCGGGCCGTTCACAGAATTGTCGCGGCGGCCGTCTCGTCGCTACTATGTCGGGGCTGCATATTATGTCGATTATTCCGTTACGATCGCCTGCCGCTGAGCGGCGCACTGTGAGCGGACAGCGTGATATATAGGATCTTCTGTTCCCCTTGCATCAACACCGGCTGGCGTCTATACGCCCCCGGTGGCCCTCTGGCCGCATAAGAATCAATCACGAAAAGCCGTGTCCCACCCAAACGCTTCGATGGTGGTGTTCCGGCAAGGAGAAGCGACATGAAACTGCATGAACTAAGCGACAATCCCGGCGCTGCGAAAAAAGCCAAGCGCGTTGCGCGTGGTCCCGGCTCGGGCAAAGGTAAGATGGCTGGCCGTGGTATCAAAGGTCAGAAATCGCGTTCCGGTGTGGCTCTGAACGGTTACGAAGGCGGCCAGATGCCGCTCTATCGCCGTCTGCCCAAGCGTGGCTTCACGCCCCCGAATGCAAAGAAATTCAACGTGGTGAACCTCGGCCAGATCGAGAAATTCATCGCTGAAGGTAAGCTCGACGGCAAAGCCGAGATCACCGAAGATGCGCTGATCGCAGCGGGTCTGGTGCGTCGCAAGCTTGATGGCGTGCGTGTGTTGGCCAAAGGCGAGTTGACCTCGAAGGTTACGATCACGGTCACCGGCGCTTCGAAATCCGCGATTGACGCGGTCGAAAAGGCTGGCGGCAAGATCACGGTGGCGACCGCTGCCGAATAAGCTGTTGTGAGCGGGCGCGCGCCCGATTACACAGTCTTAGTTTTCCAAGGCGCCGCCCGACCGGGAAACGGTCTGGCGGCTGCTTACATGAAAGAGACAGGCATATGGCATCTGCTGCAGAGCAAATGGCGGCGAACCTGAGCTGGGACGCCCTAGGCAAAGCCACCGAGCTTCGCCAGCGCATCTTCTTCACTATCGGTTTGCTGATCATCTACCGTTTGGGCACCTACATTCCGGTCCCCGGCATCGACGCGCAATCGCTGCGTGACTTCATGCAAAGCGCCGGCTCGGGTCTGGGCGGGGTGCTGTCGATGTTCACCGGCGGCGCGCTGGGGCGGATGGGCGTGTTCGCGCTTGGCATCATGCCCTACATTTCGGCCTCGATCATCATCCAGCTGCTGACCGCCTTGGTCCCCGCGCTGGAGCAGATGAAGAAAGAGGGCGAGCAGGGGCGCAAGAAGATCAACCAGATCACGCGCTACTCGACCGTTGCTTTGGCGACGTTCCAGGCGTGGGGTTTGGCCGTAAGCCTTGAAAAAGGCGATCTGGCGCATGATCCGGGTCTGTTCTTTGTCGCCGCTGTTGTGGTGACGCTGGTGGGCGGCACGATGTTCCTGATGTGGATGGGCGAGCAGATCACCGCGCGCGGCATCGGCAACGGTATCTCGCTGATCATCTTCACCGGGATCGTCGCGGAAATTCCCGCAGCCCTTGCGCGGTTCCTCGAGCAGGGCCGGGCGGGTGCGATCTCGACTCCGGTTATTCTTGGCGTGCTGGTGATGATTGCGTTGGTGATCACCTTTGTGGTGTTCATGGAGCGCGCCTTGCGCAAGATCCATATTCAATATCCGCGCCGTCAGGTTGGCATGAAAGTTTATGATGGCGGCTCCAGCCATTTGCCGATCAAGGTCAACCCCGCAGGCGTTATCCCGGCGATCTTTGCCAGCTCGCTGTTGCTGCTGCCGACCACGATCGCGACATTCTCGGGCTCTAATACCGGCCCTGTGATGTCGACGATCTTGGCCTATTTCGGGCCCGGTCAGCCGCTGTACTTGCTGTTCTACGTCGCGATGATCGTGTTCTTTGCGTATTTCTACACCGCCAACGTGTCGTTCAAATCCGACGAGGTGGCCGAGAACCTGAAGAACCAAGGTGGCTTTGTGCCCGGCATTCGTCCCGGCAAGAAAACCGAGGAATATCTCGATTACGTTGTCTCGCGCATTCTGATGATCGGCGCTGGCTATCTGGCGGCTGTCTGTCTGCTGCCCGAAATCCTGCGTTCACAACTCTCGATCCCGTTCTATTTCGGTGGCACCTCGGTGCTGATCGTTGTGTCGGTGGCGATGGATACGATCAACCAGATTCAGTCGCATCTGTTGGCTCATCAATATGAAGGGCTGATCGAGCGCTCGCAGCTGCGCGGTCGTGGCAAGAAGAAAGGGCCGCGCAAGCCGCCCGCACGCCGTTAATCGAGATTTCGGGGATACAAACGATGACCAATATCATCCTTTTGGGGCCACCCGGCGCAGGCAAGGGAACCCAAGCCCGCCGTTTGGTCGAAGAACGCGGTATGGTTCAGCTTTCAACCGGCGACATGTTGCGCGAGGCCAAGGACTCGGGCACCGAGATGGGCAACAAGGTTGCCGAGGTGATGGCCAAGGGTCAGCTTGTGACCGATGAAATCGTGATCGGGCTGATCGAAGAGAAACTCGCCGCCGATGAGGGGGCTGGGTTCATCTTTGACGGCTTCCCGCGCACCTTGGGCCAGGCCGATGCGCTGGGGCGCTCGCTTGCGCGGATGGGTCAAAAGCTGGATGCGGTGATCGAGATGCAGGTCGACGACGAGGCTCTCGTTAAACGCATCACCGGGCGCTTTACCTGTGGTGACTGCGGCGAGGTCTATCACGACGAAACCAAGCCGACGAAAGCTCCGGGCAAGTGCGATGTGTGCGGATCAACGAACCTCAAGCGGCGCGCCGATGATAACGCGGAAAGCCTGCGCACGCGGTTGATGGAATACTATAAAAAGACCTCGCCCTTGATTGGTTATTACTACCATGCGGGCGAGTTGTTCCAGATTGACGGGCTCGCTGAGATGGACGCGGTTTCCCAAGCGATCTCACGTGTTCTCGATCAGCAGAGTTAATCTGTTAAACAAAACTTGACCCGGCGGGCGTTTGCCTCTAGGTCACGGCGTCTCTTGTCAGAATCGTTTCCGCTTGGGAAAGATTCTTTGGGGAAGAAATCACGGGCCCGAAGCGCCAGTTTCGGGCCTTGTGTTGTGAAAAAAGGTTCTGGGATCACGGAACCGCAACGAAAGGATAAACGCTTTGGCACGTATTGCTGGCGTCAACATTCCGACCGGGAAACGCGTCCCGATCGCACTCACCTACATCACCGGAATCGGTCAACACACGGCGCGCCAAATTTGCGAAGCCGTCGGCATCGATTCGACCCGTCGCGTCAACGAGCTGTCCGACAGCGAAGTGCTTGCCATCCGCGAGCATATCGACGCCAATCTGACCGTCGAAGGCGATCTGCGCCGTGAGACCCAGATGAACATCAAGCGTCTGATGGACTTGGGCTGCTATCGCGGTCTGCGTCATCGTCGCAACCTGCCCGTGCGCGGCCAGCGCACCCATACCAACGCGCGCACGCGCAAAGGTCCGGCGAAAGCTATCGCTGGCAAGAAGAAGTAAGGGGAGGCAGGACAGATGGCTCGTGAAAAAGTTCGCGCTAAGCGCAAAGAACGTAAAAATATCGCCACTGGTGTTGTGCATGTGAACTCCTCGTTCAACAACACCAAGATTCTGATCTCTGATGTGCAGGGCAACGCGATTTCGTGGAGCTCGGCTGGCACGATGGGTTTCAAAGGCTCGCGTAAATCGACGCCTTATGCTGCCCAGATGGCTGCTGAAGATGCTGCCAAGAAGGCACAGGATCACGGCCTCAAGACCGTTGACGTCGAAGTTCAAGGCCCCGGTTCGGGTCGTGAGTCGGCTCTGCGTGCTCTGGCAGCGGTGGGTCTGCAAGTGACCTCGATCCGCGACGTGACGCCGATCGCTCATAACGGTTGCCGCCCGCCGAAGCGTCGCCGCGTCTGATCTAAGTTTCAACGGCTGGGCCGTGCGGATTTCCCGCGCGGCCCAACCGTATTTTTCGGTTTTTTCCTCGGGCGTCCCGACTTTGGACATGGGTCTGGGACAAGTATGGAGGCAAACGCATGATCCACAAGAATTGGGCCGAATTGATTAAGCCCACGCAGCTTGACGTGAAGCCGGGCAATGACCCGCTGCGCCAGGCGACTATCATTGCAGAACCGCTGGAGCGCGGCTTCGGCCTGACACTGGGCAACGCGCTGCGTCGCGTTCTGCTGAGCTCGCTGCAAGGCGCTGCTATCACCAGCGTTCAGATCGACAACGTGTTGCACGAGTTTTCCAGCGTCGCCGGTGTGCGTGAAGACGTGACCGATATGGTGCTCAATCTCAAGGGCGTGGCTCTGCGCATGGATGTCGAAGGGCCCAAGCGCCTGTCGATCTCGGCCAAGGGCCCCGGCGTTGTCACCGCAGGCGATATCACCGAAACTTCGGGTATCGAAGTGCTCAACAAAGAGCACGTGATCTGCCATCTTGATGACGGTGCTGATCTGTTCATGGAACTGACCGTCAACACCGGTAAGGGCTATGTCGCAGCCGACAAAAACCGTCCCGAAGATGCGCCGATCGGTCTAATCCCGATTGATGCGATCTACTCGCCGGTCAAGAAGGTTGCCTACGAAGTCCACCCGACCCGCGAAGGCCAGGTTCTGGATTATGACCGTCTGACGATGAAAGTCGAAACTGATGGCTCTCTGTCGGCAGATGACGCGGTGGCTTTTGCTGCACGTATCCTGCAGGACCAGCTGTCGATCTTCGTCAACTTCGACGAGCCGGAATCGGCTGGTAAGCAAGACGCGGACGACGGTCTCGAGTTCAACCCGCTTCTGCTCAAGAAAGTGGACGAGCTGGAACTGTCGGTGCGTTCGGCAAACTGCCTCAAGAACGACAACATCGTGTATATCGGTGATCTGATCCAGAAAACCGAAGCCGAGATGCTGCGCACGCCGAACTTCGGCCGCAAGTCGCTCAACGAGATCAAGGAAGTGCTTTCGGGCATGGGGCTGCATCTCGGGATGGAAGTCGAAGACTGGCCACCGGAAAACATCGAAGACCTGGCCAAACGTTTTGAAGACCAGTTCTGATTGACGAATAGGGGGGCGTTGGATAAACGCCCCTCACAAATGCCCGGAATTGCCGGGGAAGATCTGGGCCAAAAGGCCCCAAGGTGAGTTGGTGACACGCATCGCCAGCCTGACAAAGTAAAACGCTAGATTTGGAGAATTCACATGCGTCACGCTCGCGGCTACCGCCGTCTAAACCGCACCCACGAACACCGCAAAGCGCTGTTTTCTAACATGGCTGGCTCGTTGATCGAGCATGAGCAGATCAAGACCACTCTGCCCAAAGCCAAAGAACTGCGCCCGATCATCGAAAAGCTGATCACGCTTGCCAAGCGCGGCGATCTGCATGCCCGCCGTCAGGCCGCAAGCCAGCTCAAGCAAGACCAGTATGTCGCGAAACTGTTCGAAATCCTCGGCCCGCGCTACAAAGAGCGTCAGGGCGGTTATGTCCGCGTCCTCAAAGCGGGCTTCCGTTATGGCGACATGGCTCCGATGGCGATCATCGAATTCGTCGACCGTGATCCGGCCGCCAAAGGCAAGGCTGATAAAGCCCGCGTTGAGGCTGAAGAAGCCGCCGAGGGTTGACCTGAGGGCATCCTGCTTGGTGCTTAAAAATGTAGCAAACACGAAAACCCGCCCTCATCGGCGGGTTTTTTTTATGCTTTTTGAGATTCGCCCCAGAAATGGCCTAATCATTCTTGAAGAAATTAGGCACCCTGTACTTTGCAAGCTGTCGAAAATTGCGTAGTCATTGAAAAAGAAACAAGAAAACCCTCGGTGTAATTCACTTTAAAGTTGACCGATTTTTCCCCAACCTGTCTAAAAAGATATGTCGATACAGAGCAGAATCGATCTGAAGTTAAAAGAGCTGGGCCGCAGGGCGCCGCTTGGGTATTTTGTTGGATTGCATATCCGCTTTACCGCTCCACTGATGACCTACCAAACCTATAGTAAGGCTTGGCTGGATCATTACACGGAAAACGGGTTTGTATTGCGCGATCCAATGACTGCCTGGGGGTTTTCTGTCAACGGTTCGATCCGATGGAGTGATCCGGGTCTGCCTGATCCGTTTCATCTTTTCGTCGAGGCGCGAAAATTCGGCCTCAAATACGGGTGCACAATTTCCTGTGGCCCGATCAAATCCCGTACAATCGCAAGTTTTGCGCGCGACGATCGGGAATATAGCGACGAAGAGATCGCGACGCTGAGCGATATCGTGTGCGAACTACACGAGATAACCCAGCCTCCCGACAGTCTGACGAAAGCCCAGATCGAGGCGTTGCGCTGTGTTGCTGGGGGCGATCGACATGCGGCGGCAGCCGCGAAACTGGGGATATCAGAAAGCGCTCTCAAGGCGCGGCTGAATTCTGCGCGAGCGAGGTTGATGGCCAGAACGACGGCCGAAGCCATCCAACGCGCAAAGGACTATCGACTGCTTTAGTGTTTGTTGCCCTCCGCACGGCTGTTTGACCAACCAACCCTGCAGGAGGAAGACATGCAGACCACCACACTTTCATTCGATAATTTCCACAACCATGGCACGTTGTTTGCCAACATGCTTCGCGCTAGGCGCGAACTTTTCATCGTGCAAAATAAATGGGACCTGCCCGAGGCGATGGGCATGGAATACGACCAGTATGACACCCCCGCGAGCCGTTGGGTCGTCGTGCATGATGAACTGGGCAAGGTGCTGGCAGGCAACCGCTTGACGCCCACGACCACGCAATGCGGTATCTATACCTACATGATCCGCGACGCACAGCGTGGTTTGCTCAAGACGATTCCGTCCAATCTGCTTTATGATGAGGCACCGGTGTCCGAGACCGTCTGGGAAAGCTCGCGCTTGTTCGTGGCCCATGACGTGCCCGCAGGAATCCGCCGCCGCGTTCATGCCAAGCTGGTGATGGAAATCGGTAGCGCTGCGCGGCGGCTGGGCGCGCGTTCGGCCCTGACCTTGCTAAACGCGAACTGGCCGCGTTGGGCGGGGCGTGTCGGGGTCGATATGACCGCGATGGGCCCGGTAATGGAGATCGACGGGATCAACAATCAGGTCGTGTCGATGGACTTCTCGCAGAACCTACACTGAGCTTGCTTGCTATTGCCCCCGCGCGGCTGCTCGCGCGGGGGCTTCCCCCGGATCGCCGCAAGCACTAGATTGCGCCCCTATGGCTGATCTGTTTGACACCCCCTCTTATCCCTCCACTGACGCGCTGCAGGCTCCGCGCCCGCTGGCCGACCGGATCCGTCCGCGCACCCTGTCCGAGGTGATCGGGCAAGAGCAGGTGCTTGGCCCCGATGCGCCGCTGGGGGCGATGCTGGCGGCGGGCTCGCTTGGGTCGTTGATCTTATGGGGGCCGCCCGGTGTCGGCAAAACTACGATCGCGCGGCTTCTGGCGGATGCGTCGGACCGAGCCTTCGTGCAGATCTCGGCAATTTTTACCGGCGTGCCCGATCTGCGCAAAGTGTTTGAGGCCGCCAAGCTGCGCGCCACGCAGGGGCGGGGCACGTTGCTGTTCGTTGATGAAATCCATCGTTTCAACAAGGCCCAGCAGGATAGTTTCTTGCCGCACATGGAAGACGGCACGATCCTTCTCGTCGGGGCGACGACCGAAAACCCTAGCTTTGAGCTGAACGCCGCTGTGCTGAGCCGCGCGCAGGTGATGATCCTCGAACGGCTTGATTTGGCCGATCTGGAACGCCTCGCGCAGCGCGCAGAAAAAGCATTGGAGCGGGCCTTGCCGCTGACGGGGCCAGCGCGCGAGGCTTTGCTGGAAATGGCCGATGGCGACGGGCGCGCGCTTCTGAACCTGATTGAGCAGGTGGCGGCGTGGAAACTGAGCAAGCCGCTGGATGTCGATGCGCTGTCGACCCGGTTGATGAAGCGCGCGGCGAAATACGACAAATCGGGCGATGAGCATTACAACCTGATCTCGGCGCTGCACAAATCGGTGCGCGGGAGTGACCCGGATGCCGCGCTGTATTGGTTTGCGCGCATGTTGGAGGGCGGCGAAGACCCGCGGTTTCTGGCGCGTCGCCTGACCCGCATGGCGGTTGAAGATATCGGCTTGGCCGATCCACAGGCGCAGGTCTTAAGCATTGATGCGTGGAACACTTACGAACGCCTTGGCAGCCCCGAGGGCGAGTTGGCACTGGCGCAACTGGTGTTGTATCTCGCACTCGCGCCGAAATCGAACGCGGGCTATGTCGCCTATAAGGCTGCGCGCGCAGCGGCCAAGCAGACCGGATCCGAACCGCCACCCAAACATATCCTGAACGCACCGACCAAGCTGATGGAGAGTCAGGGCTTTGGTGCGGGCTATGCCTATGATCATGACGCAGAGGATGGGTTTTCGGGGCAAAACTATTTCCCCGAAACGATGAAACGCCCGGTGCTGTATCAACCCGTCGAGCGCGGCTTTGAGCGTGAGTTGAAAAAACGCCTCGATTGGTTCTCCAAGCAGCGCACGCGTCGCCAAACTTGACATTTGTCGCCCCCTTCGGTCCAAGGGCGGCAAAGGAGACATCCATGCTGACAACGGTTTTGCAGGTGGCGCTTGGGGGCGCGATTGGGGCGTCGGGGCGCTATCTGGTCGGGGTCGGGATGATGCGCAGCTTTGGCGCGCATGATTTTCCTCTGGGTGTGATCACCGTCAATATCATCGGCTCTTTCCTGATGGGCGCGCTGGTGGTGTTTCTGGGTGATAAGCAACTGACCCATTGGAACGCGTTTCTCGCAACCGGAATGCTGGGCGGCTTCACGACGTTTTCGTCCTTCTCGCTTGAGGCGTATCGCCTGATCGAGCGGGGAAATATTTCACTCGCGGCGCTATATATCGGATTGTCGGTGGGTGCAGGCCTGCTGGGGCTTGTCGCGGGTGTGCATGTAATGAGGGCAGTATTATGAGCGGTGTACAGCAAGTTCAGGTCACCGAAGACGAGGGCGAGCAACGTCTGGACCGTTTTCTCAAGCGGCGGTTTTCGCAGCTTTCCCAAGGCATGATCGAGAAGATGTGCCGCAAGGGCGATCTGCGCGTCGATGGCGGGCGGGTGAAGGCCAACACGCGCGTGGCCCCCGGCCAAACCATCCGCGTTCCGCCGATCCCCGATGCGCCACCGCCCAATGATGTTGAGGGCATCTCTGACGCAGACGCGCAGTTCATTCAGGGCTGCGTGTTGTGGAAAGATGAACATATCATCGCGCTGAACAAGCCCGCAGGCCTGCCCAGTCAGGGCGGCTCGGGGCAGGGCAATCGCCATGTTGACGGGCTCGCCGAGGCGCTGCTGTTTGGCTACAAGGACAAGCCCAAACTGGTGCATCGTCTGGATAAAGACACCTCGGGCGTGCTGCTTCTGGCGCGCACGGACCGGGTCGCGCGCCGCTTGTCCGAGGCGTTTCGTTCTAAGACCACGCGCAAGATCTACTGGGCGGCAGTTGCGGGTGTGCCCAACCCGAAAATGGGGACGGTGCGTTTCGGTCTGGTCAAGGCGCCGGGGCATGGGCGCGGCGGCGAGGGTGAAAAGATGCATTGCATTCACCCCTCCAAGGTCGATCAGACCGAATACGCCAAGCGCGCCACGACCGATTACGCGGTGCTGGATGCACTGGGTACGCGCGCGTCCTGGGTGGCGCTGGTACCGATCACCGGGCGCACCCATCAGCTGCGCGCGCATATGGCTGAAATCGGCCACCCCATCGTGGGCGATGGTAAATATGGCGGCTCGGGGCAGGAAAATCTGGGCGATGGCTGGGGCGCGCAATTGGGTGGAGAAATCAGTCGCAAGCTGCATCTGCATGCCCGCCAGATCAGTTTCGACCACCCCATCAGCGGCAAGCGGATCACGCTGGTCGCGCCGATGCCCGATCACATGAAGCGCACGTGGAACACGCTGGGCTGGAACGAGCGCGACGTGCCCGCCGATCCGTTTGAGGATCTCGCATGAAGCTGGCGATCTTTGACGTCGATGGCACGATCTCGGACAGCCAGACGCATATCACCCATGCGATGACGCTGGGATTCGCGGCGGCGGGCCTGCCCGCACCTGCGGCCTCGGCGGTGTTGCAGATCGTGGGGCTGTCGCTGCCCGTCGCGGTGGCGCGCCTTGCGCCGGATCTGGATAGCGCCACGCAGTCGCGCATCGTCGAGGGGTATAAGCACAGCTACATGACCGCGCGCGCTGCCGATCCTGCGCCGCTGTATCCCGGCGCGGCGGAGCTGCTGCATCGCTTGGCCAAGCGCGACGATATACTGCTGGCGGTGGCGACGGGAAAATCGCGCCGGGGCTTGCGCGCGCTGATCGAACATCACGGGCTTGAGGGGATTTTCGTCAGCTTGCAGACGGCGGATGATCACCCTTCCAAACCGCACCCTTCGATGATCGCCAGCGCGCTGGCCGAGGCGGGCGTCGGGGCAGGGGGCGCGGTGATGATCGGCGATACGAGCTATGATATCGAAATGGGCCGCGCCGCAGGGGTCGCCACAATTGGCGTGCGTTGGGGATATCATCCCGCTGTCGAGCTGGAAGCTGCGGGCGCGCATCGGATGGTCAACGATTTTGACGCGCTGGAAGCGGCGCTGTTTGACGAATTGGGAATGTGCGCATGAGCGAATGGGCCGCGAAACGGTTTTGGAAAGAGGCATCGGTGGATGCGGGCGCACAGGATTTCGGCGTCATGCTGGATGGCCGACCGCTGCGCACGCCCGCCAAGGCAGAGCTGCGCGTACCGACTCGAGCCATGGCGCAGGCCATCACCGCTGAGTGGGACGCCCAAGAAGGTGTGATCCGCCCCGAAACGATGCCTGTAACCCGCTCGGCCAATGCCGCGATCGATAAGGTTTCAGTGCAGTTTGACGAGGTGGTCGATCTTCTGGCCGAATATGGCGGCACCGATTTGCTATGTTATCGTGCCGATGGACCCGAAGAGTTGATCCTGCGTCAGGGGCAGGCTTGGGATGTGCTGCTGAATTGGGCAGAAGGTGAATATGGCGTGCGGCTTAAGGTCACATCCGGGGTCATTCCGGTCGATCAAGACGCCGCCGCATTGGCCCGTTTGCGCGCCGAATTGGCCGCGCTCAGCCCGTTTGCGCTGGCGGCGATGCATGATCTTATCTCGCTGACAGGGTCGCTCATTTTGGGGCTTGCCGTTGCACGCGGACGGCTGGACGCGCAGCAGGCATGGGATCTGTCACGCATCGACGAGGACTGGCAAAGCGAGCAATGGGGCGCCGATGAAGACGCCGATGACTTGGCATCTCTGAAAAATGAGGCGTTGTTACAAGCTGCGCGAATCTGGTCGCTCGCCCATTCGTGAGACTGCGCGATTTCATTTCCGACCAAGAATGCGCCTAATCCAACCGCTATTGCCGATCAATTATGCAAATGGCTTCACGGAAATTGGAAAGCGGCCTTGACCTTCTTTCCCGATCTGGACCACACTTTCGTTACGATGTGTCACTGACACTGTCATCAGGCCCGTTTCGGGCCGTCTAAAGAACCGCTCCCCACAGAGCGGCGACAACAGGAAGAGGTAAAAATGAAGAAATCCGTGTTTATCGGCGCGCTGACTGCGGCCACCTTGGCTGCCGGGGTTGCTGGTGCAGCGACGCTGGACGACGTGAAAGCGCGCGGCGAGCTGATCTGCGGTGTTAACACCGGGCTTGTCGGCTTTGCCGCACCCGATGCAAACGGTAATTGGTCTGGCTTTGATGTCGCCATTTGTCAGGCTGTTGCAGGGGCCGTGCTTGGCGATCCCTCGAAAGTGAAATACGTGCCGACCTCGGGTCAGACGCGTCTCACCGCACTGGGCTCGGGTGAAGTCGATCTGCTGGCACGTAACACCACCTGGACCTTCTCGCGCGACACCGACCTGAAGCTGCAGTTCACCGCGACCAACTATTACGATGGTCAGGGCTTCATGGTGCGCAAAGATTCCGGCGTGACTTCGGCCAAGGAACTCGACGGGGCCTCCGTGTGTATCCAGACCGGCACCACGACCGAGCTGAACCTGGCTGACTACTTCAAAGCCAACAACATGAGCTATCAGCCGATCACCGTTGATTCGAATGCTGAAGGCGAGCAGCAGTTCCTTGCTGGCGCTTGTGATGCGTACACCACCGATGCATCGGGTCTGGCCGCAACGCGTGCAGCCTTCGCAAACCCGAGCGATTACGTGATCCTGCCGGAAATCATCTCGAAAGAGCCGCTGGCTCCGGCCGTTCGTCAGGGTGACGACCAGTGGACCGATATCGTGCGTTGGACGGTCTTCGCGCTGATCGCCGCCGAAGAATACGGCGTGACCTCGGCCAATATCGACGAGTTGGCAAAAAGCACCGACAACCCGGAAATCAAGCGCTTGCTTGGTACCGAGGGTGATCTTGGCGCAATGATCGGCCTGAGCAAAGACTGGGCTGTGAACGCGATCAAGGCCAATGGCAACTACGGCGAAATCTTTGCCGCAACCATTGGTGAGCAGACCCCGATCGGTCTTGCCCGCGGGCTGAACGCTCAGTGGACGCAGGGCGGCCTGATGTACGCTCCTCCCTTCCGCTAAGATGACATTGGCAGGGGCGCGGTTCATTCCGCGCCCCTGACCTTTTATCAAAAGACCGTGCGCGGGGGAGATTGTCCCCAAGGCCCGACATAGAATGGCCAAGTAAGAATAAGCGCTACGGCAACAGGGGAAATACAGATGACGACTGCGCCAGACGCGCCGGAGCACACAGGCTTCCGGCTCAGCCAGCTTATATATGATACGCGTTATCGCTCGATGACGATCCAGATCGTAGTTCTGTTCTTGGTAATGGGATTTGTCGGCTGGCTGGTCGATAACACGATCCAGAACCTCAATGCTCTGGGTAAGGATTTCAACTACAGTTTCCTTGGACAGCGCGCCGGTTATGATATCGGCAACGCCCTGATCCCCTATAACAACGACATGACCCATGGCCGCGCACTGTTGGTCGGATTGCTCAATACGCTTTGGGTTTCATTCCTTGGCTGTATCGCGGCCACCTTTATCGGTGTGCTCGTCGGTGTGCTGCGGTTGTCGAAAAACTGGCTCGTAGCGCGGTTGATGACGATCTATGTCGAAGTGTTTCGCAATATTCCCGTGCTGCTTTGGATCTTGGTGGCGATCGCGCTGCTAACAGAAGTTGCGCCCTCACCGAATGCTTACAAGGTGAACGCGGCGACGGGCGAGGCGAAAACCTCGATGTTGTTTGAATCGGTTGCGTTTACCAATCGATATACGGCGATCCCCTCAATCCATTTTGATCGCAGTCTTGGCTCACTCGATACCGCGCTAGCCCCGATTTCGCTGAACTTCCTCGCGATTGTACTGGTGCTGCTCGCAAGCTGGTTTGTGACGAAAACGTTGAACAATCGCGCAGCGCAGGTTCAGGCAAAAACCGGAGTCCGTCCAACGACGTGGTGGAAGAACCTCGCGATCTGGGTGCTACCGGTCGTGATCCTTGTCACAGCCTTGGGGATTAACCCAGAAGAGCCGGCGCTCAAAGGGTTTAACTTCGTCAAGGGCACAAACGTATCTAACGCTTTCGTGGCGCTTTGGGCGGGGCTGTCGTTATATACCGCCGCCTTCATCGCCGAGATTGTGCGCGCCGGTATTCTGGCCGTGTCAAAGGGACAAAGCGAGGCTGCCTTTGCGCTGGGTCTGCGGCCCAATCGCACGATGAGCTTGGTGATCTTGCCCCAGGCCCTGAGGGTGATCATTCCTCCGCTGATCTCGCAATATCTGAACCTGACGAAGAACTCCTCACTCGCTATCGCGGTCGGCTATCTCGATCTGCGCGGTACGCTGGGGGGCATCACGCTGAACCAAACGGGACGCGAGCTAGAAGCGATCACGCTGATGATGCTGATCTATCTGGTGATCTCGCTGCTGATCTCGGGCGGGATGAATATCTTTAACAATCGTGTTAAGCTGAAGGAGCGGTAATATGAGCGATACGCACGCCCAAACTGTCGCCTTTGTGCGCGACACTATGCTGCCCCAGAAACCCGCGCCTGTGGGGCAATCCGGGGTGATCCAATGGCTGCGCGAGAACCTGTTCTCGGGTTGGTTCAACACGGTGTTGACGCTGTTGGGTATTTACGTGACCTATAGCTTCGTGATGCATTTCTACCCGTGGTTCGCCCATGGCGTTTGGGATGCCAATTCGCTGAAGGAATGCCGCGCAATTATCACGGATCGCTATGGTGCCGGGGCTACCGGAGCCTGCTGGGCGATGATCCACGAGCGCTGGCACCAGTTCCTCTTTGGATTTTACCCGTCCGAACTGTATTGGCGCCCGGTGCTGACCTTTGCGCTGCTGTTCGTGGCGATCGGTCCTCTGATGTTCCAGTTCGTGCCCAAAAAGGTCATCTGGTTCACGCCGCTTTATCCGTTCATTGCCGTGTGGCTGCTTTGGGGTGGCACCGTCTGGGCACCGCTTTTGGTGCTGGCAGGCTTTGTGCTGGCTTGGGTGGTGTTCTCCTACGTGGCAAAATATGGCTCTATTTCCGGGTTTTCGGCCGGGGCGATTGTGGCGATCCTGTATTTCCTATTTGTCGTCGGACCGCTGATCGACCTGTTCCAAGGAATGATCCCGCTGGGAATTGAGCATGTCGACTCGGCTAAGTTCGGGGGATTCTTGCTTGCAATCACGCTGGGCGTGGGCGGGATTGTATTGTCGCTGCCAGCGGGGATCATCCTTGCGCTGGGTCGGCAATCGGACATGTTGCTGATCAAATCTTTCTCGATCATCTTCATTGAGTTCATTCGTGGCGTGCCGCTGATCACACTGCTGTTCGTGGCGTCCTTGTTGCTGAACTACTTCCTGCCGCCGGGGACGAATTTCGATATCATTTTGCGGGTGATGATCCTCGTGACGATGTTCGCCGCCGCCTATATCGCCGAGGTGATCCGGGGTGGTTTGGCCGCCCTGCCGCGCGGGCAATATGAGGCCGCGGATGCGCTGGGTCTGGATTACTGGAAGGCGCAACGGCTGATCGTGCTGCCGCAAGCGCTGAAAATCTCGATCCCGGGCATCGTGTCCACCTTTATCGGGATGTTCAAAGACACCACGCTGGTCGTCTTTGTGGGTCTGTTCGACCCGCTCAAAGGCATTCCCGACTTCATCCGTGCCGACTTCAACTGGAAAGGCATCTACTGGGAGCCCTTCGTCTTTGTCGGCGCCATCTTCTTCATCCTGAACTTCGCGATGTCGCGTTACTCGATGCATCTCGAGAACCGGCTGCAACGTGACAATCACTAAGGAAGAACACACATGACTGAACCACATTTCGAACGCGAAGTTGACCGCAGCCACATGCAGGTCAGCGACGAGGTCGCGATCCAGATCGAGAATATGAACAAATGGTATGGCCAGTTTCATGTTCTGCGCGACATCGACCTGACCGTGCAGCGCGGCGAGCGTATCGTCATTGCCGGGCCCTCAGGGTCAGGTAAATCGACGCTGATCCGCTGCATCAACCGTCTTGAGGAACATCAGGCGGGCAAGATTGTTGTGGACGGGATCGAGCTGACCAATGACCTGAAGAATATCGACAAGATCCGGCGTGAAGTGGGGATGGTGTTCCAGCACTTCAACCTGTTCCCGCATCTCACGATCCTTGAAAACCTGACGCTTGCCCCGATCTGGGTGCGCAAAACACCCAAGAAAGAAGCCATCGAAACCGCGATGCATTTCCTTGAGAAGGTGAAAATCCCCGAGCAGGCCGATAAATACCCCGGCCAGCTTTCGGGCGGTCAGCAGCAGCGTGTGGCGATTGCGCGCTCGCTCTGCATGATGCCGCGCATCATGTTGTTTGACGAACCGACCTCGGCGCTGGACCCCGAGATGATCAAAGAAGTGCTCGATACGATGATCGAGCTGGCCGAAGAGGGCATGACCATGCTGTGCGTGACCCACGAAATGGGCTTTGCGCAGGCAGTGGCGAACCGGGTGATTTTTATGGCCGATGGTCAGATCGTTGAGCAGAACAACCCGCATGATTTCTTCAACAACCCGCAATCGGACCGCACCAAGCAGTTCCTGAGCCAGATTCTGGGGCACTGAGCGGACAGGCTGGGGGTTTCACACCCCCAGACCCCC
>JAFGWK010000196.1 GCA_016937195.1 Paracoccaceae bacterium | reverse complement strand
CGTAAACCTATCTCACCGGCCAGGATGGCCAGATCCGATATACAGTTTCACGTGTGGTGCGTTACGGGAGCACGTGGGTGGCAGAGGGTTCTGGTAGGGGTGCCGGAACCCTCTTTGTCTTTTCAAAGGGGGAGCGTCTGATTCCTATTCAGGATCGACGCCGCCCAGATCACAGACGATCTTCCATTCTTCCTCGGTTACCGGCTGCACCGAAAGGCGCATCGAAGTCACCAGTGACATCTCTGACAAACGCGGATCATCTTTAACCTCGGCCAGCGTAACCGGGCGTTTGAACGGTTTGACCGCTTTGATGTCAACGCAGTCCCAACGCGGATCATCAGTGGTGCTGTCGGGATGGCTCAGCGCGCAAACCTCGACAATCCCGACAACCTCTTTGCCGATATTAGAGTGATAGAAGAACGCTCGATCACCGATCTTCATCTCACGCATATTATTGCGCGCCAGATAATTGCGGATCCCATCCCATTCCTCGCCAGCCTCGCCTTTGGCGACTTGCTGATCCCAGGACCATTTATTGGGCTCGGATTTGAACAGCCAGTAGCGCATCAGCCCACCACCTTTTTCCATTCCTGCACGCTCACATCGGCAAAAAGTCCGGCCTTGGCGTAAGGGTCATTTGCCGCCCACTCTTGCGCAGCCTCAATGCTGTCGAGCGTGAGGATGACAAGCGAGCCACTCATTTCACCTGCTTCGATGAACGGTCCAGCCATAAAGACCACGCCGGTTTCAGCGATATAGGCCAGATGAGCGTCGCGATTATCCTTGCGGATCTGGAGCGCGCCGGGCTTGTCGCGGCAGATCAGGGCAAAATACATTTCATTCCTCCTTTAAGGGGCGTGCAAGCAGGGCCTCGACGGCATCGTGCACGCTGATTTTCTGTTCCGTCAAGGCCGTGACCATGGCAGCGATGGGCATTTCAATAGCGCGCTTTTTCGCGAGTTTAGACACTGCTTTCGCTGTGGCGACTCCTTCGACCGTAATCGCCGGATCAAAGGGCTCGTTAGCGCCAAGCGCATGACCAAGTTTGAAGTTGCGCGATTGCGTAGAGGTACAGGTCAGCACCAGATCGCCAAATCCCGACAGCCCCGACAGCGTTTCCGCGCGCGCACCGAGCGTTGTCGCGATACGCAACATCTCGGCAAATCCGCGCGTCATCAGCGCGGCGCGTGCAGAATCGCCCAAGCCTGCGCCGATCACTGTTCCTGCCGCAATGGCGTAGACATTTTTCAGCGCCCCACCCAATTCCGCACCAATCGTATCGGTCGTGCGGTAGAGACGCAGGTTTGGTGTCGACAGTGCGGACTGCAGGCGTTCCGAGTGATCCGCGCAGGCCAAAGTGAGTGCCGTCGGCAAGCCCCGTGCGATATCGGCGGCAAAGCTGGGACCGGTCAGCACAGCGGCGCGCGCGCCGGGGCAATGGGCGCGCATCAGGCCAGTCGGACCTTGGCCGGTGGCAATGTCGATCCCTTTTGAGCACGACACCAGCGTTTTGCCGGAAAGTGTTTTGGCGTGTGTATTTAGAAAACCGCCCATTTGTTGCATCGGCATTGCGAGAAGCAACGTGTCGGCACTGAAGGCATCGTTCAGATCCGCCGTGATAGAGACGTTTTTCGGCAGATTGACGCCCGGCAACCGCCGCGCATTGGTGTGGGATGCCTGCATCTGCTGCGCATGCGTTTCATCGCGCGCCCAAAGCGTAACGGGGCCATTTTGCGCAAGGCTGACAGCGAGTGCGGTGCCAAAGGCGCCTGCGCCGAGAACGGCAATACTCATGCTTTGGCTCCTTTTTTTCCTGATCCCAAAAGGGCAGGCGATGTTTGATCCAGTGGCCAGCGCGGGCGGGCAGCAAGATCCATCCCATCGCGCGCCCCTGCGCGAAAGCGCTCAATTCCGGCATAGGCGATCATCGCTGCATTATCAGTGCAAAGGCGCAAGGGTGGCGCGAGGAATTCCACACCAAACTCCGCGCAAACCGTTTCTAGGCTGGCGCGAATGGCCTTGTTTGCCGCAACGCCTCCGGCGACGGCCAATGCTGGGCGCTTTGGCGCGTATGTGAGATAATCGCGCAAGGCCCGGCGTGACTTTTCTGCCAGAACATCCGCCACTGCCGCTTGAAACGAGGCACAGAGATCAGCGCGCTGGGCGCGTGGCAAGCCGCCATGCTGGGTGATAATCTTGTCGCGCGCGCGCAAAACAGCCGTCTTGAGGCCCGAAAAGGACATATCACAACCCGGCCTGTCTAGAAGCGGGCGCGGCAGAGGGATTGCACAGGGATCGCCTTTGGCGGCTTCGGCCTCAACCGCGGGGCCGCCGGGCTGGGGCAGCGCAAGCAGCTTGGCGACTTTGTCAAAGGCCTCGCCAGGAGCATCGTCGATCGTGCCACCAAGACGGGTGAAGTCTTCGGGGCTCTTCGCGATCAGGAATTGGCAATGACCGCCTGAAACCAACAGCATCAGATACGGAAATGCCAATCCATCGGTCAGTCTCGGGGTTAGTGCGTGGCCCGCCAAATGGTTCACGCCAATTAGCGGCAGCCCGGCCCCAGCAGCGAGGCCCTTGGCGCACATCACTCCAGACATCACCCCGCCGATCAGCCCCGGCCCGGCGGTGACCGCGATTCCATCCAGTGCGTCCAGCCCGACCCCGGCCTGTTCCAGCGCCTCTTCGACGCATAAATCCAGCTTTTCGGCATGCGCGCGCGCGGCGATTTCGGGAACGACGCCACCAAACGGCGCGTGCAACTCGGTTTGGCCCGCGACGATGGAGGACAGGATTTCATTTCCATCGGGCGTGCTGCGTACCACAGCGGCGGCGGTATCGTCGCAGCTCGACTCGAGGCCAAGGAATGTAAGTGTCTGTGTCATCAGGGCCGATGTTGCGTGAGTGTTGTTTCGCAGGTAACACCGGGGGAGGGTTCACACAATCCCGAGGCGCATTTGGCAGATGGGTGAGCGTATCGAAAAACCGATCCTGCTGCTGACGCGACCGCGTGTCAGCTCCGAGGTATTTGCGCGACAATTTCACGCGCGGTTCGGGGCGGATTGGCCCGTGATCGTCTCGCCCTTGTTTGAGATAGCGCCTCTGGATGCGACAATTCCTCCCGCCGACGCGCTGATCTTTACCTCACAACATGGTGTGAGCGCATTTGCCGCGCGCGAGAACGCAGATGGCCGCGTTGCTTATTGCGTTGGAGTGCGCACCGCACGGGCGGCGCAAGATGCAGGATTCAAGGCAATCGCGGGCGAGGGAGGCGCAGAGGCGCTTGCGGCTGTAATCGCTGGTGCGCATCGCGGCGGTAACTTGCTGCACGCACGTGGTGCAGATGTAGCATTTGATGTCGCCAAAGCACTGAATTTGGCTGGAATAGAGACGAAAACGGTCATTTTATATCGACAAAGACCTTTGCCGTTATCGGCGGCAGCGACCACCGCAGTTGAAGGGAAAGCTAGCTTGCTCGTGCCGCTTTTTTCGCCCAACAGCGCGCGCGCGCTCCAGGCGGCATTGCCCGAAACTCATGCGCCACTCTTCTTTGCCGCTATTAGTGCGGCGGTGGCCCAAAGCTGTCGTCCGGCCGCCCATGATCGAATCGAAGTCGCCTCCTCACCGGACGCAAAGGGGGTGCTAGATGCCATATCCTCTTTGCTGCGCGCGCAAATGGCGGGTTGAGCCGGGGGCGGCACCTCTCTAGATTGATGCAATACCGCGAAATTTCGGCGCGAATCTTGGAGGGCATGGCCAATGGCAAAACCGAGAACCCGGAAACCGAAATCCGAGGATCTGCCAAATGATATCGTTGCAGACGCTGAAGTTTCGGGCGTTGAGTCGAAAGTCGACGTGACCGAAGACACCCAGCCTGCGGGAGTGGATGAAACTGAGGTGGTGCTCGGTAGCGGGGCATCTTCCGATGAACCCGCTGCGACGGATGAGCCGGTTTTGACGCAAGACTCCATTGATACGGTTGACGCTAGTGACGATGCGGTTGCCGAGACAGTGGATGAGCCAGCCCTGGACACGTCAGTAGATGATACGCCCAAGCCCGAAACAGTGATGCAGCGGCAAGCTACACCAGTGAAACGGGGCGGCTTCATGCCGCTATTGCTGGGCGGTGTTATCGCCGCAGTGGTCGGTGCGGGCGCTGCGATTTACACGCTCCCCAAGCTGCCGCCGCAATTCGCCGCATGGTTCCCTGCCGCGCCCGACAATGGGGCCAGTGCCGAGCTGGAGGCCAAGCTCAGCGCGCAATCGGATAAGATCGACGCACTCAGTTCGGATCTGGCGGCGATGAAATCTGCCCAACCGCCAGCGCCAGATTTGTCGGGCGTTCAAGGCGCGTTGGACCAGATCGGTTCAGAGGTGCGCGCGAATAAGGCGGCTTTAGAGTCGCTCAAAGAACAGGTTTCGGGTTTAGCGGCGTCGGGGTCTGCTTCGGATGCAACGGCACAAGCGCAGATTGAAGCGGCCGCAAAAGCCGCGCAAGAGCGCATTGATCAGGCCGAGCAACAGGCAAAACAGTTGCAAGACCAGTCTCAGGCCGCGGCAAAGGCTGCGATGGCGCAAGCGGCCAGCGCACGGATGAAAGCCGCGCTTGATGCAGGCGCTCCGCTTGATCCAGCGCGGGCCGATTTGCAGGCGGCGGGTGTGACAATTCCGGCGGCGCTAAGCGGCGATGTCCCCACGTTGCAATCTTTGCAAGCCAGCTTTCCCGAGGCCGCGCGGTCCGCTTTGGCGGCGGCACGCAAGGCTGATAGCGGCGCAAGCCTGAGAGACAAGCTGGGTGCGTTTTTACTGACCCAAACGGGCGCGCGGTCTTTGACGCCGCAAGAGGGTGATGGTCCGGATGCGGTGCTATCGCGCGCTCAGGGCGATGTGAATACGGGCGATCTAAAAGCGGCCCTGGCCGAGATCGCGAAATTGCCCGAAGCGGCGCAACCCGCATTGGCCGATTGGTCTGCGCGGGCGCAGGCACGGGTCGCGGCGCTGGATGCGGCGGGCCAGCTTGGCCAGAATCAATGAGGAGCCGCAGATGATCTGGACGTTTATTAAAGTCGCTCTTTTTCTTGTTATCGTGGCTGCGGCGACGCTTGGGGCCTCACATCTTGCGGATATGTCGGGCGGTTTACGAATTTCGACGCTGGGGATGGAGTTCACTCTTGGCCCATTGCAAGCGCTGATTGCGGCGATCTTGCTATTTGTCGCCGTCTGGCTGGTGATCCGGATTGTCGGGTTCGTGGTGGCGTTCCTGCGCTTCATCTCGGGTGATGAGACCGCTATTAGCCGCTATTTTGATCGCAACCGCGAGCGTAAAGGCTATGAGGCGCTGGCCGAAGGTATGATGGCGGCAGCGGCGGGCGAGGGGCGTTTGGCGCTGTCCAAAGCGGCCAAGGCCGAGCGGTATTTGCAGCGTCCCGAACTGACCAACCTGCTTACGGCGCAAGCCGCAGAGGAACTGGGCGACACCAAGAAGGCGAGCGAAGTTTACAAGCGCTTGCTGGGCGACGACCGCACGCGCTTTGTGGGGGTTCGCGGGCTGATGCGCCAGAAGCTGGAAGAGGGTGATACCGATACCGCGCTGGAGCTGGCGAAAAAGGCTTATGCGCTTAAACCGGGTCAACGTGAGGTGCAGAATACGCTGCTCAAGCTGCAGACGGAAAAGGGTGATTGGAAAGGCGCGCGCGGTGTGCTGCAATCCAAGCTGCGCCAAGGCGAATTGCCCCGAGATGTGTATAAGCGGCGCGACGCTGTGATGGCGCTGCAAGAGGCTAAAGGCGTGATGGCTGAAGGTGCCAGCGTCGAGGCCCGCGAGGCTGCGATTGCGGCGGCAAAATCATCGCCCGATCTGATCCCGGCAGTTGTGATGGCCGCGCGGTCTTACATAGACAAGGGCAAGCCGCGCGCGGCAGAGCGTCTTTTGCGCAAAGCTTGGGGGGCGCAACCCCATCCCGATCTTGCGTCGGCCTATGCCGAGATCGCGCCGGATGAGGCGCCTGCAAAGCGTCTCAAGCGGTTTGACAAGCTATTGGTGACGCGCCCCGAACATGAAGAAACGCGCCTTCTTAAGGCTGAGTTGAACATTGCGG
Organism: Paracoccaceae bacterium; assembly: GCA_016937195.1. Classification (GTDB taxonomy): domain Bacteria; phylum Pseudomonadota; class Alphaproteobacteria; order Rhodobacterales; family Rhodobacteraceae; genus Thioclava. The sequence continues at coordinate 719 of JAFGWK010000196.1, read as the reverse complement.
CCGAGGATTTCCCTGCCGCCCGTCGCGCGCTGGGCGATCTGCCTGAAACCCATCCGACCGCACGTGTTCTTACGATCATGGCGGCGGTTGAGCGCGGCGAGGGTGCGGATGACGCCGTCGTGCGGGGTTGGTTGACACGCGCATTGACGGCTCCGCGCGGGCCGCAATGGTGCTGCGACAATTGTCAAAACATCCAGTCCGAGTGGACTCCGGTGTGTGATAATTGCGGTGGCTTTGACACATTGAGCTGGCGTGAAACCACGAAGCAGGCAGCGCCTTTGCCGCATGGCGCCGAGATGCTACCGCTGATCGTGGGCAAGCCCGAGCCTGCGACAGGGACGGAAGACGACGTCGTTGACGCCGAAGTTGTCGAGGCCAGCGATACGCTTGATGCCACAGAGGAAAAACCGGCAGCGATCTGAGGCATTTTTGGGCTACACATCCGCGCGCGCGCATGCTAATCGCCCGCTAAAGGGCAAATCGCCTGAGGCATTTGCTTACAAGATCGTCGCACTAGCCCTGTTGGTAGAGCACATCATTCGCAATTGGCGGTCGCCGCCAGAATGACTTGCAAAGCCAAAAGCTTCGCGGCAAACGAGAAGAACGAGTAGGGCCATAGTAGGGCCTACGATGAGAGGAATGCCGCTGTAGCTCAGCTGGTAGAGCACGTCATTCGTAATGATGGGGTCGGGGGTTCGAGTCCCTTCAGCGGCACCATT
>JAFGWK010000195.1 GCA_016937195.1 Paracoccaceae bacterium | reverse complement strand
TAATCATCGCCACCGGCGTGCAACCGCGTGACCCTGAAATTCCCGTCGAGGGCGGACAAGTCGTGTCCTATATCGACATCCTGAAAGGCCGCGTGACAGCAGGGCCACGCGTGGCCATCATCGGCGCGGGCGGGATTGGGTTTGACGTGGCCGAATTCCTGACAGTCGATGACAGCCCGACGCTTGATCTGGAAGACTGGAAACGCGAATGGGGCGTGGGCGATCCGGCGCAGACGCCGGGCGGGCTGGCCGAGCCTCATCCCGAGCCGCCCACACGCGCCGTAACCCTGTTGCAACGCAAGCGAGAAAAGCTGGGGCGTCATCTGGGAAAGACAACAGGCTGGATTCACCGAGCCGCGTTGCAGATGAAGAATGTGCAAATGATCGGTGGCGTGAATTACGAGCGTATCACCGATCAGGGGTTGCATGTCAGCTACGGCGAGGCGCGCGAAAATCCCGGCGTGATCGCCGCCGATACGGTGGTGCTATGTGCGGGCCAGTTGCCCGAGCGCAGCTTGGCGGATACGTTGATTGCAGCTGGGCGGTCGCCTCATATCATCGGGGGCGCAGATGTCGCCGCCGAGCTGGACGCCAAGCGCGCGATTGACCAAGGCACACGCCTAGCAGCCTCAATCTAAGGCGGAAATCAACCGGCGCGCTGGAAAACCCGCGCGCCCGTTATGCCTCTTGCGCCCAATCCGCGGCCTGCATTTCGCGCAGGCGGCTGGCAGTGCGTTCAAATTCAAACGTGCCCTCGCCCTCGACATACAACCGTTCGGGTATATCCGCCGCCGAGCAGATCAATCGCACTTTCGCCTCATACAAGGCGTCGATCAGCGTTACAAACCGCTTGGCTTCGTTGAAATTCGTCGCCGAAAGCAGCGGAATATCATCAAGCAGCAGTACCCGCACGGCCTCGGCAATCGCAAGGTAATCTGCCGGACCGAGCGCGACCGCGCAGAGATCCCAGAAAGACGCCCGCGCCACGCCGGCGTGGAAATAAGGCAGTTCAACCTTTCGGCCCTTAACCGTCAATTCCAGCTTATGCGTCAGGTCATGGCCAGACAAATCATCCCAAAGCGCGTCCATCCGCACGCGCGCTTCACGCCCGATGGGGTGGAAGTAGACCTCTTCTCCTGACAGGCGGTGTTGGCGGTAATCAATATCCGATTTCAGCTCGTAGACTTGCAGCTTGTCGCGGATCAAGCCGATGAACGGCAGGAAAAGCTGGCGGTTCAGCCCGTTCTTATACAGATCTTCAGGCACCCGGTTCGAGGTCGTCACGATCGTCACGCCCCGCTCGAACAGCGCCTCGAAAAAGCGGCCCACGATCATCGCATCGGCAATGTCGGTAATCTGCATCTCGTCAAAACACAGCAGGCGTAGCGACCCGGCCACGTCTTCAGCGACGGGGCGCATCGCATCCACCGTATTGGCGCGGCGTGCATCTTCCAGCTTGCCTTGAATCTCCTGCATGAAAGCATGGAAATGCACCCGGCGCTTGGGGACATCAGTCGCTGCGAAAAACATGTCCATCAGCATCGACTTGCCGCGCCCGACACCGCCCCAGAAATACAGCCCCCTTACCCCTTCGACGGGCACGGCCTTACGCGAGAACAAGCCACGTTTGCGTGGCTCGGGGGCCATTTCCAACTTGGTGCGGATATCTTCAAGGATCGGTAGCACGGCACGTTGGGCGGCATCGGAATGCAGCGCGTTCTCAGCCAGCTTAGCGTCATATATCTGGGTCAGTGTGCGTCTCATAAGGGTGCGATATAGCGCGTATCCGGGATTGAAAAGCCCCTCCGCTTGCGTAAGCATCGCACGCAAGAGGAGAATATCATGACCAAAGACCTGCCATTGCTCGGTGCCGCACTGAGCCTTGATATGCTGACCCATCATCAAGACTGGATCTTGGCCGACCAACGAGATCTGGAATTGCAAAGCTTTTGCTGGCCCAACACGCCCGAAGCCGATCTGGCCAAGATGGCGGCGCGCGCCAAGAATTGGCTGGATGGCTATCGCGGACGGCTAGGGCTGCATGGGCCGTTCACCGGTTTCAACATCGATTGCGCCGACCCCGCGATTGTCGAGGTGATCCGCAAGCGGATGCTGCGCACGCTCGATATCTGCGCCGAGCTTGGAGCGGATCAGATGGTGATCCATTCGCCCTATACGATGTGGAAGGAGAGCGATATGGACGCGCATCCCTCCAAAGGCTTCATGCAAATTGAACGCGTGCGTTATGTCCTGACGCCCGTGATTGAACACGCCCAAGCGCTTGGCGTGACCTTGGTGATTGAGAATGTCGAAGACCTGACACCCCGGCTGCGGGTTGATCTGGCGGCGGCGCTGAACCCTAAAACGGTGAAGGTCTCGCTGGATACAGGACATGCGCAATTCATGCACCGCCGCATGGGCGCGCCGCCCGTCGATACGTTTGTGAACGCGGCGGGGGCGGCATTGCAGCATGTCCATTTGCAAGATGTCGACGGGTATGGAGACCGGCACTGGCATCCAGGCGAAGGCACGATCGCGTGGCATTCGATCTTTGCCGCACTGGGACGGTTGCCAAAGCTGCCGCGCCTGATCTTAGAGGTGAATGACGAAGCAGGATTGCGCAAAGGCGTACAATATCTGGCCGATCAGGGGCTCGCGCGGTAACGGCTTCGTGCGAAGCGGGCCACCACCTTGTGAACCAGGATAGCAGGGCGTAATCTCTGCGCCGCAGCAAAAGCCGACAGGAGTTAGCATGGCCAAACCCAATCCGCAGCGTCTTCACCTTGTTTTCGGTGGCGAGCTGGTGAACCCGAGCGTCACCGAGTTTTCCGATGTGTCCAAGATCGACATCGTCGGAATTTTCCCGAACTACGCCAGCGCTTTCAACGCCTGGAAAGGGGCCGCCCAACGCACGGTCGATGACGCGCATACCCGCTATTTTATTGCGCATCTGCATCGCCTGCGTGACGAAGAGATCGAGGTTTCACCGACCGAAGAACTCGGCAACTAAGTCAATCGGGACCCGCAAAGAGATGCGCTATACCCTTTCTTCATGGATCAAGCGCCCTCTCTCTGCGATGCGCCCGGCTGGGCCGCGTGCGCGTGACGCCGCGGCCCGCGAGCCCCCTGAAGGGCCGCTCTTGTGGATATGGGATAGCACCGGCGCGAAATCTGGTGCCGCGCTGGTTGCGCGTCGCATCACCGCCCGGCTCCCCAATCTGCAAATTGCACTCACCACGACGGGCGATCTCCCCGATGACACTGAGCTGCCGCCAGAGTCGCTTTGCCTGCCATCGCCCGAGGACCGCCCCGCGTCCATCAAGCTGGTGCTGACTGCATGGCGCCCCGAGATGATCTTGATTTTGGGCAATAGCCTGCCTGCGGTTTTGATCACCGAAGCCGCCCGGCGTGACATTCCCATCGCGCTGGCGGATGCGCAATTTGGCACCGGGCTTGGTATAGTGCCGGGCGATCGGATGGCGGGATTGCTGGGACGCCTGACACGAATCTATCTACGCGACGGCGACAGTCGCCGCGCACTGGAGCGACGCCTGCCCGCCGAGCGGATTGAGGTCACGGAAGGCGCTTTGGTCGAACCAGCCGAACCGCTTAGCTGTTCCGAGGCTGAACGCGCCTCGATGGCCGATGCAATCGGTGCCCGCCCGGTGTGGCTGGCCACCAGCGTCCCGCGTGAGGAATTGGCCGCTGTTTTAAACGCGCATAGCTACGCCATGCGACACGCGCATCGCCTATTGCTATTGCTTGCGCCAGATCAAGATGCAGATGGCGCGGGTTTGGCGCGAGAGCTGAGCGATCAGGGCTGGTCGGTCACGCGCCGCTCGCTTGAAGGTGAGCCGCAAGCAACCACCGAGATTTTCGTGGCAGATGACGCACAGGAATACGGGCTTTGGTATCGCCTCGCCCCACTCTCTTACATGGGCGGCACGTTGAGCGGTATGGCCCAGTCCCCGCGCGCGCCCTTGGAAGCGGCGGCTTTGGGGTCAGCGGTGCTGCACGGGCCGCATCTGGGGCGCGAACGTGCGCAATACCTGCGGCTTGAAATGGCGCATGCCTGTCGCGGCATCCACACCGAAGACGATTTCCCCGATGCACTAGCCGATCTGATCGCGCCGGACCGCGCGGCGCATCTGGCGCATAACGCGTGGTTGGTATCATCGGGCGGCGCGGGTGCGGTCGAAACCGTGGCAGGCGGCATCGCAGCGCTACTCGAAGAGCGTTTGACGAAAGGTGGCCGCTGATGGGCGCGCCGCTGTTTTGGTTCACCCCACCGAGGCACCCCGGCCTAACAGCACGTCTGCTGTCACCACTCGGCGCGCTTTATGCACAGGCCACTGCGCGACGTGTGCGCCAGCCGGGAGCAACACTGGATATACCGGTTATCTCGGTTGGCAATATCAACGCAGGCGGCACCGGGAAAACGCCCACGGTGATTTGGCTGGCGCAACGTCTCGCGGCGCGCGGGGTCACGGCCCATGTCGTCACGCGCGGCTATGGCGGCACCTTGCAAGGCCCGGTGCGCGTCGATGAGCGCACCCATCGTGCCGATCAGACCGGAGATGAGCCATTGCTGCTGTCAGCCTTTGCACCCACTTGGGTCGCCAAGGATCGCGCGGCGGGCGCGCGCGCCGCGGTGGCGGCGGGGGCGCAGGTTATTGTGCTGGATGACGCGCATCAAAACCCGGCGCTGCGCAAAGATCTTTCTATCGTCGTTGTCGATGCAAAGAAGGGCTTTGGAAATGGGCGCTGCCTGCCCGCCGGACCTTTGCGAGAGCCGGTAAAGTCCGGGCTGGCGCGGGCGGATCTGCTGATCTCGATCGGGTCAGATGCTGCGCAGCATGACTTTGCCGCTACTTGGCAATCGCAGATTAAAATTCCGCATCTGACGGGCGCATTGATACCGTTGCAAACGGGGATGGATTGGCAGGATTTGCCCGTGCTCGCCTTTGCAGGCATTGGCCATCCCGAGAAATTCTTTGCCACCTTGCAATCGCTGGGCGCGAATTTGCTGCGCAGCGAAGCGCTGGAGGATCATCAGCCTTTTACCCCCCGATTGCTGACCCGGATCGAAACCGAGGCCAAGCTGCTCGGCGCGCAACTGGTGACCACCGAGAAAGACGCCGTGCGCTTGCCCGCCGAATTTCGCCCCAAGGTCTTGGCGCTTCCGGTTCGGTTGGAAATTGAGGCGGCCGAGGCGCTGGACGCAGCGCTTGAAAAGCTCGGCCTGTAACGCAAAAGGCCGACCCAATCAGGCCGGCCTTTCAT
>JAFGWK010000194.1 GCA_016937195.1 Paracoccaceae bacterium | reverse complement strand
GCGCTTGAGCCGCTTGCAGATGTTGCAATCCAAAGACCCGCAGACTTGAAGCACACTTCGGCACAAGATTTCCAAGGTCACTTAGCGCCATACCTGGCGCAAAAAAGCGGCGAGATGTTCACCACTGTAGCATTAATGCGCCAGCCGATTGACTGGTTGCGGTCGTGGTATCGCTTTCGACTACGCGACGATGATGAAGACCCGCAACATCCGATGATCGGGCGCACATTCGAGCAATTTGCCCAAGATTACATGGCGACCCCTCGGCCTGCTCACGCAAATTTATCCAGCCAGTCAGAATTCCTGTGTGACGCTGCAGGAACTTGCGCGGTAGATACGATCTTTCGATACGATCAAATCGATAGATTCGTGCATTTTCTTGAAGATCAGCTTGATTTTGCAATCACTTTGCCGCGTGTGAACGTGCCTCCGGCCGTGGATGTGACGCTGTCGGAGCAAACGCAAACCGCTTTGATCCAAGCGATGGCACGCGATTTTACGCTGTACAATTCCTTGGGGTGATCAGCCCAGTTGGTTTTGTACCGTCGCCGTTAATTCACTCAGCGAAAAGGGTTTGGGTAGGAAGACGGCGTTCTGCACCGGACAATTTCCGTCTTGAAACACGTCTTCGGCATAGCCCGACATGAAGACGGTCTTTGTGCCCGGGCGCGTTTTAAGTGCCTCGGTGACCCAGGTTGGTCCATCCATTCCAGGCATAATCACGTCAGTTACAAAAATGTCGACATCGAGATCTGGCGCATCCAGCATTTTCAGCGCTTCTTCAGCGTTTTCCGCTTCAAGTACGCAATAGCCGCGCAATTTTAGTGCACGCGACGCAAATGCGCGAACGGGAGCCTCATCTTCAACCAAAAGCACCGTCGCGTCGCCCTGAATGGCCATGTCCGAGGGGACGCGACCCCCTGCCGCTTTGTCTGGATGTGCGTCACTTTGCGCAATGCGATCATAGACTGGAAGATAGATCGTGAAGCATGTCCCAGACCCCACCACGGTGTCGCAAAAGATATACCCGCCCGTTTGTTTGATAATGCCATAAGCCGTCGAAAGCCCCAAACCCGTACCTTCACCAACGCGTTTTGTCGTGAAGAATGGCTCAAAAATCTTTCCTAACTCATTCGCTGCAATACCTGTCCCCTCGTCAGAAACCTTGACGGCAACATAATCCCCTTTTGGAACCGTCACACGATCGCGCGGCATGTCTTGGATAAGATGCAAGTTTTCAGTTTCAATTTTGATTTCGCCACCACCCGGCATCGCATCGCGCGCATTGACGACGAGGTTCATAAGTACTTGTTCTAGTTGTCGTTTATCTGCCCGAATCGAACGCAATTCAGAATCATGTTCCAGCGTCAGAAGCACTTTTTCACCCACCAAACGATTGAGCAAATGCGTCATATCCGACAACGTATCACGCAAATCAATAACCTGAGGTTTCAGCGTTTGCTTGCGCGAAAACGCCAGCAACTGGCCGACAAGAGAGGCCGCCCGATTGGCATTCTGGCTAATCTGGTCCAGATCGGCAAAATCGGGATCGCCTTTGTCGTGGCGCAGCATTAACAGATCGCAATGGCCCGAAATGGCGGTTAGAAGATTGTTGAAATCATGCGCCACGCCGCCTGCGAGCTGACCGATTGCCTGCATCTTTTGGCTTTGAACGAACTGCGCCTCAAGCGTTTTTAGTTGGGTGGCATCCGAGAGTACCGCCATCAAACCCGCACGTCCGCCCTCAACTATGCGCGCGAGCGTGACTTGTAAGAACACTTACTTGTCGCCACGCCGCGCACGCAGCACCTCGGGGCGTCGCTCTGCCCGCCCCGCAAGGGCATCAGCGACCCAATCTCCGACCGGACGGCCCAATCCCTCAAGTATTTCTGACAAATGGACATCCAGCGCCGTTTTTCCCAACAACCCTCGCGCAACCCGATTGATAGCTGTCACTTCGCCATGCGCGCCCAACTTCATCAGCGCCACAGGCAGATTTTCAAAGCTGCCTGCATCTGTCTGCGCCTGGCCAATATCAATCGGCAAAAGATAAATTTCCGACCGACCGCCCCCCCCGTCAATTTGAGCGACCGTCGCGCGAACTTTTCCATCAGGCGTGGTAATTTCATGGGTCTCACCAGAGCGCAGCGGCAAATCTGTGAATATTCGCTCAAGCGTGCGCATCCGTTCCCCGACAAGACGACGCATCGTCTCGTTCATAAATAAGATCGTGCCATTTTCGGAAGCAGTCAGCATCGGCAAGCTAATCGTTTCCGCCCCGCGCCCTCCGATAGGGCGCTCTGCCATATCCTCGAGACGCCACAAATAGCCATTGTCCCCTATTTGATGGACTGACAGACGCACATGGCCACGCCGCGTCACCAGATCCTCATGTGCAGCGCCCAAGGCGGACGCCTTGCTTTGTAAGCGGCGCAAAACAGCTGCGGGATTAGCAAATACTTCCCCAAGAGAGCGCGCCAGAACCTGCCCCCCGCGGGAGCCGAAACGCTCAAGCGCAGCACGGTTTTGAAACCCGATTTCACCATCTGTATCCGTTGTGAACGAGGGCGACGCATCATGGGCGATAAACTCTGAAATCAAGCTATGAATCCGGGTTTTCCGACTGCTTTGGTAGAGAGCCGCAACCTGGATTGCCGCCGCGATAACCAATAATGTGCCCGAGGTGGAAAACATCGCCCACATGGTCACATTATCTGGCACTAACACCCCGATCCCCGCAGCTATAATCGCCGCAAAAGCCAGATAAATTCCGCCTGGCGCAAGAAACGCCATCGTGCGGGTAATGGGCTGCAATGTCACATCACTATTCGCCACGCAGGAAATCCTCTCAGAATCGTCCTTACTATATGCGGGCATAAAGGATTAAGGCCCCATTAACGGCCATAACAACACAACTCTTGATTGCGTCAATCTAAGGACAATTTTATTGGGCTTGCTGGCTTCGACGCAGGATAGCAGCAAAAAAACCATCCCCGCCCGTCTGCGGAGAAAATCGGCGAACGAGTTCGATCAACCAGCCCCGCTCGCATAGTTCATTAAGCTGTTCTTCATTTTCCGCCCGTAAGACGGAACACGTCATATACGCCAACGCCCCTCCCGGCGCGACCAGATCTGCCGCCTCCGACAGGATCTTTGCCTGCAGCGCACAAAGTTCTGACAAACGTGCGGGATCAAGACGCCATTTCGCCTCTGGCGTGCGCCGCCACGTGCCCGACCCCGAACAGGGCGCATCGACCAAAACAAGGGAATAGCCTGCCCCCGGATCACCGGGCGGGCGCTGAACAATGCGCGTACCGGCGCGTTTCGCCCGCGTGGGCAGATCGCCCATTCGGCCCGGATCAGCGTCATGCGCAAAAATCTGGGCCTCTGGACAAGCTGCGGCCATTGCCAAAGCCTTACCGCCCCCGCCCGCACAATAGTCAAGCACACGGTCGCCGGGAGCCAAAGGCAAGAGTGCCGCAGCAGCCTGCGATGAGGCATCTTGCACCTCAACCAAACCATTCAAATAAGCCTGCGAGCGCTGGACCAAACGGGCGCCTTGGGTCACCTCAAGCGCGGTTTCGACAAGGGGATGGGGCTGAGCAATAATGCCTTCATTTGCAAGGGCAGCCTTGGCCTGATCGCGCATACCACGCGCCAGATTGACGCGCAGAAAAACCGGCGCGCGCGCGCGCATCGCTTGCGAAATCGCGGGGTAATCCGGGCCCAAATCGTCCCGCAAAATCGGACGGAGCCATGCAGGCCAGTCTAGCTCGGCGATACTATCATCAGAAACCGCGGCCTCATATGCGGCGCGCTCGTCGGCGGTCAGGGCCGTCGGCGCATACCCCTCACCTGTGAAAAGCGTATCAGGATCAAGTCCTTGCGCACGCATCATGCCCAGCATCAGGGCGCGGCCCTGCTCTCCTGCGCCAAGGGCCGCATAAGACCCCCGGCAGCGCAGCGCATCAAAGACGTGATCGCGGATCGCGGCCCTATCCTTGGAACCTGCATAGCGGTTTGCGCGCGCCCAATTGGTTAACGCGCGCTCTGCCGGGTCGCCTGACGCGATACGGTCCAATAGTGAAATCGCTGCGGCGATGCGGGCAGCCGGGGTCATCCGAGCACCTGACCGGAAGGCAGTTTATAATTGTGTTCCAACACCTTACACTCCACTCTTCAAGCAATTCGTTGGGATATTCAGCAGCACGCTTATCGCGTCCTATTCACGATAAATCCCTAAATTTCAAGGCGTTTCAGTTCACTGAAGCCATATAGCGCCAGCGCCCTACCCTTGCTGCAACCGCGCCGCGCAGCCAGCAGCACAAAACGCCACCAATCCCTCAATCGTAACCTGTGCGCCTGCCTCATCCGCCAAAGCAGACACCCGCCACTGCGAGGTCAGGAACGCCAAAAGTGCGGCAACCGAATAGACAAAGGCCTCTGCTGCCACCGCGCGCTGCACTTGCGGATATAACCCTGCAATTTCGTCAATGAAACGCTGCGCGGTCGGGTCGAACAGCTCGGCAGAAATCTTCGCCCAAGTCGGATCGGCAGACACCATCGCGACAAGGCGCGCATAGGCCAACCATTGCGCATCCCCGCCTTCAGCCTTCTCCAGATAAGGCTGAAAAAAGCAACGCAGGATGTCACTTAGCGTCAATGCCCCGTCTGACTTCGCCTGTGCAAGTGCCGCAAGTCGCAGTCGCGACAGTGCCTCGGCACGCCGCTCAACCACTTCGCGAAACAGCGCCTCTTTACCGCCGCCATGATGATGCACCAGCCCCAGCGGCGCTTCGGCCGCGGCGGCAATATCGCGCACCTTTGCCCCTTCGAATCCATCGCGCGCAAACACCAGCTCTGCGGCATCGAGAATCCGTGAACGACTCGCGAGCGAACGCTTGGATGGCGCCCTAAGTCTTTGCTTTTTATCTTTTTTAACTGTCATCACTCTGGGGCTTGCTTATTTTGAACATTCGTTCAATTTAGGACATCTCTGGGAGGAGACATAACATGACAGACACGCGGGGCAAATTCGCCCTTATCGGCGCAGGCCCTATGGGTCTGGCCGCAGCCAAGGTATTGCGCGAACAGGGTATCGCATTTCAAGGCTTTGAGATGCACAGCGATGTAGGCGGGCTTTGGGATATCGAGGGGCCGCTTTCGACGATGTATCAAAGCGCGCATTTGATTTCGTCCAAGCGGATGACGGAATTCACCGATTTCCCGATGCGCGACGAGGTGGCGGAATATCCCAGCCACCGCGAGATGGCGCGCTATTTCCGCGACTTTGCCGATCATTTCGATTTGCGCCGGTTTTACCATTTCGGCGCGCAGGTCACGCAGGCGGAACCTGTGGGCGGCGATGGTGAGGGCTGGCGCATTCACTGGCGCGATGCGTCGGGCGAACATGAGGAGGTGTTCGCCGGGTTGCTGATCGCCAATGGCACGCTGAGTGAGCCGAATATGCCCGAGTTTCCCGGGGCGTTCGCGGGCGAATTGATCCATTCCTCGGCCTATCGCGACCCCGAACAATTCAAGGGCAAGCGCGTGCTGGTGGTGGGCGCTGGCAACTCGGGCTGTGACATCGCGGTGGATGCGATCCATCACGGCATTAGTTGCGATCTGTCGGTGCGCCGGGGCTATTATTTCGTGCCCAAATACGTCTTTGGCAAACCCGCCGACACGATGGGCGGGGCGATCCGCTTGCCGATGTGGCTCAAGCGGCGGATTGATGGCACGATCCTGAAATGGTTCGTCGGCGATCCTACGAAATACGGATTCCCCAAGCCCGATTACAAACTGTATCAAAGCCATCCGGTGGTGAATTCGCTGGTG
>JAFGWK010000193.1 GCA_016937195.1 Paracoccaceae bacterium | reverse complement strand
CCGTACAATAAGACCTGCATCGTCTTGATCGCCAGCTCGGTCATTGACGGGCTGATATCTTCGTTGTGACGCAGGCGCGCAGTGGTTTGGCCGGTGATGATGCGCGCGATGGATAACAGGGCTGTGGTCAGCACCAACGCCTTGAGAATTGCCAAGGCAGACAGCCGGAAACCACCCAACTCAACGGCGATAGAGTCAAGAAGACGCTCGCTGTCATCCCAAAAACCCAAGTAATATAGCGTGACCCAGATCCAAGCACCCCAGCTAACGATCCGGCGCAGAAAAGAGTTGCGGATCAGGCGCGCGAACAGGCCAACTACCAGCCAAGCGGTGACAAGTGTAGCCGCAAGCACGACCAGAAAGCGCCACGAGTAGAACCCTTTGATGGCATCAAGCACAAGAACCGATGACCAAGCCAATATGATGAAGAATATCCCGCGCAGCCGCTTGCGAAACAGGATCACCCAACGCTTCTGTCGCGTGCTGAGATCACGTTTGCGCGCCCAGTCGTCGACTTTGGGAGACAGCCAGATTCGGCAAAGATGTGCGAGTGCGAAACAGCCAAAGATGATCGCGAATTGCCATAACCGGGATGGCAGCACCATCGAATTGAAAAAAATCGTGACCTGCGCCCAAAGCGCGGTCAGTGTTTTGTCGGTGTCCGGGCTTAGAAAGTCCACATGCACTCCTTTGTGATCAGGCTATCAGAGCAGCGCAGCATGTCAAAAGCGACTCTTTTGATTGCCAGCCTGCACGCAACCGCCTATTTAACGGCCTATGACGCGTGTTTTTGACATGGATGACCGCGCCCGCCTACGCGAGCGTTTCTACGGTGAAAGCCGTTCGGTGCTGGCCCGACTTTGATCGGGCAACCCGCAGGCTTCGCATGCCTGCCTCCCATGTTCGACGAATAGCCATCCAAAGAAAGTGAGAGCCATGTCTGCTCCAAAGACCCTCTATGATAAAATCTGGGACGCGCATGTCGTGTCGCAAGACGAAGACGGCACCTGTCTGCTGTATATCGACCGCCATCTCGTGCATGAGGTGACGAGCCCGCAGGCATTTGAGGGGCTTCGTATGGCCGGTCGTTCGGTACGCGCGCCCGATAAGACGATCGCTGTGCCCGATCATAACGTCCCTACGACGACAGACCGCGCCTCGGGCGTGATCGAGAACGAAGAAAGCCGTATTCAGGTCGACGCGCTGGATAAAAACGCGCGTGATTTCGGTGTGCACTATTATCCGGTGTCGGATGTGCGTCAGGGTATCGTGCATATCGTCGGCCCCGAACAGGGCTGGACGCTGCCGGGCATGACCGTGGTTTGCGGTGACAGCCATACCGCGACGCATGGCGCTTTTGGTGCGCTGGCGCATGGCATCGGCACTTCAGAGGTGGAGCATGTTCTGGCGACGCAGACTCTGATCCAGTCGAAGTCGAAGAATATGAAAGTGGAAATCACTGGCAAGCTGCGCCCCGGGGTGACCGCCAAGGACATCACGCTCTCGGTGATCGGCGCGACTGGCACCGCTGGCGGCACCGGTCATGTCATCGAATATTGCGGCGAGGCGATCCGCGCGCTGTCGATGGAAGGCCGCATGACCGTGTGCAACATGGCGATTGAGGGCGGCGCACGCGCTGGCCTGATCGCGCCGGACGAAACCACGTTTGAATACGTCAAAGGCCGTGCCCATGCCCCGAAAGGCGCGCAATGGGAAGCCGCGTTGACTTGGTGGAAAACCTTGTTCAGCGATGAGGATGCGCATTTCGACAAGGTCGTGACGATCCGCGGCGAGGATATTGCACCGGTCGTAACTTGGGGCACTTCGCCTGAAGATGTGTTGCCGATCTCGGGCGTCGTTCCGGCCCCGGAGGATTTCAAAGGCGGCAAGGTCGAAGCGGCGAAACGCTCGCTGGACTATATGGGCCTCAAGCCGGGCACCAAGCTGGAAGACATTGCAATTGACGTGGTGTTCATCGGCTCGTGTACCAACGGCCGCATCGAAGATCTGCGCGCTGCTGCCGACGTGGTGAAGGGGCGTAAACTGGCCGATGGCGTGCGCGCCATGGTCGTGCCGGGCTCGGGTCTTGTGCGCGCGCAGGCCGAAGAAGAAGGTCTGGACCAGATCTTCTTGGATGCCGGGTTTGAATGGCGCATGGCCGGGTGCTCGATGTGCCTTGCGATGAACCCCGATCAGCTGGCACCGGGTGAGCGCTGCGCGTCAACGTCCAACCGCAACTTTGAGGGGCGTCAGGGTCGCAATGGCCGCACCCATCTGATGAGCCCCGCTATGGCGGCGGCAGCGGCGGTCACCGGCAAGCTCACCGATGTGCGCAAGCTGATGGAACTGGAAGAGGTATAAGGACAGCGACATGGAAAAGTTCGAAAAACTCACCGGGGTCGCGGCCCCCATGCCGCTGGTCAATATCGACACCGATATGATCATCCCGAAAAACTTCCTGAAGACGATCAAGCGGTCTGGTCTTGGCGTGCATGCCTTTGCCGAAATGCGTTACGATGACAATGGCAACGAAAACCCCGATTTCGTGCTCAACAAGCCGCAATATCGTGACGCGCAGGTTTTGGTTGCGGGCGACAATTTCGGCTGTGGCTCGTCGCGCGAACATGCGCCTTGGGCCTTGGCGGATTTCGGGATCAAGGTTGTGATCTCGACCTCTTTCGCGGACATTTTCTTCAACAACTGTTTCAAGAACGGGATGCTGCCGATTGTGCTGCCCCAAGAGCAGGTCGATTTGTTGATGAAAGATGCCGAGAAGGGTTCTAATGCGCGCATGACCGTCGATCTGGAGAACCAGCAGATCACGACGTCGGAAGGTGATGTCATTTCCTTCGATGTCGACGCGTTCAAGAAGCACTGCCTGCTTGAAGGTCTCGATGATATTGGTCTGACTTTGGCTAAAGCGACGGCGATTGACAGCTTTGAGACGCAACTCGCGCAATCGCGCCCTTGGGTGTGATTCAGGCCCTAACGAAGCGTAATAGGCCGCCTCCGGGCGGCCTTTTCATTGCGTTAGGGAGCGCGTGCTGCAAATATTCGTTTATGTTTTAGCGTATCAGATAAAGAGGCCATGGCGATGAAATCAGCAAACCTGTTCACATGGATCGGTATAGGTATGGTGGCGCTTGGTGGACTCGCGCTGGCCAATCCGTTTGCTGCTTCGATTGCCGTGACAACGTTCGTCGGGTTTTTGTTTCTTCTGGGCGGGGTCGCGCAGGCGTGGCTGACGTTTCGCGCGGCGGGTGCCGAGCACCGACTGTCGCATGGTGTTATCGCGCTGCTCAACATCGTCGTGGGCGTCTGGTTGCTGGCGAATCCGCTTTCGGGCACGGTATCTTTGACCTTAGTCGTGGGGGCGCTGTTTTTGATCATGGGCGTCGTGCGTCTGATGGATGGTCTGCGACTACCGCACAGCACGATGAGGCCGCTTCTATGGCTATCCGGCATCGCCTCGATTGTGATTGGTGTGTTGGTATTTTCCGATTTTCAGAATGCTGCCACCAGCTTGCTTGGCCTATTGTTAGGGGTGCAATTGCTATTCGATGGATTCGGATTGATCGTATTTGGACTGAGCGATCGCGGTCCACGTGCGTAGGAAATAGGGCCTAAAACAATCCAAGCCACTACATTTAGCAAGCATTCCTAGGTCACCACAGTTTTGCGCCTATTTTGATGCAAAGCCGCACCAGTTTTGCCACCAAAATGTCAGAAACAGTTTGTTACTGTTAACGAAAGATTGCCAGCCACGGGGAATGGGGGCAAAATCACGGCAAGAATGAGGCAAGCCGCCACAATTGGCGGGTATCACACGAAACAAGGCTTCGGCGTCGTATCGGGACCGTTCGTGGTGAAGGGGTAGGGCTGTGTTTACACGTCTGGCAGGGGCGCTTTTGCGCGCGATAATGATTGGGTTTACGATGTGCATTCCTGCACTGATGTTGCCCCATACAAATGTCGATACAGCCCAGATCATTGCTTTGGTTGCCTTTTTCGGGGCGGCTCTGACCTTTTTTGAATATGCTTCGGTCTATCCGGGCCTTGTGGAATTTCGCGATGCGCCGCCATTCAATCGCATTCGGTTTTCGGCGTTGTTCCTGATGATCTTGTTGATGTCGGCGGCCATAGAGGCGCAATATGAGCCCAGCACATTCAACCTGTTGATCGAAGTTCTCGGCGAAACGATTTCGCGCACTCTGGACATGCCTTACAGCCCTGTGCGCCTGTTCTTGCTGGCGCTCCCAGAGTATTCCAGTCCGGCGCACATTGAAACTGTCCGCACAGCCGTCGGAATTTCGTATTTCATCACGATTATTACGCTGGTGTATTTTGTGATAAGTATGCGGCTTCGTAACTGGCCTGTCGGCAAAGGCACGTTCAATGTCTGGGTCAATCTGCCAACGTTTGACCCGACGGCGGGCGGCGATGTTGTCGAAAGACTGCGGCGCGATTCCTGGTTTAATGTTGCGCTGGGCTTTCTTTTGCCCTTCTTTGTCCCTGCGGGAATTAAGCTGATTTCAATGAATTTTTCGGTGATCACGCTGGAAAATCCGCATGCGCTGATTTGGACGGTGACAGCATGGGCCTTTCTTCCCGTAAGCCTGTTCATGCGTGGTATCGCGATGGGGCGGGTGGCAACGATGATCGAGGCAAAGCGGCGCGCGCAAGAAGGTGCGGGTTTCGCTCCGGCCTGAGTGTTGCGGCACTGTTTGCGAGTGCGCTCGCAGTTTCGGCCGGGACGCTGCGCGTTGCCACTTGGAATGTCGAGTTAAGTCGCAAAGGGCCGGGGCTGTTGCTGCGCGATATCTTGGCGGGCAAAGACCCTCAGATCAAAGCGGTGCGTGAGATCCTTGATCAGGCTAAGCCCGATGTGTTGTTGTTGACGGGTATTGACTGGGATTACGATGGGCGCGCGCTTGCGGCGCTCAATTCAACGCTTACCCGGTCTTACCCGTATCTTTACGCACCCCAGCCCAATGCGGGTTTGCCTAGCGGTGTTGACCTTGATGGCAACGGAGCGCCGGGCGAGGCGCGCGATGCCCAAGGCTATGGTCGGTTTCAAGGCCAAGCTGGCATGGCGTTGATGTCACGCCTGCCGATTTCAACGACCGATGTGCGTGATTTTTCGACCCTATTATGGCGGGATTTGCCCAAAACATCGGTCAGCAAAGCGCAGCTATCGAATGAAGCGCTTGGCGTGCAACGGTTGTCCTCGGTTGGGCACTGGGATGTGCCGGTCGCGTTGCCGGATGGCCAAACGCTGCACCTCTTCGCTTTTGCCGCGACGGCGCCTGTGTTTGACGGGCCCGAAGATCGCAATGGCTGGCGTAACCATGATGAGGCGGCGTTTTGGTTGCGTTATCTGAATGGTGACTTGACGCAAGCCCCGCCCAAGACGCCGTTCGTTGTGCTGGGGGATTTTGATATTGACCCGCAAGATGGCGAAGGTCGGCGCGCCGCCTTGCGCGCGCTGTTAAGCGATCCGCGCCTGCAAGATGTCACCCCGCGAAGCGCAGGCGGCAAACTGGCGGCGGATGCGGATCACAGGGGCGATCCGGCGCAAGACACGGCGGACTTTAATGGGCCGGGCAACTTGCGGGTGGACTATGTCCTGCCCTCCGCGCGCTTGCAGGTGACGGGGGCTGGTGTGATTTGGCCTGCGCCGGGCGCGCCGCTGGCCGAGGCCGCCGAACGCGCCTCGCGTCACAAACTTGTCTGGGTCGACATCTTGGCGCCGTGATCCGGCACGACTTTCATGCCGCGCATATAAAGATGCTCAAACACCAGACGTTGCAGGGTTTTCGGCCTGAAGTCTGGGAAAAGCGCCTCAAAATCTGTGCCATCAATCTTGTGATCCATATCGTAGAGATAGCGCATCTCGCGCAATTCTCGCGCCAATTCCCAGACCGGAGAGGCGAGCAATAGCGCCGTCCAGGGAAAGCGCTTAATTGTGATCTCCCGCCCCAGCTGTCCGGCGAGCTCATCCGCCATTTCGCGAAACGAGAACCTTGTGCCGGGATAGCCCAGATCCAGCAGCCCCGGCAGTGAATCGGCGGTATCGGCCAGCGATACGGCGACCTGCGTGAGATCCGCAAGGTCGGCATAGACACGCTGCGCCTCGGGCTTGCCCATCGCTGTGATCCGGCCTTTGCGCACATCCTTTAGGACCACCCGGTTAAATATCGTGTCCGGCGCGTCAGGGGCCACAAAATCGCCCGCGCGCAGGAATACGACCGAGCGTCCATCCGCGGCGTGTTCGCGATAGCGTTCTTCCATCTCGGCGCGAATGCGACCTTTGCGCGAGCAAGGGTGATGGGGCGTGTCCGCCCGCCACGGACTGGGCTCGCGACCGTAAACATAGACATTTGCAGGCACCATCACCGCGGCTCCGCTATCGCGTGCAGCCGACAGAACCTGACTGGTGATCTGGGGTATTTGATGCGCCCAATCATGGTAATTGGGCGGGTTCATCGCGTTGATGATCCAGCGGACACCGCGCGCCGCAACCGCCATATCAGTGCCGCGATGGTAGCGATCCACGTTCCAGCCAGCCGCACGAAACGCGCGTGCCGCAACCGAACCAAAATGCCCGCCCATCCCCAGGATAAGCACCCTGCGATTCATTTGCGCCCTCATTCTATGCCTGCTCTTTTGGGCAATGATGCGCCTTTCCGTGGCAATGCGCGAGTCATCTGCGATCACGCCTGCGAAAGCCTGCCGAAGCCTAGGCAAGGCACCGCCGATCTGCTTGCCCGCGTTTCAAAGCGCGCCAAGCTTGACCAAGGGGCGGGCAGGCGATACCCCCCTTGGCAACCCCGTTATTTGGAGAAATCACCATGTCCAACCCCTCCATCCTCATTCTGCCCGGCGACGGGATCGGCCCCGAAGTCATGGCCGAGGTGCGCAAAGTCATCGACTGGTACGGCGCGAAACGCGATCTTGCCTTCGACGTCAGCGAAGACCTTGTTGGCGGCGCGGCTTATGACAAGCATGGCGTGCCGCTGGCCGATGAGACGATGGCAAAGGCGCAAGAGGTGGACGCGGTTCTGCTGGGTGCCGTGGGTGGGCCGAAATACGACGTGCTTGATTTCAGCGTCAAGCCCGAGCGTGGCTTGCTGCGTCTGCGCAAAGAAATGGATCTGTTCGCGAACCTGCGCCCCGCGCAGTGCTTTGACGCGCTGGCCGATTTTTCTTCGCTGAAAAAGGATATCGTGGCGGGTCTCGATATCATGATCGTGCGCGAGTTGACCTCGGGTATCTATTTCGGCGAACCGCGCGGGATCTTCGAAGAGGGCAACGAGCGGGTCGGTATAAACACCCAGCGTTACACCGAAAGCGAAATCGAACGTGCCGCCCGTGCTGCGTTTGAACTGGCTATGAAGCGCAACAAAAAGCTGTGCTCGATGGAAAAAGCCAATGTGATGGAATCGGGCATTCTATGGCGTGAAGTCGTGACTCGCGTCGGGCAGGACTACCCCGAGGTCGAGTTGAGCCACATGTATGCGGATAACGGCGCAATGCAGTTGGTGCGCGCGCCCAAGCAGTTCGACGTCATCGTCACAGACAACCTGTTCGGCGATATCCTGTCCGATTGCGCGGCGATGCTGACTGGCAGCCTTGGCATGCTGCCATCGGCCAGCCTTGGCGCGCCTATGGCCAATGGCCGCCCGAAAGCGATGTATGAGCCGGTGCATGGCAGCGCGCCCGATATCGCGGGGCAGGGCAAGGCAAATCCGATCGCCTGTATCCTCAGCTTTGCGATGGCGTTGCGCTACAGCTTTGATCACGGCGATGAGGCGACCCGTCTGGAGGCCGCGATTGAAAAAGTGCTGGCCGACGGCGTGCGCACGGCAGACCTTATGGGTCCGGACGGCGGCACCCCGGTTTCCACCAGCGAGATGGGTGACAAGATTATTGAGGCGCTGAACGCAAGCCTCTGATCGCTCCTTCCAGCTACTGAGAGGGCGCGGGCCACGGCCTGCGCCCTTTTTGCTGCTTGGGGGTTGCAACCTGTCCCGATCCACAGAAAATGTGAGCGGTAACACAAGGGTCCTTGATGAGCGGTAGCGTCACGAAATCAAATGGCAGGGGTGCATCACTGGCGCTTGGATCAATGGCGATCTTTGCGACGCATGACGTGATCATCAAACATCTTGGGCAAACCTATTCTCCCGTTCAGATCGTGTTCTTCGCGGCCCTTCTAAGCTTTCCGCTGCTTTCGATTATCCTGCTGAACGATAAGCGCGGCGGAAGTTTGCGCCCGGTTCATCCGGGTTGGGTTGCGGCGCGGGTTGTCTTTGCGTTGCTGGCGGGGTTTTTCGCATTCTACGCCTTCTCGAACTTGCCGCTTGCGCAGGTCTACCCTCTGCTTTTCGCGTCGCCCCTGTTGATCACGGTGCTGTCGATCCCGCTTTTGGGGGAGAAAGTCGGCCCGCATCGCTGGGGCGCCGTGATCGCGGGTCTAATTGGCGTGCTGATCGTGGTGCGGCCCGGTCAGGCCGAGTTGCAGCTGGGGCACCTCGCGGCGATTGCGGCAGCGATGTGTGGGGCGATGGCTTCGATCATCGTGCGCAAGGTCGGCGGTGAGGAGCGTTCGGTCGTGCTTCTGCTGTCCCCTATTCTTGGTAATGTTCTGGTGATGGGAGCGGCCTTGCCGTTCGTCTGGGTGCCGCTGCAACTGCCGGATCTTGGTTTTATGGCGGTGATCGCGCTGTTCGGGCTGAGCGCGTCTTTCCTGCAAATTATGGCCTATCGCGCAGGTGAGGCGGCAATCGTCGCGCCGATGCAATATTCGCAAATCCTCTGGGCGGTTTTCTATGGCTGGTTCATCTTTGGCGAAGGCGTTGATGGCCCCACTTTGCTTGGCGCGGGTGTGGTGATTGTTTCGGGTATGTATATCGTTTTCCGAGAGACACGTCCGAACGTGTCGGAAAACCAGCCCGTACTGCGTACCCGTGGGCGCACCGAAACCGTAACCTCGCCGCGCACCTCATTGCTGGGGCGTGTGATGGGTCTTCGCGCACGCAATTCTAGAAGCTGATCCAAGACCCCCTTGCCAAACCCCGCGCAAGCGGCTAATTCCCCGCCCACGGTCGGAGCGTAGCGCAGCCTGGTAGCGCACCTGCTTCGGGAGCAGGGGGTCGGAGGTTCGAAT
>JAFGWK010000022.1 GCA_016937195.1 Paracoccaceae bacterium | reverse complement strand
TTTCTGGGCTATCCGGTTGAGGGCTTTAAGCTGTTCGTCTTTACCCTCACGGCGGTGATCGCGGCGATTGCGGGGGCGCTCTATTATCCGCAGGCGGGCATCATCAACCCCGGAGAGATGGCGCCGATTGCCTCGATCTATCTGGCGGTTTGGGTCGCGATTGGCGGGCGCGGGCGGCTGTATGGCGCGGTGATGGGGGCGTTTTTCGTCTCGATCGTGTCAAGCTGGTTCACCGGCGGACGGGTGCCGGATGTGCCGCTTGGGTTTTACACGATCAAATGGGTCGATTGGTGGCAGGTGTTGCTGGGGCTTAGCTTTGTGCTGGTCACGCTGCTGGCGCCCAAGGGGCTGTCGGGGCTGGTCGATCTGATCGCGGGGCTGCGCCCGCCGGGGCGCGGCGGTGCGCCGCTAGGCCCCGATGCGGGTAGCTTGCAGCAAGAGGAGGCGCGGGAATGAATATCGGCGCAGGCGCGGGCACGTTATTAGAAGTCTCGGGGATCTCGGTCAGCTTTGACGGGTTCAAGGCGATCAACAACCTCAGTTTCAACATAGGCCCGGCCGAACTGCGCGCGGTGATCGGCCCCAATGGCGCGGGCAAGACGACGTTTATGGATATCGTGACGGGCAAGACCCGCCCCGATGAGGGCTCGGTCCTATGGGGGCCGATGTCGACCAATCTGCTGCGGCGCAACGAGGCGCAGATCGCGCGTGTAGGCATCGGGCGCAAATTTCAGCGCCCCACGGTGTTTGAGGATCAATCGGTCACTGACAATCTGATGATGGCGCTCAAGGCGGCGCGCAGCCCGTGGAAGGTGTTGTTCTGGCGGGCAGGGGCCAAAGATGGCGCGCGTGTGCGCGAGGTCGCCGCGCAGGTGGGTTTGGTCGATCAACTGGTGCGTAAGGCGGGTGAGTTGAGCCACGGGCAGAAGCAATGGCTGGAAATTGGGATGCTGTTGGCGCAGGAACCCAAGCTGCTGCTGGTCGATGAGCCTGCCGCTGGCATGACCTTGGCCGAGCGTGAGGCGACAACCGCGCTATTGGTCGATCTGGCCCGCACCCGTGCGGTGGTGGTGGTGGAGCATGATATGGAATTCGTGCGCCGTCTGAATTGCCGGGTGACGGTGCTGCATGAGGGCTCGGTTCTGGCCGAGGGATCGCTGGATCATGTAACAGCGGATAAAAAGGTGATGGAGGTGTATCTTGGACGCTGATGTGAAAACCGCGATGCTACAGACGCAAGGGCTGACACTGCATTATGGAGGCTCGCAAATCCTGTATGGCATCGACATGCAGGCACGCGCGGGCGAGGTGACCTGCATCATGGGGACGAACGGTGTGGGCAAGACCTCATTGCTCAAGGCGATTTCGGGGACGCATATCCGCTCGGGTGGGGATGTGGTGCTGGACGGTGCGGCGATGGGGCGGGTGCCGCCGCAGGCGATGGCGCGCGCGGGTCTTGGCTATGTGCCCCAGGGGCGGATGATCTTTCCGCTGCTGAGCGTGCGCGAAAATATGGAGACCGCTTTCGCCTGCCTGCCGAAATCGCAGCATTTCATTCCCGATGAGATTTACGAGCTGTTCCCGATCCTGAAAGAGTTCCTGAACCGCCGGGGCGGCGATCTGTCGGGCGGGCAGCAGCAGCAATTGGCGATTGCGCGCGCGATGCTGATGAAGCCCAAGCTGTTACTGCTTGATGAGCCGACGGAGGGCATCCAGCCCAACATCATCCAGCAGATCGGGCGGGTGATTTCCTATCTGCGTGACAAAGGCGATATCGCGATTGTGCTGGTCGAGCAGTATTTCGATTTCGCGCATGATCTGGGCGATCGCTTCTATGTTCTCAAACGCGGCGCGGTCGCGATGGAGGGGACGAAAGCGACGCTCACCCGCGAGGCGCTGCGCGAAGTGGTGAGCGTGTGATCTGAGCCGGGGCGTTGGTTGTGTAAAGCTGCGTCCACATCTGGTCGATGGCGTCTAATGCTGTGACGTCGATAGCATCCGCGTTTTCCCAATACCGCCCCGATTTGACGAAATAGCCAAGCGCCTGCTCGCGCGCCTTCACCTGCAAGAACGCGTTCGGATCGGGCAAAAGCGGTCTCGCCAAATCCTGTGCGATTTCTTCAAGCGTGGCGGTCGAGAATAGCAGGCGGCTTGCGCCGCCAGCAAGGCGCACACAGGCGCAGCCGTGGCGCGCGGCATGGGCCATCAGGCGCGCTGATTTGGCCTCGAGGTTGCGCAAGGTTACATCGTCGCGCAACGGGTCGGGCGTGCCGGAGCCGTAAAAATGGGTATTGCCACGCGCCGGGTAGACCATGTCACAGCCCACAAACACCATCGTTCTTGGACGTAGCGCAGCCAGCGCCCAATAGCCCGCCGAAAAGGCCATCGTCGCCCCCGCATAGATGATGCCGCCAAAGTCGTTATTTGCCGGCACGTAGCTGGCCGCGCCGATCAGATTTTGCGTGTCGCGCAGATTTTGCGGCAGGCGATCTTTAGGAAAATCGTCGGGGGCGACGTGATAATCCCAATCGTCGCGCACCCGCCATGCGTTATTGATCGCAACGATCGCGGAGAAATAGCTTTTGGGCCAGTCACGACACGCGGTGACGTTTGGCGCGCTGCCCATCACCAGAACGGTCCCGGAATTCGTCATACCTGCCCCCCGGGCCAAGCCCACCGTTTTGTCGGTGTCCTGTCTGGTCTTAGCCCGAGGTCGCGTGGTGTCAATTGCCCCCTGGAAATGGGTGGCTTTGCGAGGCCGAAACTGCCGACTGGCGAGTTTCCGCCGCCGCTCTGTTGATGGGGTCAGTTTCTCTTTCGCGGATCACGGTTTTCTCGCTAAAGCATGAAAAAAAATCGGCAATGCCGCCAATGAGACAGTGATCCAATGCCCCATAGTGTGACCGCTTCGAAACTTAGCTTCCGGCTGCCGCTTCTTATAGTCGCGCTTCTGAGTGTTGCTGCCTGTTCCGATGGCAATAATCTTGGTGCAGCGGGGGCAATGAATTTTGCCAGCGCGCAAGAGCGTTCGGGCGAGATTTCTCCTGAACGACGCGCTTATGCCATCGCTGTGGCCAAGAAGATGCGCGCCCAACGTCAGCGGGTCTGGTGCGTGCCATTTGCGCGCAATGTCTCGGGGGTCGATATTCGCGGCAATGCGAAGACGTGGTGGGCGCAGGCACGGGGCAGCTATCAGCGCAGCCACGCCCCCAAAGTCGGTGCAGTGATGGCGTTTTCGGCAAGTCGCAAGATTCCGCTCGGCCATGTCGCGGTTGTCTCGGCCGTCGACTCGCCGCGACAGATCCGAATTGATCACGCCAACTGGAAGCGCAATCAGGTCTCCCTTGATATGGTCGTGATGGATGTTTCGCCCAAAAATGACTGGAGCAAGGTGCGCGTGATGAGCCAGCCCAATACGCTGGGCAGCGTGTATCCGGTGTCGGGCTTTATCTTGAACGGGGCGCATGTGCGCAGTTGAGGGCAGCAGGGGCTACCGAGAGGGCAGAGTTGTAAGACTACCGCACCTCGGTTGCATAGTTGAACGCCTCAAAATCAGAGGCGTAAACCTTGCGCACCACATCTGCAGTTTTCGTATTTGAATAATAGTCCTGCCATTTTTTGCGTTCGCTTTTTCTGGCATGCCCGATTTCGACGTTCTTAAGCCCCAGCCGGTCGACAATCTTTCCCAAGATATTTTCGAGACCGTCTTCAAAGCGATACGCTTCTGAGGTGACTTGTCCGCTTGACGCGTGAAGAAAGAACGACTGAGGCAGAAAGTGGAGCTGCTGACTCCATTTTTCATCGAAGCGATTGAGGATGAATTCTTCGAACGTGTCCGCTTTGATCAAGGCCCGCTGGTCATGGAAGTCGTGAAACAGTGAAACCATACGGTCAAACGGATTGCGGGTGACTCCGAACGAGAAATATGAATCGAATTTCTGTGGGCCCATTATTTTGCGAATGTCTTCAGCATTCAGGTGGTAAACTGGGGCGAGCTTGCTTTTGGGTTCATTTTTCGCACCCAGAGCCTTTTTAAGGGCATGGTGGATTGATGTGCTTCCGGTTTTGGGTACGGAAATTGAGATAAGTTTCGCGCGATGATCGACTAACACGGTCCGTTTGCCTTAGCTGAAATTAGATGTTTCGTGGAAATTGGGTTGCTTGAAAGGGGCGCTTTGGCAGCGGGAGGGCGTTTTTGCACCGTACCAACCAAGTATGAAGGACGCGTTATTAAGGGCTTTTGTCTCGTGTTTTTTTGCAGCAGGTCAAGGTGATGAGCCCTGCTAGGTATCCCCGATCAACCGATCCGCTTTTTTGCGCACCAGAACGCTGCGCAGGTCGTGCATGGTCAGCAGGAGGGTGTCGGTGATTTCCTCAAGCTGGGCATCACTCGCCTTGGACTGCGCCCATTGGGTGACAAGGTTGAGGTGATCGACGGCCCGTAGGATGTCATCGACTTCGCGCGCGCCCAGCACGGCGCGGCGATGGGTGATCCATGCCTCAATCTCGGCGCGGTCCTCGGGTGTGAGGACGCGCTCGCCTTGGGGTTTGATTTCGCCATTGCGGACATTGACGACCGCGATCTGATCCATCTCGATGCGGCGCTGGCGGTTCTCGGTATCGACGCGAAACACCGCCGCGCCGTTGTCTTTCACCCGAAAGTAATACTCTGGAAGATCGCCCATTTACCTGTATCTCCGCTGGCCGTTTTCGACCTTATCGCAGCCCTTCGCAAAAGCGTTTGATGCGCGCGCAGGCTTCGACCAAGGCGTCATCCGAGGTAGCGTAGCTGATGCGGAAGTTTGGTGAAAGCCCGAAGGCTGCGCCGAAGACCACAGCGACATCACCCTCTTCCAGCAGGGCATTGGCGAAGCTTTCGTCATCGCTGATCTTGGTCCCCCCGGCCGAGGTCTTGCCGATGCAGTCCTTGATCGAAGGGTAGACGTAAAACGCCCCTTCGGGCGTGGGGCAGGTGATGCCGGGGCAGGCGTTGAGGCCTGCGACCACCAGATCACGGCGGCGTTTGAACGCTGCGCGTGAGGTGGCGATGTAATCTTGCGGGCCGTTAAGCGCCTCGACGGCCGCCCATTGGCTGATCGAACAGGGGTTTGATGTCGATTGGCTTTGCACCTTGCGCATCGCCGCAATCAGCGGTTCCGGTCCGGCGGCATAGCCAATCCGCCAGCCCGTCATCGCATAAGCCTTGGACACGCCATTGACCGTCAGCGTGCGCTCATACAGGCCCGGTTCGATTTGTGCGGGCGTGCTGAATTCGAACCCGTCAAACACCAGATGTTCATACATGTCATCCGTCATCACCCAGACTTGCGGGTGACGCATCAGCACGTCGGTCAGCGCACGCAGCTCCGCGCGGGAATAGGCCGCGCCCGAAGGGTTGGAGGGCGAGTTGAACAAGAACCATTTCGTCTGCGGTGTGATCGCGGCTTCCAGCGCTTCGGGACTGATTTTATAGCCCCGCTCGGCCTCACCTTGCACAAAGACCGGCGTGCCGCCGCCAATCAGCACCATATCGGGATAGCTGACCCAATAGGGCGTCGGGATGATTACCTCGTCACCAGGATTGAGCGTGGCCATCAGCGCGTTGAATAGCACCTGCTTGCCGCCCGAGCTCACCGAGACTTGGGACGGCGTGTAGCTAAGCTCGTTTTCACGTTCGAACTTGGCGCAGATCGCGGCCTTGAGTTCTGCGATACCATCCACAGCGGTGTATTTCGTGCGCCCCGCATCAATCGCCGCTTTCGCTGCCATTTTGATATTCTCGGGCGTGTCGAAATCTGGCTCCCCCGCGGACAGCCCGATCACATCGCGCCCGGCTGCGCGCAACTCGGCCACCTTGCCCGTCATCGCGACCGTGGGCGAGGGTTTTACGCGCGCAAGCGTGTCGGAAAGGAATGCCATCGGGTCGTCTCCGGTTTGTAACTTTGCGCCAACGGTCTTAGGCTTGGCCTTACAGGCAATCAAGACAGGAGCGCAAAATCATGTCCGAAGACTGGTATGGTGAGGCATCTGCGACCTTTGGCGACCGTTTGGCGGGTGCGCGCGAGGCGGCGGGGCTAAGTCAAGAGGCGCTGGCCGCAAAGCTGGGCGTGCGTTTGGAGACGCTTAGCGCCTGGGAGGACGATGTGGCCGAGCCGCGCGCGAACCGTTTGCAGATGCTGGCGGGGATGCTCAACGTGAGCTTGATGTGGCTGCTGACGGGCGAAGGCGCGGGGCTTGACGGCCCGCCCGATCTGGTGGCAGAGCCGGGGGCAGATCGCGCGCTGGTGCGCGAAATCCGCGATGTGCGTACGGGACTAGAAGAGCTGGACGCGCGATTGGGGCGGCTGGAAAAGCGGCTGATGGCAGGAGAAATCGAATGAGCGAGACGGCAGAAGCGCGCCTGAAACGGATGCGGATGCGCAGTTGGCGGCGCGGCACGAAGGAAATGGACATGATCTTGGGGCCGTTTTCCGATGAGTGGCTGGCCAGCCTTGATGCGCCCAGTCTGGACATCTATGACCGTCTGCTCGAGGAAAACGATCAGGACTTGTATCCGTGGGTGTCGGGTGCGCAGCCATGCCCCGCGCATTATAGCGCGCTGTTAGCCCAGATCGGAGAATTTGCCCGCGCGCGCCACATCACGCGCAGCTAATCCCAGACGATTTCCCAAGTGACCGCATAAAAATGCCCTAAAATTGGGCGTTTGGGGTGCTTAACGGTATCTTTGCCATTTCCCGCCAGTGTTGCAGCCTAGGAATGCGAACTCGCGGAGAATCGAATGACCGTGCAGAAAATGGGAAATGATATGGCGCCCGCGCCGGGGCTGATGGCGGGCTATCTGGACAGTCTTGCGCTGCTGGAACGGCTGCATCGGCTTTTGCTGGATGTGATCAAGGATGAGTTTGAACGGCTCAACATCCTTGAGATCAATCCAGTTCAGGCGCTTTTGCTGTTCAATGTCGGCGAGAATGAGGTCACGGCGGGCGAGCTGAAAACACGCGGCTATTACCAAGGCTCCAACGTGTCCTATAACCTCAAGAAGCTGGTCGAAACCGGCTATATGCATCATCAGCGCTGCGAGATTGACCGCCGCTCGGTGCGGGTGCGTCTGACGCCCAAGGGCCGCGAGTTGCGCGAAAACGTTGAAGCCTTGTTTGAGCGGCACGCCAAAGGCATGGATGCGCGCGGGGTCATTTCGTTTGAGGCGATGGAAGAGATGAACCACACGCTGCGCCGGATGGAACGCTATTGGTCCGACCAGATCCGTTATATTTACTGAACGCGCATTGGGTGCATCGGCAAGGCGCGCGGTCATGATCCCTTGGCTGGGCGATGTCGCGGCCAAGCAAATCCCAGATTTCCGTGGTGACGCGCCGTCTTGCTTGTGAGAGCGGGGCGACGCGTGCTTGGTTACGTCCGAAACAATCCTGGGGAGGGGATGATGCGGAAAATTCTGCGGTGGACGATGCGGATACTGGCTGTCTTGGTGATCGTCGTGGCGGGACTGGCGATTTGGAAGCGTCAGGAAATCGCGCGGCTCTGGGCGGTCAATCATCTGTTCGATGCCGACCGGATCACCGCCAACTTCTCGGATATGCCGTCGCTGTTTCGCTCGCGCGTGCTGGATCGCGGCGCTAGGCCGGTTGCACCTTTGCCTGAGGGCGCGCAGATCACCTTGCCCGAAGGCGCGCAAGGCTGGATTGATCGGCGCTGGGTGACCGGGCTGGTGGTCTTGCATAACGGCCAGCGGGTGTTTGAGCACTATTATCGCGACACGAAATCCGATGACGAACGCATCAGCTGGTCGGTGGCGAAATCTTTCCTCTCCGCGACGTTCGGCATTTTGCACGAGAACGGCACGATCCCAGATCTGGACGCGCAGGTGACCCAATACGCGCCAGCGCTCAAGGGTTCGGCCTATGACGGGGCCAGTATTCGCGATGTGCTGACGATGTCCTCGGGGGTGGCCTTTAACGAGGATTATCTTGATTATAATTCCGACATTAACCGTATGGGCCGGGTGTTGGCGCTGGGCGGTTCGATGGATGATTTCGCCGCAGGGCTGAAGATGCGCGCGGCCAATCCCGGCGCGCGGATGCATTACGTCTCGATTGATACGCATGTTCTGGGCATGGTGATTGCGGGCGCGACGGGGGCCGATCCGGCAGTGGCGATGGACAATCTGATCATTAAGCCGCTGGGGCTGGAGGCCTCGCCGGTGATGCTGACGGATGGCGAAGGCACGTCCTTTGTGCTGGGCGGGCTGAACCTGCGCACCCGCGATTACGCGCGCTTTGGGCAGATGTTTTTGCAAGATGGGCAATGGCAGGGTCAGCAGGTTGTGCCTGCCGATTGGGTCAGGGCCTCGACCTCACTGCAAGCACCGGGTGGGGCGGGCTATGGCTATCAATGGTGGGTGCCCACCGACACCGCCCAACATGGCGGCGATTACTTTGCGCACGGGATTTACGGCCAATATATCTACATCAATCCCGCCCATAATGCCGTAATTGCGGTCAATTCCGCCGATCGCGGCTTCAAAGAGGCGGGCGTGGACGCAGAAAACCTTGCCATGCTACGGCGCATCGCGGAAGCTTTGTGAAAGGGGGCCACACGCGATGCAGATGTATGAGGCGGTGAATGTGCTGGGCGAGGCGTTGCAGCCTTGCTCAAAACGCCCGATGACGGGGTTTTTCCGCGATGGCAGTTGCAATACCTGCTGGGAGGATTCCGGCTCTCACACGGTCTGCGCGCTGATGACGGCGGAATTTCTGGCGTGGTCGAAATATGTCGGCAATGATCTGAGCACGCCGCGCCCCGAATACGGGTTTGTCGGGCTCAAACCGGGAGATTGCTGGTGTTTATGTGCGGCGCGGTTCGCCGATGCAGCACTTGAGGGCTGCGCGCCCAAGGTCATGCTGGCTTCGACCCATCGCGATGCGCTGCGCGAAGTGTCGCTGGCGGTCCTTAAGGAACACGCCGCGCAAAGCAAATAGCGCCTTAGCCCACCGGCACCCAGATCACATCGTCGATTTTGGGCGCGCCGGTGGCCAGCATCACCAGCCGATCAAACCCCAGCGCGATCCCCGAAGCCGGCGGCATCAGGTCAAGGGCGGCGAGGAAGTCTTCGTCCAGCGGATAGCGCTCGCCGTAAAGCTGCTCTTTGAGGTCCATATCTGCGCTAAAGCGGCGACGTTGCTCGGTCGCGTCGGTCAGCTCGCCAAAGCCGTTGGCCAGTTCAACCCCGCAAGCATATAGCTCAAAGCGCTCGGCAAGGCGCGGATCGTCGGGGGTGGGGCGGGCCAGTGCGGCCTCGGCCAGCGGGTAGCGGTCCAGGATCGTCGCACGACCATGGCCCAGATGCGGCTCGACCTTGGCGACCAGCAGCTTTGAGACGATATCCGACCAGCTATCATCAGCGGCCACGCCAAAGCCGATGCTGTCACATTGGGCGCGCAGGGCCTTGGCATCGGTGGTTGCCCCGTCGCAGGTCGCCAGCAGATCGATCCCGGCAAAACGCGTGAAAGCCTCGGATACCGAGAGCCGCTCGGGCTGGGCGAAAGGGTCGCAGTCCACGCCATTATAGAAGAAACGCACAGCCCCCGCCGCCTGCGCTGCCAGTTGCAGGATCGCGGCGCAATCGCGCATAAGCACTGTGTAATCCTCGCCAGCGCGATACCATTCCAGCATGGTGAATTCGGGGCTGTGGCGCGGTCCGCGCTCGCGGTTGCGCCAGACATGGGCGAAGGTCGCGATCCGGGTCTCGCCCGCAGCAAGCAGCTTTTTCATCGCGAATTCGGGCGAGGTGTGCAGATACATAGTCTTGGGTTGGCCGTCATTGCCGATGGCCTGCGTAGAAAAGGCGTGCAAATGCGCCTCGTTTCCGGGGCTGGTTTGCAGTGCGCTCGGGTCGACCTCAAGAAAGCCCTCATCGGTGAACCAACCGCGGATCGCCGTTTGAATGCGATTGCGCGCTAGCAGCGCGGGGCGGCGGTCAGCATGGCGGTCAGGATGCCAGAAGGGGCGGGGCATGGCGTGGCTTTCAGGCTGGAAATCCGGGTCCAAATGGTTTAGGCGCTCAGCAATCCGGGCGCCAGAGCCTGTTTTTTACGAATTCACAAGGGATATCCCATGGTCAAAGTCATCGCGTCTTCGGTCCGCAAGGGCAATGTGCTTGAAATCGACGACAAGCTGTATGTCGTGTTGTCGGCCCAAAACATCCATCCCGGCAAAGGCACGCCGGTGACGCAGGTCGATATGCGCCGCATCTCCGATGGCACCAAGGTCAGCGAGCGCTGGCGCACCACCGAGCAGGTTGAGCGCGCCCATGTCGAGGATGACGAGTATGATTTCCTCTATGAGGATGGCGAGGGCTATCACTTCATGGAGCCCAACACCTATGAGCAGATTGCGGTCCAAGAGGACGTGATTGGCGATGCGAAGGTGTTCTTGCGCGATGGTCTGCGGGTCTATCTCAAGACGTTCCAAGGGGCTGCGATTGCAATCGAATTGCCCCAGAAAGTGACCGTTGAGGTTGAAGAAACCGAGCCGGTCGTCAAGGGTCAGACCGCGTCTTCCAGCTACAAGCCTTCGACCTGCACCGGTGGTATCCGCGTCATGGTTCCCCCTCATATCGGCGTGGGTACGCGCATCGTTATCAACACCGATGACAGCACCTATGTGGAGCGCGCCAAGGACTGATCCTGTCGCGACTGACGTTTTGAAGGGGCGCCTCTCGGGGCGCCTTTTCTATGCGATCACGCCGGGGTGCGGAGGGGCTTTACGGGCCAAAGTTCCAGCACCCCGGCTGCCAGCACTAAAGCGCCCCCCGCGAGTTCAAGCATGGAGAGCGACTCATGGGCGAAACCGGCGGCGGTGGCGGCGCCCACTACGACCTCGGTCATCATCAGGATTCCGACACGCGCGGGATCAATTCGGACCGTGGCCCACATTAGCGCCGCCAGTGACAGGCCCCACCACAGCGCACCGGTGACAAGCGCAAGGGCAAGTGGGGCAAGCAGTGCGCGTGCCTCAAGCTGCGGAAAAGGCTGAAGGATCGGTGCGAGCGCCGCACAGGCGATGACCGCGCCAACAGCGAAGACGAAGGCGGCGGGGCCGGGCTGCAAACTGGATTTCGCGCGCATGCCCGTCGTTGCGATTGACCATAAAAAGCCCCCAAGCAGCGACATCCATTCGCCCAAGTTGCGCGGCAGAGGCAATCCTCCCCCCGCCCCCAGCATCAGCGCAAGACCCGCGATGCCGACGATCATCGCAAAGATGCGCAGCCCCGGGGTGGGCCAACCCATGACGAAGCGTGCAATCAGCGTGCTCCAGACCGGGGTGAGACACCAGAGCAGAATGATTAACGCAACGCGGCCATAGAGAAACCCGATTGAGTAGAGTGCAAAAGCGGCTCCGCCAAGCGCTATGGAAAACAGCGCGAATTTTGGGCTGCGTGCGATATCTTGACGGCGCGCATAAGCAACGGGAGCGAGCACGATCAGCGCCCCGAGCGTAATTACCAAAGTGCCCCAAGCGCCTGCGAAACCGTGATCGGCCAAGGCGCGCACGGGCAGCCAATAGAGGCCCCAGATCACGCCGGTCGCAAGGGTGATCGCGCTGGCGATCAGGGGGATGCGGGCCTCATTCATACGTAGGATTCAACCAAGTTTGGCGATCCACGCGCGTAGCGCGGCCAGCGATTGGGGCTCGTCAAGAAACGGGATATGTGCGCGATCCGGCACGGCGGTATAGATCATATCGGGGCGACGGGTTTGCATTTTCTGAGCCGTGGCGCCGCTGAGAAGATCCGAATTCGCACCGTGGATCAGTGCCAGTGGCAGGTCGGTGCAGGCGTCAAACAGCGGCCATGCATCGGCCACGCCCCCTTCGAAAGCCGCCAGAAACGCCTCACGCAGGGCGGGGTCAAAGTTGATTTTAAGCCCCGTGTTGGTCTCGACATAATGGTGCTGGCTTTCGCTGAGCCAGCGGCCTTCGGGCACATTGGCAAAGCCCGTCATCGCGGCGGGCAGTTTCGCCGCCATCTCGCTATGGTTTTGGGCCGCCGGGTTGCGCCCGATGTAGTCGAAAATTTTGTTCAGCCCGCCCATCTCTAGCACCGGGCCAACATCGTTGAGACACAGCCCCGTCATGCGGTCCTTGGCGGTCGCGGCGAGAAACATTCCGATCAGGCCGCCGCGCGAGGTGCCCAGAATCGCGGCGCGCTCAATCCCGAGATGGTCGAGAAGTTGCAATGCGTCCGCGCCTTCGCGCGGTACGCTATAGCTGGCTTGGCCCGTCCACTCACTTTGTCCGCGCCCACGATAATCCATGCGAATCAAACGGATGCCATCCAGATGCGGGGCCATATAGTCAAAATCATGCACCGTGCGCGTCAGCCCTGCCAGCGCCAGAACCGGCACGCCTGTGCCCTCATCGAGATAGGCGATTTTTGCCCCGTCATCGGCGGTGAAAAAATCCATGTGGTTCTCCTCTGGCATGCTGCGGCTGGTCAGATCATACTGTGTTCAAAGGAGAGTTCCATGCCCGATAAGCTCGATAGGTTGCACGAAAAACTGAATGAGATCGAAGAGGAGATCGAGGCGGAATGGGCGATTCGCCGCGATGCGATGGCTTATCGGCTAGAGCATAACCGCGTGGTGTTTGAGCGAAGCGCGCGCGAGGCACAGCGGCGCGCGCGGGTGAATTTGTGGATCTTCCTCAAGCGCACGCGGCCAATGGTGGTGCTGAGTGCTCCGGTGATCTATTCGCTTATTATCCCTTTTGTTTTGCTCGATATTTTCGTGACGATCTATCAGGCGATTTGCTTTCCGATCTATCATATCGCCAAGGTGAAACGCGCCGATCACATAGCCATTGACCGTCAGCATCTGGCCTATCTGAATGCGCTTCAGAAACTGAACTGCGTCTATTGCGGCTATGGTAACGGGCTGCTGAGCTATGTGCGTGAGGTGGCCGCGCGCACCGAGCAATTCTGGTGCCCGATCAAACATGCGCGCCGACTTCATGGCCAACATGGGCATTATGGCGATTTCGTCGATTACGGCGATGCCGAAGCGTTTAACGCGCAGACCTTGCGGTTGCGAAATGCACTGCGCAAGATGGGTGAGGATCGCTAAATGCGCCTAAACCCAATCGGGCACGGCGTGCAGATCGCTCAGGATCGCTGCGGGTTTATAGGGTAGGCGTTCGGGCGGCGCGCCCGCGCGATTGACCCAGAGCACCCGGAATCCCGCCTTGGCCGCTCCGGCGGCATCCCAGCCATTTGAGGACACGAACACGGTATGTTCGGGAGCGACGCCCATGCGATCTGCGATCATCTTGTAGACCGAGGCGGCGGGTTTGAACTGGCTGAGGTCGGCAACCGAGAGCACCTCGTCCAGCAGCGGCCCGATTCCGGCGGTATGCACTGCCGCATCCAGCATATCGTGCGAGCCGTTGGATAATATCGCGCGCCCGATGCCGCGATGGTGCAGCGCCTGCAGCATCGCGGGAACCTCCGGGTAGGCGGGCAATTCGCGATACAGCGCCATCAGGCGATTGGCGAGATCGGGATCGCTTAGCCCCTGCGCCTCCATCGCCCAGTCCAGCCCGTCGCGGGTGAGTTGCCAGAAATCGACGTAATCGCCCATGATCTCGCGCAGCCAGCTATATTCCAGCTGTTTGCGGCGCCAATCGGTGGCCAGTCGCGGCCAAATATCTTGTAGGCGCGGCTCCTCAATCGCCAGATCGCGCGCGGCGGCATCGACATCGAACAATGTGCCGTAGGCGTCAAAGACGCAAAGCTGAATGGACATCATGGCTCCTCCCCGCGACCAGTTTAACTCCGGCGGGGCACTGCGCAAGGGTCAGTAGATTTCGCGCGATTTCTGCGCGGCAGCAGCAAGACCTTGGGCCATCCGGTCGTCAAACCCGTTCTCTCGCAGGGTCAGCAGACCAGCGGCAGT
The DNA here is from genome assembly GCA_016937195.1 of Paracoccaceae bacterium. Lineage (GTDB taxonomy): Bacteria > Pseudomonadota > Alphaproteobacteria > Rhodobacterales > Rhodobacteraceae > Thioclava. Next base: position 5,655 of record JAFGWK010000022.1, on the reverse strand, counting down.
GGTGCCCGCGTAGGCGATCATCTCATCGACGTGCTCTTGCGGGCTGGGGCCATGCGCCATCATCTGACCCGCCGCAAGAAAAAGCTGACGCACGGCACGATCGGCGATGTCGGGGGGAACGCCCTCGGCCTCGGCATGGCGTGCCATCGCGGCGGCGCAGGCAGCGACAAAGCCCGGAACGGGGCCAGTCATGGCGGTGAAAAGGTCGATATGGGATTCGGTTTGGACCTCGTCAGTGGTTCCGCAGGTCTCAAACAGCGTGCGGGTGCGGGTGCGGTCTTGCGGCGTAACGGCAGGGCTTGCGATCCAGGGCGAGTAGGCAAGCGCGCTGGCGGCAGCGGGGCTCGACATGGCGCGGATCACGCGAGGGCTGCCCGAGAGGTGTGGCAGCTCGGCCAGCGGGACCCCAGCCATGACCGAGATCACCAGCGCGTCGGGCGCTTCGATGCGCAGGTTGCGCGCGGCGGCGGGCGGGATGCACAAGATCACCACGTCGCAGCGCTCGGCCAGGGCTTGCGGATCGCGCAGGGTATTTTCGGGCGGGAAACCTGCGATTTCGGGGGCTTTTCCTGAGCGGTTCGCGACATACAGAGCTTGGGGCGCGGCATGCCAAAGCGCCTGCGCGATTGCACCGCCCAGCATCCCCGAGCCGATGATCCCGATGGAAAACCCAAGTGCCATGCGCCGCCCCCCTGATGAATTCGGAGCAGCCTAGCGCGGGGCGAAGAGCGGCGAAACCCTTACAGGTTATCGGCGGCGGGCATGCCCATGACGTGATAGCCGCTATCGACCGAGATGATCTCGCCACTCGTGCAGGCGCCATAGTCCGAGCACAGGTAAACGGCGGTGCCGCCGATCGCCTCGAGCGTGGCGTTATGGCGTAAGGGTGCATTGGCCTCGGTATGGCGGAAGGTTTTACGCGCCCCGCCAATTGCCGCGCCAGCCAGCGTTTTCATCGGGCCGGGCGAGATTGCGTTGACGCGAATTCCATCAGGCCCCAGATCGGCGGCGAGGTAGCGCACGGCGGATTCCAGCGCCGCCTTGGCCACGCCCATCACATTGTAGAACGGTGTCACGCGCTGCGAACCCATATAAGTCAGCGTGATCATCGAGCCGCCGTCATTCATCAATTCGCTGGCCCGTTTGGCCACATCGATGAAGCTGTAGCAGGAAATCGTGAGCGAGTTCTTAAAGTTGTCGCGCGAGGTGTCAATGATGCGACCCGTCAACTCGTTCTTGTCAGAGAAGGCGATGGCATGGACCACGAAATCGAGGCTGCCCCATTCTTCTTTGATCTGCGCAAACGCCGCATCCATCGAGGCGTCATCCGTCACATCGACATCAACCAGCAGGCTGGCCCCGACGCTGGCGGCAAGCGGTTCGACCCGCTTGCCAAACGCCTCGCCCTGATAAGAAAACGCCAGTTCCGCGCCCTCATCGGCCAGCGCCTTGGCGATGCCCCACGCAATCGAGCGCTCATTGGCGACGCCCATCACGAGGCCGCGCTTGCCCTTCATCAGATCTGCCATGTCCGTCCTCGCCGAGATTTTTCTGCTTTAGTCTTTGTATTTGCTCATCAAAAGCGAGGCGTTCGTGCCACCAAAGCCGAAGCTGTTGGAGAGCACCGAATCGTGGCTCACATTCTCGACCAGTTTGGTGGCGATTTCACCTTCGCGAATGCCGGGATCAAGCTGGGTGACGTTGATCGACGGCGCGATGAAATCGTGCTGCATCATCAGCAGCGAATAGATCGCCTCATTGGCGCCCGCCGCGCCAAGCGCATGTCCGGTCATCGACTTGGTCGAGCTGATCGGTGCGTGATCGTCACCAAGGGCGCGGCGCACGGCCTCGACCTCGACGACATCGCCGACCACGGTCGAGGTGCCATGGGCGTTGATATAGGTGATCTTGCGTCCCTCGGCCAAGGTCGAGGCCGCGAGTTTCATCGCCCGCTCACCGCCCTCACCAGAGGGGGCCACCATGTCATAGCCATCCGAGGTCGCGCCATAGCCGGTGATTTCGGCATAGATTTTCGCACCGCGGGCCTTGGCGTGTTCCAGTTCCTCAAGCACCAGCATCCCGCCGCCGCCGCCGATCACGAACCCGTCGCGGGTCGCATCAAACGCGCGTGCGGCCGTGGTGGGCGTGTCATTATACTTGGACGACATCGCGCCCATCGCATCAAACAGGCAAGACAGCGTCCAATCGACCTCTTCGCCACCACCAGCAAAGATCATGTCCTGCTTGCCCATCTGGATCAGTTCCGCCGCGTTGCCGATGCAATGCGCGCTCGTCGAGCAGGCCGAGGTGATCGAATAGTTCACGCCCTTGATCTGGAACGGCGTGGCAAGGCAGGCCGAGACGGTCGAGGACATACATTTGGTGACCGCGAACGGGCCGATTCTCTTGGGGCTGCCCTTTTCTTTGACGATCTGATGCGCGGCAAAGAAATTCGAGGTGGACGGGCCACCCGAGCCCGCGATCAAGCCGGTGCGCTCGTTGGAGATGTCGGATTGCTCAAGACCCGCATCGGCAATTGCCTGCGCCATCGCGATATAGGCATAGGCGGCTGTCGGCCCCATGAACCGCAATTGGCGCTTGTCGATATTGGCGGCCAGATCAATGACGGGCACGCCCGCAACCTGACTGCGAAAGCCAAGCTCAGCATATTCGGGCTGAAAGGTGATGCCTGATTTGCCGGCCTTGAGGCTGGCGGTGACTTCTTCGGCTGAGTTGCCGATGGGCGAGACGATGCCCAGCCCGGTAATGACGACACGGCGCATGCGGCCCTCCATTTTCTCTCTTTAGCGCTCAGGTTTCCGAGAGCGCGACTTTCATATCCTTGACCTGATAGATCACGTCTCCATCGGCCTCGACAATGCCATCGGCCACGCCCATCGTAAGGCGGCGCGTCTGAATGGCTTTGGTGAAATCGACCTTATAGGTCAGCATCTTGCGATCGGGGCGTACCATGCCGGTCAGCTTGACCTCGCCGACACCCAGCGCATAACCGCGACCCTGCCAGCCACGCCAGCCAAGGTTGAACCCGGTCAGCTGCCACAGACCATCCAGACCCAGACAGCCCGGCATGATCGGGTTGCCCGGGAAGTGGCAGTCAAAGAACCACAGATCGGGGGTGATATCGAATTCGGCAACGACATGGCCCTTGCCGTGCAACCCGCCATCGCCCGAAATCTCGGTGATGCGGTCCATCATCAGCATCGGCGGCGCGGGAAGCTGCGCATTGCCGGGGCCAAATAGCTCGCCGCGCGCGCATTTGAGAAGATCCTCTTTCCCGAAGCTCGTCGGAAACCCTGTCATACCTGCCCCCTGGTGGTTCTGCCCTGTCTTTCCAATTCTCTATCATTGCCGCGCCAATCGGCGCAAGGGCAAGGGGACGGCGCGGTTGTCGCGGCTGCATTGAAATATGGCACGGCAACAGGCATATATAGACAGGAGGAGTGATGAGATGTCTGCTACACAGTCTATGATGCAATCACGCGCCCAGTCTTGGCTGGGGACGGCAGGCTTGCGGCCCACGCGTCAGCGTCTGGCGCTGGCGGCGCTATTGGTGGGCGATGGTGAGAACCGTCATGTCACCGCTGAAAGTCTGTATGCGGCAGCAAGCGATGCGGGTGAGAAGGTTTCGTTGGCCACAGTCTACAACACCTTGCGCGCGTTTTGCGAGGTGGGGCTGATGCATGAGATCACGGTGGATGGCTCGCGCAGCTATTTCGATACGCGCATGGATGACCACCCGCACTTCTTCTGGGAAGACGAGAACCGGATTTCGGATGCCCCCGCAGAAGAACTAGAGTTGATCCGCGTGCCCAAAGCGCCCGAGGGGGCGCAGGTGACGCGGGTGGATGTGGTGATCCGGGTGCGGCGCACCTAAGGCAAAATCGCCAGCCAGCCCCAAATTGTCAGGATCGATAGCGCCGTGGCAATCAGCACAGCCGAGGCCGCAACGCGCCGCCCAACCCCGTAGATATTGGCAAAGATATAGGCGTTCACACCGGGCGCCATCGCGCCCGTCAGCGTGGCAGAGCGCAGCGCGCTCGTGTCGACATGAAACGCGAAATGCGCCAGCGCATAGGCAATGGCGGGATGCACCAGCAGGGACAGCCCGGTGACCATTGCGATTGCGCGGCCATCGCCCTCGGGGCGGTAGCGATACAGAACGCCCCCCAACCCAAACAGTGCCGCTGGAAGCGCCGCCTGCGCCATCATATCCATGCCTTCGCGGATCGGATGGGGCAGCGGATAGCCCGTCAGCGCAGTGCCCAGTTTGATCGCGAAACCGGTCATAATTCCGATCACCAAGGGCGTGCGCAATACCCCCACAAGTGCGTTCATCCCGACGCGGCCCAGCCCCGCGCCAGTGCCGTGATTGCGCACGCCCTCCATCGTGAGGATGCCGATCGTATAGAGCAGCGGCGCATGGATCGAGATGATTGCGAAATTGCCCGACAGCGCGTCGGTGCCATAGGCGCGCTCGGTGATCGGCACGCCCAGCAGCAGCGAGTTGGAAAACAGGCAGGCAAACCCGATCGCGACGCTTTCCGGCCCAGTGCGCCCCATTGCGCGCGCACCCGCGATCCCGATGGCAAAGGATACAAGTGCGCCTGCGTAAAACGCGCTCATCATGCCCCAGTTATAGCTTTGGCCCAGATCGAGATTGGCAATCGAGCGTGCCAGCAGAACCGGCACCGCGAAATTCTGTGCGAACCGCATCAACCCATCAACGGCGCCGTCTGAAAACATCCCGCGCCACGCCACCACATAGCCAAAGCCCAGCACCAGAAAGACTGGTAGAATGACGTCGATCAGCGCGCTCATTTCGGGCTGTCGGGGGCTACGAACTCCAGCACCATCCCGTCAAAGGCCGGTTGGATATGGTCAGGCGTTTCGTGCGCCACCGCATCATGGTCGAGATCAATGTGCATATTGGTCAGCACCGCACTTGTGGGCTGGGCGCGCGCGATCCATTCCAGCGATTGCGCCAGATGGGCATGGGTCGGATGGGGCGTGCGGCGCAGCGCGTCGAGCACCCAGCACTCCAGCCCCTCAAGATGTGCCCAAGCCGGATCGGGGATCGCCGAGACATCGGGCAGATAGGCCAGCGGACCGATGCGAAAGCCAAGCGCGTCGATATTGCCATGCTCGACCCGGAAGGGCTGAAAGGGAATTGCGCCGCCCGCGCCGGTAACCTCAAAGGCGTGTTCGTGGCGGATCGCGTGCAGATCGCAAATCGGTTGGTAATTGCTGTCAGCGGGCTGCACGAACGCATAGGCAAAGCGGTTCAGCAGCGCCTCTTGCGTGTCGCTATCGGCCCAGACGGGCAGGCGTTTGCGCATGTTGAACACGATCTGGCGCAGATCGTCGATGCCATGGACATGATCGGCGTGGGAATGGGTGTAGACCACCGCGTCGAGCGCGCCAACCTTGGCATCAAGCAGCTGCGCGCGCATGTCGGGCGTGGTGTCGATCAGGACCTGCGTGCGGCCCTGTTCGGTGATGCGTTCCACCAGCATCGAGCAGCGCTGGCGGCGGTTCTTGGGATTGGCCGGGTCGCATTCGCCCCAGTGGTTGCCGATCCGGGGCACGCCGCCCGACGAGCCGCAGCCCAGAATGGTGAAGCGCAGGCGGCTCATA
>JAFGWK010000192.1 GCA_016937195.1 Paracoccaceae bacterium | reverse complement strand
GGGATGTGACCTTTGTTGGCCTCGCGACCGATTTCTGCGTGGCGTGGTCGGCGCTGGACGCGGCAAAGCTGGGGTTCAAGGCAACGGTGCTGGAAGGCGCGTGCAGGGCGATTGATTTGGACGGATCGCTGGCGGCGGCGCGCGATGCGATGCGCGCGGCTGGCGTGACATTGGAGCAGTAAGCATGGTCGATATCGCCACCCGCGTTTATAATCACAAATGGAAAATCGATCCGATCGTGCGCTCGCTGATCGACACGGATTTCTACAAACTTTTGATGTGCCAGTCGATTTTCCGCAATCATCCGGATACGCAGGTCACGTTTTCGCTGATCAATCGCACCAAATCGGTGCGTTTGGCCGAGTTGGTCGATGAGGGAGAGCTGCGAGAACAGTTGGATTATGTGCGTTCGCTATCGCTGGCGCGCGGCGAAAGCACGTGGCTACGAGGGAACACGTTTTACGGCAAACGGCAGATGTTTCGCCCCGATTTCATGGAGTGGTTCGAGGGCTTTCAACTGCCGCCCTACCATCTGGAAAAGCGCGATGGCCAATATGAGCTGACGTTTGAGGGCAAGTGGCACGAGGTCATGCTGTGGGAAATTCCCGCACTTGCGATCTTGATGGAGCTGCGCGGGCGTGCGGTTCTGGACCGGATGGGGCGCTTTGAATTGCAGGTGCTCTACGCGCGCGCGATGACCAAGGTTTGGGAAAAGATTGAGGTGTTGCGCGACCTGCCCGGTCTCAAGATTGCAGATTTCGGTACGCGCAGGCGGCACTCGTTTCTATGGCAAGATTGGTGCGTGCGCGCGATGCTGGAAGGCTTGGGCGATAGCGGAAAGGGTGGGGCGTTTACCGGCACATCAAACTGCCTGATCGCGATGCGGCGTGATATTGAGGCAGTGGGCACCAACGCGCATGAATTGCCGATGGTTTATGCCGCGCTGGCCGAGGATGATGCCGCATTGGCGTTGTCGCCCTATAAGGTGCTGGCCGATTGGCACGAAGAGCATGAGGGTAATCTGCGTATCATTCTGCCCGATACCTATGGCACCAAGGGGTTCCTAGATCACGCGCCGGATTGGTTGGCGGGCTGGACCGGGATTCGCATCGATTCGGGTGACCCGGCGGCGGCTGCCGAGGTGGCGATTGAGTGGTGGAAGACGCGCGGCGAAGACCCACGTGACAAGCTGGTGATCTTCTCGGACGGGTTGAACGTGGATAAGATCCGCGAATTACATGCGCAGTTTTCGGGGCGTGTGAAGGTCAGCTTTGGTTGGGGTACGCTGCTGACCAATGATTTCCGCGGCTTGGTGCCAGGTGATGAATTGGCGCCGTTCAGCCTTGTGTGCAAGGCGGTGTCGGCCAACGGGCGCCCGACGGTCAAGCTGTCGGATAATCCCGAAAAGGCGATGGGCCCAGTCGATGAGATCGCGCGTTACAAGCGTGTGTTCGAGGTTGGCGCGCAAAAGGCGATAGATGTCATCGTTTAGGCGGTCAGTCGGTCCAGCACGATATAGATCAGGGCCGAAAGCCCGGCGCTGACCGGCACGGTGATGATCCATGCTGCGGCCACTGTCAGCATATGCGAGCGGCGCACAAGAAGGCGGCGCTTGCGTTCTTCGATGGGTACGGGTTTGCCTTTGCGGATGCCCAGTTCGCGGGCGCGTTTCTCGGAATACCATTCGCGATAAAAGCCAACGCCAAAGATGCCGCCAACCGCGATATGGGTCGAGCTGACGGGCAGGCCCAGCCACGAGGCCACGATCACCGTGATCGCGGCCGACAGGGCAACGCAATAGGCGCGCATCGGGTTTAGCTTGGTGATTTCATTGCCCACCAGCCGGATCAGTTTCGGCCCAAAAAGCAACAGTCCGAACGAAATCCCGAGCGCGCCGACGGCCATCACCCAAAACGGGATGCCAACCTGTGAGGCGACATCGCCTTGCTCAATTGTGTGTACGATGGCGGCCAGCGGACCGACCGCATTAGCCACATCATTGGCCCCATGCGCAAAGCTCAGCAGCGCTGCCGAAACGATAAGTGGCAGTGAGAACAGCGATTTCAGGGATTTTTTGCGATTCTCCATGCCTTCAGACTGGCGGCGGATCATCGGGATTGTGACCAGCCAACAGCCAATGCCCGCGGTGATGCCGATCAGCACTGCTTGCAGCAGGGTGATTTTAAACAGATGTTTCAGGCCCTTAAGCGCAAGATAGGCGGCGAAAGCCCCGGCCATGATCCCGATCAGGATCGGTACCCATTTACGTGCGGCGGCGATCTTGTCATCGACATAGACGACTTTGGTTTTGATGATCGCCAGAAAGAGCGCCGCGATGATCCCGCCCATCACTGGAGAGATCACCCAACTGGCCGCAATCATGCCCATCGTCCCCCAGTCAACCGCGCCAAAACCTGCCGCCACGATGCCAGCGCCAACAACGCCACCAACGATGGAATGAGTGGTTGAAACGGGCGCACCGAGCCATGTCGCCAGATTGAGCCAAAGCGCTGCAGCCAAAAGCGCGGCCATCATTGCCCAGACGAAATGCGCGGAATCCGGCAGTGCGCTTGGTTCGATAATACCCTTGGCGACGGTATTGACGACATCGCCACCTGCGACCAGCGCGCCAAGGCTTTCGAACACTGCCGCCAGCACCAGCGCCAGACCCAGCGTCATTGCCTTGGAACCAACAGCCGGTCCCATATTATTGGCGACGTCATTGGCCCCGATATTGAGAGCCATATAGGCGCCAATCACAGCCGCGGCGACGACCACAAGATGGCCCGGTTGCCCTCCCATCAGCAGCGCCGCTGCCAGCCCTGCGATCACGATAAAGGCCAGTGCCACGCCCGGCGCGATCAAGCCGCGCGAAACGGAATGCGCGCCTGCCTCAATCAGACCGATCCGCTTGAGATCTTTGTTGAGCGTCTTCCATTGATTGACGGGCGGCTTATTGTCTTCGGCGCTCACGGTCACATACCTGTCATGCTACTGTCATATGGCAGCCGGACCTAACTGCTTCGCCTTTTACAGACAAGAGAAACCCTGCGATTAGCGGATCAGCCCGTGCAGAATATCCTGCAAGCCGCCCTCGTCGACACGTTTGGCGGCCTGATTGGGCGAAAACCATCGCCGTTTGCGCTGATGATCTTCGGGATAGCTCTTGGACATACTCTCGATTTGGAGATGATAGACCAGAACATCGGTTGGCACAGCGAGACCGCCTTCAAGGCGTTTGTCATAGTGAAAACTGCCCAGAGGATCAGACGAAACCCGCCCCTTCACACCTGCCTCTTCCCAAGCCTCTTGGCGTGCTGCGCCAGAAAGCGAGCGGCCCCGCATCGGCCAGCCCTTGGGGATCACCCAACGTCCGGTGTCGCGCGAGGTGATCAGCAGCACCTGCACCTTGCCATCGCGCAGGCGTGTGCAAAGCGCCGCCACCTGTAACGAGGCGGGGCGGCGTCCCAATAGGTCTTTGGCCACGCGTTTGGCCAGTTTCAGGGTTCGTGCTGCCACGGAGGGGTTCCATCAAGCATATGTTGTGCGATATCGCATGCTCGTTCTATATAGGCGATTTGTCGCGGATCGTCACCCGTTGCCCGGGTCACGATCCAGCCACATGACGCAAAAGCGCGCAATGCTACAAAAACAGGCAGCAAGCGGGCCTGATCATCGGGAAGTGCGCGCTGGGCGCGGTATCCGGCCATCAAGCCTTCGACTTGCGTGGCCCAAAGTGGATCGCGCCAGCCTTGCACGAGCGCAGTTGCCAGATCGTAAAGCCGATAGCCCGGGCCGCAATCGTCGAAATCAATCAGCGCCGGTCCTTGCGGTGTCGCGAGTACGTTTTCACGCAGAATATCGGCATGAATTGGCCCAAAATCCTGCGCGGCAGAGATTTGTTTTTGCGCAAATTGGCGTGCAGTCCGCAACAACGCAGCTTGTGAGAGGGTCAACTCTGGATGCTCCCAGAAGCGGCCCCATTGTGGATTATCGCCCAGCAACCCCTCGCGATCCCAAGCGTGGCGGGTGAAATCCGTGGGTGGGGCGGCGTCGCTGGCGTTATGGAGCTGTGCGATCAGCGCGCCCAGCGCCTCGGCCTGCGTACAAACCTGTGCGGCATCCGGCCCAAGCGGTTGATCGCCCGCGCCAATCGGCACCCCGTTAAGCCATTCCACGCAAGAGGCCACGCGATTGCCTGCGCCCCCGGTCAAACGCCCGTTGACGGCGCGCACCGGGCGCGGCACGGCCAACCCTTGTGCGCTGAGAGCCTCGCACCAGTGCAGCTCGGCTTCGATGCCCGCGCGGCCCTGATAGCCGGGGCGATGAAGCCGTAGCGCAACATGGCGGCCATCCTTCAGATGCGCCTCAAAGACGATGTTTTCACGGATATTTATAAGCCGAGGCGGGGTGGCAGCCTGTCCCCACGCAAACAGAGCGGTTTGCGCCATCGCCAGCGCTTTGTGTTCGGACATCATGCGGGGATCTCGGCGAAGCTGGTGCTCAGTTGGTCGATCAGGAAATCGACGTTCTCGCGCGAAAAAACCAGAGGGGGGCGGATTTTCAAGATGTGCTGGGCGCGGCCCACCCGCCCCATTAGCACATGGCGATTGCGCATCGCTTCAACGATCTGCCCGGCCTCGGCGCTGGCAGGTTGCCCGTCGTGCGCCAGTTCTATGGCGGCGAACAGGCCAAGACCGCGCGTATCGGCGATCAGCGGGTGGTCGATGTCACGCAGCCCCTGCAACAGGTAAGCTCCGATCTCGGCGGCGTTCTGTTGCAACCCTTCGTCGTCGATCACCTGCAATACCGCCATCGCCGCCGCGCAGGAAACCGGATTGCCGCCGAAGGTGTTGAAATAGCCAAAGGCCTCGCGGAACGCGGCCATCACTTCGGGGCGCGCAAGGACGCCCGCCACCGGATGCCCGTTGCCCATTGGCTTGCCCAAGGTGACCACATCGGGGGCAAACCCCAGCCAGTCATGGCCCCAGAAATCACTGCCGATGCGCCCGAAACCGGGTTGGACCTCATCCGCAATGATCAAGCCGCCCGCTTGCCGAATGATGTCGACGGTCGGATCGAGGAAGCCGGGCGCGACGCCGGGCATCCCTTCATTGGCGAAGATCGGACAGAGCATGAATCCGGCGAATCCGTGTCCCGAGGCCTCCAGCTCGGTGATGGCTTGCGTGACATGGGCGGCAAAGGCCTGCGGTTGCGCCTCTAGCGAGCCACCCAGTGGTGCAAGGCTATCGGGCGCAGGCACGCGGCGGATATGATCGGGCCACCCCCCGATCGGGGGGCGCCGAGTGGAGAGATGCGCAACCGCCGTGGTGTTGCCGTGATAAGTGTTGTCGGTGGCGATAAAGCCACGCTTGCCGGTCACCGCTTGGGCCATGCGCAGCGCCACGTCATTGGCCTCGGACCCGGTGCAGGTCATCAATAGCTGGTCCAGCCCGTGATTCAGCCGCGCTACCAAGGCCTCTCCGTAGTCGAGAATCCCCTTATGCAGATAGCGCGTGTGGGTATTGAGCGTCGCGGCCTGATCGGCAATTGCGTGCACCACGCGCGGGTGGCAATGCCCGACATGGGCGACGTTGTTATAGGCATCAAGATAGCGCTGCCCATCCGCGTCCCACAGATACGCACCCTGACCGCGCGTGATATGCACGGGCTGCTCATAAAAGGTCGGCACGTTGGGGCCAAGCAGGCG
>JAFGWK010000191.1 GCA_016937195.1 Paracoccaceae bacterium | reverse complement strand
GGAATTGGCACCAATCGTAGAGCTGTCTGAGGGATGTGGCGGGGGCCTTAACCTGTACGACGGAAGCTGATCGGCGTCTTGCCTGTCTTGGCGTGGAAGGCACGGGTGAAATAGGCCGGGCTGGTATAGCCAAGGCTTGCAGCGATCTCTTTCACCGGAATTTTGGTATCGCGCAGCAATTCGCGCGCCTCATAAAGCCTGCGTTCCTGCAGCATCTCGGAGGCGCCTTTGTTGCAGCTTTCACGACATGCGCGCGTCAGATGCGTCACCGTTACGCCCAGTTCGTCGGCCATGTCACCCACGCCGACCCGCGAGCGGAAGTTGCGCTCAACCAGCGTTGTGTAGCGCGAGACCAATCGACGCGCCCCAGACGTTTGGATCGCGGCGGTCTGGTTGCTGGCGATCTGGCGCTCCAGCCAAACGCTGAGCAGCCCGAGCTGATGATGCAAAGCGCGATCTGAAGCGGGACGCTGGCTCTCCAGCTCGCGCTGCACCGCCTCTAGGATAGAGCTTACTTCACCCTGCGATACTGCATCGCGCACCCGCAAATGCTGTACCGAATGGGGCAACACGAGATCGCTTTCGTGGCCGAAATGCACAACCTGACCTTGCGGTTGCGAGCCGAGTTCGTAGGAATGCATCACTCCGGCTGGGATGAAAATCACATTGTTGGGGCCATATCCGCGCGTCACGCCGCCCAGAGTGATGCGGCCCTGACCGCGCGTGAACCACAAAAGGCATGGCTCCGAGAGCGCGCGCATGGCCTCCACTCGCCAACGCCCGGCCTTGGCCAGACGGCTGATCTGGCTGATGCGCGCGCCCGAGGGCGCGCTTGGCAAGCTGGCACCGGCACCACTGGAAGAAACAACGGGCACGCGGGGCTTGGACTGCGAAAACTGTGATAGCGGCGGTGTGGAGAAAAGTTTCACTTTTGCGATCTTTCGAATGGCCGAACGCGTTAAGAATACTGCGTAACTCGCTTTCAACCAATCGTTTTTCAACATTGCGCCCAGAATGCTGTGGCGGTGCGGTCACGCACACGCGATCTTGTGCCAGCCTTTCATGCGAGCACGAAACCAAGTGCGTTGGCGCTTGGCGTATTGGCGAGAAGCTGCCTGTGCGCGGCTGCGTGCCTCGGGCAAATCCATCGCATCGCGCAGATAGGCGATCAATTCGGGGGCCCCGATGGCGCGCGCCCACAGCGCTTCGGGCTGCCAGATCGGGGCGACGGCGGCGACCTCATCCAAAGCGCCTTGTTCGAGCATCATGTCAAAGCGCCGGTCGATGCGATTTGCGAGCCAGTCGCGATCCGCCTCTAGCAGCAGCGGCACACAATTATCCAACGCCAACAGCGGCGCGGGGGTGCGCGCTTGCCAGCTTGCCAGACCTTCGCCCGTGGCGCGCATCACCTCCCAAGCGCGCTGCACGCGCATCGGGTTTTGCGCATCAATTTGTGCGCGCGTCGCCGCGTCCAGCTCTGCCAGCATCGCGCCATGCCCCTCACGATTGCGCCGCGCGTCGGCCTCGGCGCGGATGGCGGGCGGCGTGGGGGGGATTTGTGCCAAACCTTGGGTCAGAGCTGTGAAATACAGCCCCGTGCCGCCCACGATGATCGGGCGCGGCCCACCCTTAGCGTGATCGGCCAAGATCGCCGCCACCTCTTTGATCCAATGGCCCACCGAATAGTCTGCGCCGGGTGCGATATGACCATAAAGAAGATGGGGCGCGCGGGATTCTTCCGCCACCGAGGGGCGCGCGGATAGCACTCGCCAGCACGACCAGACCTGCAGCGCATCGGCATTGACCACCACGCCCCCCGCGGATTGCGCAATTTCCAAGGCCAGCGCGGATTTGCCGCTGGCCGTCGGTCCGGCGATCAATACAGGGATATTTGAAGCGATTTCAGGCAGGTTTTGCACGTTGGTACAGCCGATCACAGAAGCAGATAGGTAAAACGGGTGCGATCCCTCGGCACGAGAGGTTGAACCCGGCCCCCATTTGCGACATTTTGCGCGCCGATGACAACCGTCTGACCTGAGGGGACACACGATGAACGACGAGACCCACCCGAAACCCAAATATAAACGTGTCCTTCTTAAAATCTCGGGCGAGGCGTTGATGGGTGATCAGGGCTACGGCCTGCATCCCCCGACCGTTGCGCGCATCGCCCAAGAGGTCAAATCGGTCCATGATCTGGGCGTCGAGATTTGTATGGTGATTGGCGGGGGGAATATTTTCCGCGGGCTAGCGGGTTCGGCCCAAGGAATGGAGCGCACGACAGCCGATTACATGGGCATGCTGGCCACGGTGATGAACGCGCTTGGCATGCAGGCTCAGCTAGAGGCTTTGGGGCTGCACACCCGCGTTATTTCCGCGATCCCGATGGATGAGGTTTGCGAGCCCTACATTCGCCGCCGCGCCGTGCGCCACCTTGAAAAACAGCGGATCTGTATTTTCGCTGCCGGCACGGGCAACCCGTATTTCACCACCGACACCGCAGCGACCCTGCGCGCCAATGAGATGAATTGCGAAGCGATCTTCAAGGGTACCAAGGTCGATGGCGTCTACGATAAAGATCCGATGAAATTTGACGATGCCACGCGCTATGACACGGTGAGTTACGATCTCGTGCTGCAAAAGAACCTGGGCGTGATGGATGCCTCGGCGATTGCTTTGGCGCGCGACAATAACAAACCGATCATCGTGTTTTCGCTGGATGAGCCGGGCGGGTTTCGTGGCATCCTCGCAGGGCAGGGCACCTACACGCTTGTGCAGGGCTGAGCGCCACGCAAATGCTATCTTTCGCCTCGGCTCTGCGCTAAACCAAAGCCCGAGGCTGCAACCAAGACGGAAAAACCAACAATGTCCGACGAGATTGAAATCGACACCGATGACCTTGAACACCGCATGAAAGGTGCCATGGCGTCGCTGAAACATGAATTTGCGTCACTACGCACTGGCCGGGCTTCGGCTACGATGGTGGAGCCGGTGATGGTGGATGCCTATGGCACAATGACCCCGATCAACCAGGTCGGCACCGTGAACGTTCCCGAGCCGCGCATGGTCACGGTGAATGTGTGGGATAAGGGCTTGGTCAACAAGGTTGAAAAGGCGATCCGCGAGTCGGGGCTGGGTATCAACCCGCAAACCAATGGCACGATCATCATGCTGCCGATCCCCGAGCTGAACGAGGAACGCCGCCGCGAGCTGACCAAAGTGGCTGCGCAATATGCCGAGCATGCCCGCGTCGCGATCCGCAACGTGCGCCGCGACGGTATGGACCAGATCAAGAAGGCCAAAGCCAACGGCATGTCAGAAGATGACGTGAAGTTCTGGGAAACCTCCGTGCAAGAGCTGACCGATACTCACACTGCGCTGGTGGACAAGGCCCTTGAGAGCAAGCAAGCTGAAATCATGCAGGTCTGAGGCGAAAGAACTCCCCCCATGGCGTTGCAAGATAAAGAGACGGCCAAGACGCCCGCGCACCCCGAGATGACCGATTATGGCGTGCGCCATGTTGCGATCATCATGGATGGCAACGGGCGTTGGGCCAAAAAGCGCGGCTGGCCGCGTCTTGCGGGCCATCGTAAAGGTGCCGAGCAGATCAAGAAAATTGTGCGCGCGGCCCCGAATTTGGGGATCCGCTACATGACGATTTACGCTTTTTCGACCGAGAACTGGAAACGGTCCTTGATCGAAGTGCTAGGGTTGATGAAGATGTTTCGCTTCATGATCCGGCGCGAGGCGGATGCGTTGGCGACCGAAGGTGTGAACCTGCGTTTTATCGGGGATCGCACGCGCCTTGATCCGGCGCTGCGCGAAACGATGGACGCGATTGAGGCGCGCACCAAGGGTAACACGCGCCTGACGCTGGCGGTCGCGATCAATTACGGCGGGCGCGATGAGTT
Source organism: Paracoccaceae bacterium (assembly GCA_016937195.1). GTDB lineage: Bacteria > Pseudomonadota > Alphaproteobacteria > Rhodobacterales > Rhodobacteraceae > Thioclava. The sequence continues at coordinate 7,381 of JAFGWK010000191.1, read as the reverse complement.
GCGCCGCGCGGCCGCCCAGCTTGCGTTGGAATGCGCAGAGGGTCGTATCGCGGCGGATGAGATTGATGATGAGGCATTGGCCGCGCGCCTTGATACCGTGGGCATGCCGGACCCTGATCTGGTGATCCGCACATCGGGCGAGACGCGGATTTCGAACTTTCTATCCTGGCAGGCGGCCTATGCCGAATATGAGTTCACCGATACGCTCTGGCCCGATTTCACCGTTGATGAACTGATTGATATTCTGGCGCGCTTTAGCGGGCGCGAGCGCCGCTTTGGCGGGGTTACAGCGTGAGCGTGCCCAAAATTAGCGAAAAATGGGGCGATCTAGTCCCGCGGGCGGCCTCGGGCGTTGCGATGATTGTTGTGGGGGTGTTGGCGATCTGGCTTGGTGGGCCGGTTTTTGCCGGGCTTGCCGTTCTGGTCAGCGCGTTGATGGTCTGGGAACTGATGATGATGCTTGCGCCCAATCGTGCGGGCAACGCGGTTGGGCTGGGGATTGTCGCGGCTGCGGTGCTGGTCGCGGTATTCTGGCTGCACAACCCGTTTGGGCTGATTTTTCTGCTGATCGTGCCGATCCTTGCGTTTGTCTATGCGCGCGGGCGGCGTCTGGTGGGCGCGGCCTATGCCTTTGCGATCATGCTGACGGGCTACGGGCTGGTGGCGCTGCGCGAAGGGGCGGGGCTGAACATCATCTTCTGGATCGTCGTGATCGTTGTTGTCTCTGATGTTGCTGGGTATTTCGTGGGGCGGATGCTGGGTGGGCCGAAATTCTGGCCCCGGATATCGCCGAAGAAAACATGGTCTGGCACCGTGGCAGGCTGGGTCGGTGCGGCATTGGTTGGCGTTGTTTTCGTGCGCTTTGGTGGCGCGACCTCGCTGATCTGGATCTCGCCGTTGCTCGCCTTTGCGGGTCAGATGGGCGATATCGTGGAAAGCGCGCTCAAACGTTCGACCGGAGTTAAGGACAGCTCTGCGCTGATCCCCGGACATGGCGGTGTGCTGGATCGCTTTGATGCGCTGATCGGCGCGGTGGTGGTGCTTATCGTGCTGACGCAAGTGATGCCGCTGCCGCTGACGGAAGGCTAAGCGATGCGCAGAATCTCGATATTCGGGGCGACGGGCTCGATTGGGCAAAGCACGTTTGATTTGCTGATGCGTCAGGGCGGGCCCGAGTCGTTTCACACGGTCGCTCTCACGGGCGGGCGCAACATTACGCGGCTGGCCGAGATGGCGCGCGCGCTGCATGCCGAGATTGCCGTGACCGCGTATGACGCGTGTTACGCCGATCTGGCTGATGCATTGGCGGGCAGCGGCATCGCGGTGGCGGCTGGCCCCGAGGCGCTGATTGAGGCCGCCCACCGCCCGGCCGATTGGGTGATGTCGGCGATTGTGGGGGCGGCGGGGCTTGCGCCGGGGTTTGCGGCGCTGTCGCAAGGGCGCATTCTGGCGCTGGCCAACAAGGAATCGCTGGTGACGGCAGGCCCGCTGCTGCTGGGCGAGGCGCGCGCGCATGGCGCCACGATCCTGCCCGTTGATAGCGAACATTCCGCGATTTTTCAGGGCCTTGTGGGCGAAGATATGGCGGCCGTCGAGCGCGTGATCATCACTGCCTCGGGCGGCGCGTTTCGCGACTGGCCGATGGAGAAACTGGCATCTGCTACGGTCGCGCAGGCCTCAAGCCACCCCAACTGGGACATGGGCCAGCGGATTACGATCGACTCTGCATCGATGTTTAACAAGGCCTTGGAGGTCATTGAGGCAAAAGAGTTTTTTGCCATCGCGCCCGAGCGGATTGAGGTTGTTGTGCATCCGCAATCCATCGTGCATGCGCTGGTGGGGTTCAACGATGGCGGGCTGATGGCGCATATGGGCGTGCCCGATATGCGCCACGCGATTGGCTATGCGCTCAACTGGCCAGCGCGTCGAGACTTGCCGGTGGAACGCCTTGATCTGGCCAAGATCGGCCAGCTTGAGTTTCGCGCCCCCGATCCTCTGCGCTACCCTGCCTTGCGTCTGGCGCGCGAAGTGATGGAGATTGGTGGGATGGCGGGGGCGGCCTTTAACGCCGCCAAAGAGGCCGCGCTGGATCAGTTCATCGCGGGCCGGATCGGCTTTCTCGATATGGCGGGACTGGTTGAGGATGTCTTGACCGAAATGAGCGCACGTCAAGGTCTTGGAAATGCCGCGATGAGCCTAGATAACGTGCAGCACACCGATGCAGAAGCGCGCAGGCTGGCCCTCGCGCTCTGTGATCAAAAAAGGATTTGAGTTTTGGATCTTCTGCCCCAGTTCGGCAATCTGCTCTATACCGTTGTCGCGTTTGTTGTCGCGCTGTCGATCATCGTGGCGGTGCATGAGTTTGGCCATTACATCGTCGGGCGCTGGTCGGGCATCAAGGCCGAGGTGTTTTCCCTTGGCTTTGGCCCCAAGCTGCTGAGCCGCGTGGATAAACATGGCACGCGCTGGCAGATCGCGGCAATTCCGCTGGGCGGATATGTGAAATTCTTGGGCGATGCGAATGCGGCCTCGGCGGGCGCGGATGAAGAAGAGATGGCGCAGCTGAGCGAGGACGAGCGACGCCATACCATGCATGGCGCCCCGCTTTGGGCGCGTGCGGCAACCGTTGTGGCGGGGCCGGTGTTCAACTTCATCCTTTCGATTGCGATCATCACCGGGCTGTCGATGTGGAGCGGGCAGGCGACCGAGACGCCCGATATCGACACGGTTGTTGCGCTGCCGCAAGGGGCGGGCGGGTTGCAGCATGGCGACAAGATCGTGGCGGTCAACGGTGTCAAAATCACAGATTACGCCGCTTTGGGGGATGCAAGTGACGCTTTGCCCGCGGGGCCAACGGTGAACTACACCGTTGAACGTGCAGGACAAACGCTTGATGTGAGCGGCCCGCAACTGTTTCCCGCGCGCTTCACGGGCGTTTCGCCGGGATCGGCGGCCTATGATGCGGGGCTGCGCGGAGGCGATGTGATCACCGCGATTGATGGCACCCCGATCTGGCAGTTTTCCAAGTTGCAAGATGCGGTGAAAGCGGGCGCAGGTGCGCCAATGTCACTCTCGATCTGGCGGCCCGAAAAGGATGGCGCGGCCAAAGAGTTCAACGTTACGCTGGTGCCGCGGCGCACCGATCTTCCCAATGGGGAAGGCGGGTTTGAAACGCGGTTGTTGATTGGGGCAACGGGCAGTTACATGTTTACCCCGATCACGGTTTCTGTCGGTCCGGTGGATGCGCTGACGGGCGCGGTAAAAGCGACCTACGGTATTGTCGCGCAATCGGTTTCGGGCATTAAGGCGATGATCGCGCAGCAGATTTCGTCATGCAACCTGTCGGGCGCATTGCGCATTGCTGAAACCTCGGCGGCGGCGGCGAAATCTGGCCCGGTCGAGTTTATCTGGTTCATCGCGGTGCTTTCCACGGCTGTCGGGTTTCTCAACCTGTTCCCGATTCCGATACTGGATGGCGGCCATCTAGTGTTTCATGCCTATGAGGCGATTGCGGGCAAGCCGCCCTCTGAACGGCTGATGAACCTGTTTATGTCCGTCGGTTTGGCGCTGGTGGCCACACTGATGTTGTTCGGCTTGTGGAACGACATCACCTGCTAGGGGGCCGATTTCGGGGCAAGTTGCGCGACCGCCGTAATTTGGCCCCAATTGCCCCCGAATTGCGCCATCTTGTGTTTGTATCCCTTGTTTGCGCCAATCTGCGCTAACGGAGGGTTGAACCATGTCTATGATGATTGCCGAAAGCTATCGCGGAATGGGCGTTATCTTTGAGATCATCTCGGATCGCCTGTTGATCCCTGTCGCGATCATCATCGCCTTGTTGGGCGCGGGGCTGATTGGCATGCAGCTCATTGATGTGCTTGGCGTTGATCCGGCATCCCTGAACCGCATCTAAACATCCGTATATCTTTCGATCAGTTGTGTCCTTAGCGTAACCTACCGCAAATAGTTGCGTCTTTGAGGAGCACGGGACTTTGACAACGCGGGTTCGCTTCGGTAGTCACTTTACCAAAGAAAAGTGAATATCAGGCGGGAGAGCAGGATGACGATCGGCTTGCAATCAATGCTCAGAATCTGTGCGACGCGAAATGCCCTTAGGGCGAGCGCGGTTTTCCCAGCGGTGGCAATGGCTTGGATGGCCATGCCGCAGGTGGCGCAGGCACAGCAATACAGTTTCTCTTCGGTCAAGGTGGTGGGCAACGAACGTATCGAGCCTGCAACAATTCTGACCTATGCGAGAATCGCGCGCAATCAACCGGTCTCATCCGCCGATCTGAATGCCGCCTATCAGCGTATTTCTGGCTCCGGCCTGTTTGAGAGCGTGTCTTTAACGCCGCAGGGCCGCACTTTGCTGATCCAGGTGCAGGAATATCCCACGATTAGCGTGATCAACTTTGAGGGCAACAAGCGCATCAAGGATGAGCAGTTGGCCAGTATGGTCCAAAGTAAATCGAACCGCGTCTACAAACCCTCAGAAGTTGAGGCCGATGCCCAGCGTATCGTGCAGGCATATGCCCAAGATGGCCGCCTGGCTGCGCGTGTGACGCCCAAGGTGATCCGTCGCGCGGATAACCGCGTTGATGTCGCGTTCGAAATTAAAGAAGGCAAGATCACTTCGGTCGAGCGCGTGACCTTTACCGGCAACCGCGCCTATTCCGACCGACGTTTGCGTCAGGTGTTGGAGACCAAGCAGGCCGGTATCTTCCGCACCTTCGTCAAGAACGACACGTTTAACGCCAATCGCGTTCCCGTCGATCAGCAAAAGCTGCTCGATTTCTATCGGGCGCGTGGCTACAAAAATGCGCAGGTTACGGGTGTATCCTCGCAGATGACGCGCGAGCGTGACGCCTTCTTCATGACGTTCAACGTGATTGAGGGGCAGAAGTACCACTTCAACACGATTAATACGGTCTCAGAGATCGCAGGACTGGACGCTGCGCAATACGATAAGCTGGCAAAGATCGGCTCCGGGCAGACCTATTCGCCCAGAGCGATCGAACTGGCTGTAACGCGGATGGAACAACAGGCGATCAAGGACGGCCAGCAGTTTGTGCGTGTTGAGCCCCGTGTCACCGAAGATCCGCGCACGCAAGCGGTCAACGTGACATTTGCACTGGTGCGCGGGCCGCGTGTCTTCGTGCAGCGCATTGATATCGAGGGCAACACAACAACGCTTGACCGGGTGGTGCGGCGCGAATTCCGCACCGTCGAGGGCGACGCCTATAATCCGCGTGAGATCAAAAATGCCGCAGATCGCATTCGCGCCACGGGCTATTTCAAGAATGTCGATGTCAGCACCAAGCAGGGCTCGTCGCCCGATCAAGTGGTGGTTGACGTAAACGTAGAAGAGCAGCCCACCGGTTCGCTTGGTTTTGGCGCGTCCTACAGTGCGACAGATGGGATCGGCGTCAACGCCTCGTTGCAGGAAAGCAATTTCCTCGGGCGTGGGCAGTTCTTGGGCCTGTCGCTGGGCACGACGACGGATAACAACTCTTCAAGCCTGCGCTTTGTTGAACCGCGTTTCTTGGGCCGCAATGTGAAATTCTCCTTCGGGGCGTATTACACCACTTCGAGCAGCGCTTCGAACACCTATTACGACACCAAACGCATGTCGATTTCGCCGGCCTTTGAATTCCCGGTGTCTGAGCGCGGTCGTCTGGAAGTGCGCTATAAACTTGGTCAAGATGAGCTGAAAAACGTCAATACGACCGACTCATCGCTCATTTTGCAGAACGAACAGGGCAAGCAGGTCTATTCCGGTCTCGGCTATACGTACACTTTCGATACCTCGATTGATCAGATTGATCCGCGCTATAATATGAAGTTCTCGGTCTCGCAGGATTTCTGGGGCTTGGGCGGCGATATTACGGGCGGTATCAGCTCGGCCAAGATTCAGGGCGAGCGTAAGATCATGAACGAAGAGGTTACGCTGCGCGCCTCACTTGAGGGCGGCGCAGTTCATGCCTCGGGCGGCACGACGATTTTGCAACGCTATAGTGGTAGCCAGATCCGCGGCTTTCAAAGCTATGGCATCGGCCCGCGTGACCTCGGTGCGAACAACAGAGACGCACTGGGCGGGAACTACTACTGGGTTGGCAAGGTCGAGGCGCAATTCCCGATCGGTCTGCCAGAAGAATATGGCATCACGGGCGGTGTGTTCTGGGATGTCGGTTCTGTCTGGGGGCTCGATAATACTGCGGGAACAGCGCCCGTTGACGACTCAATGCATGTGCGTTCTGCGGTTGGCGTGTCGATCTTCTGGAACTCGGGCATCGGCCCGCTGCGTCTGAATTTCTCGCGCGCAATCAAGAAAGAAACCTACGACAAGACGCAGAACTTCGACCTGACTTTGTCGACACAATTCTGATTGGGTTGATCAGATGAAAGCGACGCTTGCTCTGGCTTTGGTGATGACGAGTTTCGCCATGCCGGGGCTTGCGCAACAGGCCGTTGATGCGCCCGCTCCGGCGGGTGTGCAAACACCGATGTTAACGCTCGACTGGGAGCGACTCTATACAAATTCACTTTGGGGAAAACGGGTCGCGCGCGAAATTGAGGCCGCCTCAAATGATCTGCGCACTGAGAACAACCGCATCGCTAGCCAGCTTGAGGCCGAAGAACGCGATCTGACCGATCGCCGCCCCAAAATGGATCCGGCCGCATTTCAAGCCGCCGCAGATGCGTTTGACAAACGCGCCACCGCCATTCGTGCGGCGCAGAAATCTAAGGCTGACGCGATCCAGACGCAGCTCAACAATGAGCGTCAGGGGTTCTTGCAGGCAGTCATGCCCAAGCTTGATGAGGTATTGCATGCGCGCAACGCCGAGGTGGTTCTGGATTCCCGGGTGATCATTCGCGGGCTGTCCTCGGCGGATGTGACTGCGAAGCTTGGCAAACGCATTGACGCAGAAGTTGGCGACGGTGCGGGGCGGGTGCAAGCCAGCGTGCCGGTTGCCGGGGCGCCAACAAGCCAAGATGACAAGACCTCAGCAGTTGGGAATGGCGCAGACGGGTCTTCGGACGCTTCTGGGGCGAAAGATGGCGGCGTTTATGTCGATACCAGCCCGAATACACAGGCGAAAACCGGCGGTGATCCTGCGCTTAACGGGGGCGATCCACCTGATCCGACTCCTCCATTCGGGCTAAGCAAGCCCAAGACGCAGAACTGATCTTGTCCCGGCAATCCTTGCCAAGCCCCTGATCCGTTGCTAGCAACAATTCAATCGAGCGGACCCCACGAGATGCGGTCTGAGTTGAAGGAGCCTTTTGCGATGACCGAACCCGCCCCCTACACCGAAGCCGATCTGTCGCTGATCAAGCGCATCATTCCCCATCGCTATCCGTTTTTGCTGATCGACAAGGT
>JAFGWK010000190.1 GCA_016937195.1 Paracoccaceae bacterium | reverse complement strand
TAAGCGCTGAAAAGTGTTTAGGCTTGTCACATGTCAAATGCGCGTTTTGCAAATTGTGCTATATTAACGCGTTCAACCTATGGAGGATGACATGGCGACACCTAAATCCCCACCTGGCATGAAGATGGCTGGGTGTATGCCGGTGCCAGATGCAGGCAATGTCTCGCAGTTGATGACACCGCAGTTGCATATGGCTGAAAAGCTGATCGCGCAGAATATCGAGATGCTCGATTTTCTGAAGGCCCGTTTCGAGCGTGATCGCGAGATGCTCGGCAAGCTTGCCGAGCAGAGCGATCCGATGAAGGCAATGAACCTTTGGGGCGAGTTCTGGCAGCGCACGATGACCGATTACAGCACACAGATAGCCAAGCTGGCGACCACGGCCAGTGGTCTTGCCGAGCAAGCGGTGCGCACGGCGACAGAAGAAAGCGAGGCGATCGCGCAAGCGACTGCGGGAAAGTGACAAGTCAGGCGGGCCACTCATCGGTCAGCCTGACAGATGTACCCGTCTGAGAGATGGGCGAACCCAATGGTGTGGCGGGAGGCAATACAACCCGCCGCACTTTAGGTATGTCTTAGCCCTTCCAGATCCAGCCGCCGCCAAAGATGCGACTATCGTCAGGGGCGTAGAACACGCAGGCCTGACCGGGGCTGACGCCTTCCTCGGGGACGATCAATTCGACCGTCGCCTCGGTCGGGGAAATCGGGCGCACAATGGCCTCGCGGGGGGGACGGGTCGAGCGCACTCTGACCTTGAGGTGCCATTCCGCACGTGACGTAAACGGCTCATCGCCCAGCCAATTGATTTCGCGTACGGGAATGACCCGCGTGGACAGGGCCTCTTTCGGGCCAACGACCACATGGCGGGTGTCGGGATCAAGTTTGACCACGTAAAGCGGGTCTTCCAGCCCGCCAATCCCAAGACCACGCCGCTGCCCGATCGTATAATGGATCACGCCGCGATGCTGGCCCAGAACGGTACCTTCCATATCCACGATATCACCGGGATCGGCCGCGCCGGGGCGCAGCTTTTCAATCACGCTGGCATAATCGCCATTGGGCACGAAACAGATATCTTGGCTGTCGGGTTTGTCCGCCACCGCCAGCCCGTATTTCGCCGCCAGCTCGCGGGTCGCATCTTTTGAGGGCAGATGGCCCAACGGAAATCGCAGATAGGCAAGTTGCTCGGGCGTGGTCGAGAACAGAAAATAGCTTTGATCGCGATTGGGGTCGGCGGCGCTATGCAACTCGGGGCCCTCAGCGCCCATCTTGCGCTGAATGTAGTGACCCGTTGCCATGCAATCTGCATCCAGATCTTTGGCCGTCTCCAGCAAGTCCTTGAACTTCACCCGCTCATTGCAGCGAATGCAGGGAACCGGCGTTGCCCCGCCCAAATAGGCATCTGCGAATTCGTCGATCACCGCCTCGCGGAAGGTGTTCTCGTAATCGAGCACGTAATGGGGAAAGCCCATTTCCTCGGCGACACGGCGCGCATCGTGAATATCTTGCCCGGCACAGCACGCACCTTTCTTGGCCAGCGCGGCGCCGTGATCGTAAAGCTGCAAGGTCACGCCGACCACATCGTAGCCTTCCTCGGCCAGTTGCGCGGCCACGACCGAGCTATCGACGCCACCGGACATGGCGACGACGACACGCGTTTGCGCGGGGGGCTTGGCAAATCCCAGCGAGTTGAGCGGCAAATCTTTAGGCATGATGAACGAACCCTTAAGCAGACCTGCTGAAATATAGGAAAATGCGAGGCACTCACAACCCTCCGTTTCACTCAGTGTTAAGGCCGTTGGCGCACACTGCCTGCGTGAAGAGAGAAAAGGGGTGTCCAATGTATCTCAAGAAAGTCGATGGTCCGCGCGCTGTCACCTTGCCTGATGGCACGATCCTGACGCGTGCTGACCTGCCGCCGGCCCAGACCCGACGCTGGGTCGCCAGCCGCAAAGCACTGATTGTTCAGGCGCTCGCGCATGGGTTGATTGAGCGCGGTGAGGTAATTGATCGCTATGATCTCTCCGAGGAAGAGCTGGATATCTGGATTTCTGCTGTCAAAAAAAACGGGCTGAAAGGGCTAAAAGTGACTGCGATCCAGAAATACAGACAACTTTAGGTTGCATTGTATCGATACCGTGCGATGGTAACCGGGTATTAACCAATTGGTGTCAGGGTCATTCCTGACCGAGTGATTAACGCGGAGAACCCAAGATGCGGATTTTGTTGGTGGAAGACGATCCAACCACGTCGCGCAGCATTGAATTAATGCTTACCCATGCGAATTTGAATGTCTATTGCACTGATCTTGGCGAGGAAGGGATCGATCTTGCGAAATTGTACGATTACGATTTGATCTTGCTGGATCTGAACCTGCCCGACATGAACGGGCATGAAGTCTTGCGCCAGTTGCGCCTGTCCAAAGTGGATACGCCGATCCTGATTTTGACGGGATCTGACGATACCGAAAACAAGATTAAGGGTTTTGGTTCTGGTGCGGATGATTACATGACGAAACCGTTCCATCGTGAGGAATTGGTGGCGCGTATTCATGCGATTATCCGCCGCTCCAAAGGGCATGCACAATCCATCATTCGCACCGGTAAGGTTTCGGTCAATCTGGATGCTAAAACAGTCGATGTTACGGGCAAGCCTGTGCATCTGACGGGCAAAGAATACCAGATGCTTGAACTGTTGAGCCTGCGTAAGGGGACGACGCTGACCAAGGAAATGTTTCTGAACCATCTGTATGGCGGGATGGATGAACCAGAATTGAAGATTATCGACGTCTTTATCTGCAAATTGCGCAAGAAGATGGCTGATGCCACGGATGGTGACAATTACATCGAGACGGTGTGGGGCCGCGGCTATGTTCTGCGCGACCCCGATCCCGAGGAATTTGAACGCCCGATTGCGATGGGTGCCTGAGCCCGCCTAGCACAAGATCACCGTCACGGCTCTTTACGCCCCCTTGGTGCGGCCCTAAACCTTGGGTCGAACCGAGGGGGTTTCATGGCTGATCAGACCAGTATCTCGACCGATGAATTGACGCGCATGCAGGCTCGCGCTGAACTGCCCGATCTCATTGCCCGGATCGAGGCGGCGAATGCGGCCTATCATACGCAGGATGCGCCCGAAATTTCGGATGCGGAGTATGACCGACTAAAACGCCGCCTTGCTGCGATAGAAGCCCGCTTTCCCGATCTGAAATCCGCCGATAGCCCCAGCGAGAAAGTTGGTGCCGCGTTGGCCGAGGGCTTTGGAAAGATCACTCATGCGCAACGCATGATGAGTCTTTCGAACGCATTTTCGGATGAGGATGTCAGAGAATTCGACGACTCGATTCGCAGCTTTCTGGGGCTCGGGGCCGATGCTGCGCTGGCCTACACAGCCGAGCCAAAAAT
>JAFGWK010000189.1 GCA_016937195.1 Paracoccaceae bacterium | reverse complement strand
GCCCCCTGCCCGGTCTCAGCTTTCCAGCCCAACCAATGCCTGAGCAAATTCTTCGGGATCGAACGGAGCGAGATCGTCAATTTGTTCGCCCACCCCGATGGCATGAATGGGCAAGCCAAAGCGATCAGCCAAAGCCACGAGAACGCCACCCTTAGCGGTGCCATCCAGCTTCGTCATGACAAGACCGGACACATCAGAAATCTTGCGAAACACGTCGACTTGTTGCAACGCGTTTTGCCCCGTCGTCGCATCGAGCACGAGGATTGTATTATGGGGCGCGCTTGGGTCGCGCTTACGGATCACGCGCACGATTTTGGCAAGTTCTTCCATCAGGTCGGCCCGGTTTTGCAGGCGCCCAGCCGTGTCGATCATCAGCAGATCGGCGCCGTCTTCCTCGGCCTTTTTCATTGCATCGAACGCCAGCGAGGCCGGATCCGATCCCTCGGGCGCAGTCAGCACCGGCACGCCCGCGCGTTCGCCCCAGACTTGCAACTGCTCGACGGCGGCGGCGCGAAAGGTATCGCCCGCTGCAATCACCACCTGCTTGCCGGCAGCACGAAATTGCGAGGCCAGCTTGCCAATCGTCGTGGTCTTGCCCGAGCCATTGACCCCCACCACCAGCACGATCTGCGGCGTTTTGGGATAGATCGGCAGCGGTTTGGCCACGGGCTCCATGATGCGCGCGATTTCGGCGCCTAGCAGACCCTTGATTTCCGACACGGACAGCTTGCGTCCCATCCGCCCCTCGGCGAGGTTGGCGGTGACGCGCAGCGCGGTATCGACGCCCATATCAGAGCTGATCAGCAACTCTTCAAGGCTTTCCAGCATCGCATCATCAAGCACACGGCGCGGTTCGGCCTCTTTCGCATCGCCACCGAAAATGCGCCCCAGAAGGCCCGGCTTTTTCGGAGTTGGATCAGGGCGCGTGGAGGCGGGCTGCACATCAAGCGGAGCCTTGGCAATCTGCGCGTCTTTCTCGTGAACCGGTTCGGTCACAGGCGCTGGCACATAGCCGGGCGCGGGAAAGGTCGGATCGGGCAGGTTGACCGTTTCGCCCTCATCCGGGCGCAAGTCATCGTACTCTGGCGCGCTGATATCAGACGCGGCCTCATCCTCAACGGCATTTTCCGCCACGATCTCTTCAAGCCCTTCTTCAAGCTTGGAGGAGGATCGCGTCAGTCGGGTTTTGAGCTTTTTGAAAAACGACATCTCGGCAGGCCTTTCGTTGCGTTCCACCTAGTTCATCGCGGGCGCGGTGAAAAGAGGGGCCAGCGCCAGCCCGATTGCAATCAGCGCCTGTCCCGACCAGTAAAACAGCCAAAGCGCGCGCGACGCCAGACGTTTGCGCGCGCCCTCGCGCATCACAAATGTCTCGACCGACAAAATCGCATCCGACGTCACAAAGAACGCGACGCCCCAAGACAGCGCGGTCGCCTCGGGCGGTAGCCCCATCGCGGCAATCGCCATTGCAACAATCACCACAATATAGCCACGTACCGGCCAACGCAGCGATCCGGCATGGGGCACGACCCAAATCTCGACCGCCCCCGCCAGCATGACCATCATGGCAATTGCAGACCAGCTAGGCCAACCCGCGCCCAACCCGAGAAACGCCACCAAATAGGCCAGATGCCCCGCAGCAAAAGCCATCATGCCCGCCAGAAAAGCGCCTTGTCCCGGTCGCGACAGGGCAAAATCCCCCACCGCCCCCAGCGCCAGCCCGATCACGATCCAGCCGGGCATGTGGAACATAAGTGCCAGTGGTACCAGACAGGCAACCGCGCCGGTCTTGATCGAGGTTTTGCGCCAGCTTGGCGCAGCGCCCGCAAAGGACATCAGATAGATCACGGCCAGCAGAAGGGCCGCTACAAACGGCGAAAGAAGGATTATGGTCATTGCGCCACAGAGTCAGATTTTTCATCCCCCTGCAAGTCTTGCCGTAAAATGGCCGAAATTCGCGTTAAGATGTCGGAAAAACGCAGAGGCAGACATGACGCAAGAGCCTGATTTGCAAGACAGTCGCGAGCCGATCTCTGAAAAGCGTGCGCGCTGGCGCGGACGGCTGCCTGGTCCGCTGGCGGCGCTGTTCGGTCTTACGAATGACACCCCCGAGGTCGACACCTTTGCGATCGTCACCTTTGCGCCTGTGGCGCTGCTAATTTTGGCAGGTATTTTTGGCGGCTGGCCGGCGTGGCTAGCGCTGATATGGATTGCAGTGTTCATTTTCGCGCTGGATGAGATTATCGCGCGCGCCGCCCCCGATGCGCCCGAAGGATCGGAATTTCCCGCCGCCGATACGCTGTCCATCGCTTTGGCGGGGACGCATTTCATGTTGCTGTTCCTTGGCGTTGCGGCGCTGTCGGGGCATACTTTGCTAGAAGGTCCGTCTTGGGTCGCGGTGCTGCTGGCCTACGGGCTGTTCTTTGGGCAAGTGTCCAACTCCAACGCCCATGAGTTGATCCACCGCCGCGACAAGCGCCTGTTTCTGCTAGGGAAATGGGTTTATATCTCGCTACTTTACGGGCATCACAGTTCGGCCCATCGCCATGTGCATCACCGCTTTGTCGCCACACCTGACGACCCGAATTCCGCCCAGCCAGGGGAAGGGTTTTGGTCTTTCGTGCCGCGCGCCTGGATTGGCGGCTTCGTTGCGGGCCTTGAGATGGAGCGTCATCTGATTGAGCGGCGCAAGCTTCCCGAGCGGGGCGACCGGGTCGCGCGCTTGCGCGCACGCCTCGCAGCGCTTGGCCCCTACCCCTCTTATGTGCTGGGCGGGCTGTGGTTTGTGTTGCTGTTTGGCGTGATCTTTGGGCTACGCGGGGTGATCGCCTATCTGCTCCTGTGCGCCTACGCGCAGTTGCAGCTTTTGTTATCCGATTATGTGCAACATTACGGATTGGAACGCGCCCGCCGGGGCGATGGCACCTATGAGCCGGTGGATCTGCGCCATAGCTGGGATGCGCCCCATCCGATCTCGGGATTGTGGATGCTGAACGCGCCGCGCCATTCCGATCACCATGCCCATCCATCGCGCGAATATCCCGCATTGCGTTTGGGCGATCTGGATGCGCCCCAGCGCCCCATTCTGCCGCGCAGCCTGCCTGTGATGGCCGCGTTGGCACTGTTTCCACCTCTGTGGCGGCGCGTCATGGACAAGCGCGTGGCCGCACTGAAGGCGGATGTGAGGCGCGCACAAGGCTAGGCAAGAGCGGCGTGATCTGGCAGTCTGGGCGTGATTTTATCCCGGAGGCTGAATGCGCCAATTTTTTGTCCTGACTTGCCTTGCCGCACTCAGCGCCTTGCCTGCGATGGCCCAGCCCGCTGATCTGGGCACACCGCTCACTGCCGAGCAATTTGATGCCCGCACGCAGGGCCGCACGATCACCTATTCTGCGCAGGGCCAACCCTACGGGGTTGAGCAATACAAGCCGAACCACAAGGTTGTCTGGGCCTTCACCGACAGCGAATGCAAGGAAGGCGACTGGTTTCAAAGCGATCAGTATATCTGTTTTGATTACGGCGATTTTGCGCCGCTGCAATGCTGGACCTTTTATGACAGCCCGCAAGGATTGGTTGCGAAATTCCGTGGCGATCCAGACAGCGAGCCACTGGTGAGCCTGAGCGAAAGCCAAGACCCGCTCAGGTGTCAGGGACCGGATCTGGGCGTTTAGAACAGACTACCCTGATTGGGCGGTGGATCAGACTTCTTCTTGCTAGGCTTGGGTTTGGCAGGCGAAGTTGATGCACCGCCCCCGCCGGGAATGACCGCCAGACGATCATCGGCAAACTCGATCTCCAGTCCGGGCTGCTTGCCTGCAACAACTGCGCTGGTGACAACTCCATCCGGTCCGCGCACCACGGCATAGCCACGCTTGAGCGTCTCGCGATAGCCCAGCGTCTGGCGCATCCGATCCAGCCGGTCCAGCCGCTCGCGCAGCGCGCCCATGCGCGTTTCGGGCAGGCGCGCCAGCCGCGCCGCCAACCCGTCCAAACGGGTCTGATCGTCATGAATGCGGCGCTGCGCATCGCCGATCATGCGCGCTTTCGACGCCTCCAATCGGCGTGCCAGCATGTCCAAATCGGAATGCGCGCGGCGCAGCCGCGCGCCCGGGGCGGGTCGCAATCGGCCCGCAAACCCCTCGAGGCGGCGCGCCTCATTGCCCATGAACTGGCGCAACAAGCGCGGCTCGATCCGGGCCGACAGCGGGGCAAACCGGGTGCCCTTGCGTAGCACCAGCGTGTGCAGCGCCGGTCCCAGCCGATCCGCCCATATATCGAACCGCTGACGCGCCGATTGCGTCAGCGTCTCGGGGCGGCCCAGACCGCGGCTCAGATCGCGCAGCCGTTGATCGCGCTGTTCAAGCCGCCCGCGCGCCGCGCGCCCCATGCGTGCCTGCGCCTCGGCGAGCCAGCTTGCCAGCTCGGCACGCACCGGCACCGCCATTTCCGCAGCCGCCGTGGGCGTGGGCGCGCGGCGATCCGAGGCATAGTCAATCAGCGTCGTGTCCGTCTCATGGCCCACCGCCGAAATTAGCGGAATATCACTGTCAAAGGCCGCACGCACCACCGCCTCTTCGTTAAAGCCCCAAAGATCCTCGATCGAGCCGCCCCCGCGCGCCACGATGATCAGATCGGGGCGCGGGATTGGCCCGCCGGGCTCCATCGCATTAAATCCACGGATCGCGCGGGCGACTTCGGGCGCGCAGGCCTGCCCTTGCACCGCCACCGGCCAGATCAGAACATGGCGCGGAAAACGGTCGCGCAAACGGTGCAGAATATCGCGGATCACCGCCCCTGAAGGCGATGTCACCACACCAATCACTTGGGGCAACCACGGGATCGCGCGCTTGTGGGCGGCGTCAAACAGCCCTTCTCCCGCCAGTTGCTTGCGCCGCGCCTCCAGCATCGCCATCAGCGCGCCCGCGCCCGCAGGTTCGACCTCATCCACGATCAGCTGATATTTCGACTGCCCCGGAAAAGTGGTCAGCTTGCCGGTCGCGATCACCTCCATCCCCTCTTCGGGGCGCACCGCCATCTTGGCGACCTGACCCTTCCAAGAGACCGCCGCCATAACCGAGCGATCATCCTTGAGATCGAAATACATATGACCCGAGCGCGGCATCGAGACCCGACCGACCTCGCCGCGCACTCGCACACGACCAAATTCGCCCTCAATCACGCGTTTGACCGCCCCCGAAATCTCGGAAACAGTGTAATCATGGGCGTTCGAGCCGCTCTCGTCGTCCAAAAGGTCCATTCGTCCGCCTTGCCTCAGTGTTGCGCCCAGCTTAGAAGGCGCAAACGGCAAGGCCAAGGGGGCGTGTGATGAACATTTTGGTTCTGGGCGGCGGCGGGCGCGAACATGCGCTGGCCTGGGCAATCAAGCAAAATCCGAAATGCGACAGGCTGATCGTCGCGCCGGGCAATGCGGGCATCGCACAGATCGCCGATTGCGCGGCCATCGACCCGTCCGATGCGCAAGCCGTGCTGGAACTGTGCGAGGCAAATGCCGTCGATTTCGTCGTGATCGGCCCCGAGGCCCCGCTGGCCGCAGGCGTGGCCGATGCTCTGCGCGATCAGGGCTATCTGACCTTTGGTCCTTCGGCTGAGGCCGCCCGATTAGAGGCCTCCAAGGCCTTCACCAAGGAAATCTGCGATGCCTGCAACGCACCGACAGCAGGCTATGCCCGCTTTAGTGATGCGCAGGCGGCGAAAGATTACGTGCGCCAGAAAGGCGCGCCGATTGTGATCAAGGCCGATGGTTTGGCAGCAGGCAAAGGCGTGATCATGGGCATGACGCTGGATGAGGCGCTGGAAGGCATCGACGAGATTTTCGGCGGCGCGTTTGGCGATGCGGGCGCCGAGGTCGTGATCGAGGAATTCATGGAGGGCGAGGAAGCCTCGCTGTTCATCTTGTGCGATGGCACCGACATCCTGCCCGTGGGCGGCGCGCAAGACCACAAGCGCGTCGGTGAAGGTGATACGGGCCCCAACACCGGCGGCATGGGCGCCTATTCGCCCGCCCCCGTGCTAACACCCGAGATCGAAGAAAAAGCGCTGGCCGAAATCGTGCGCCCCACCGTGGCCGAGATGGCGCGGCGCGGCACCCCGTTTCAGGGCGTTCTATACGCAGGGTTGATGATTAAGGACGGCCAGCCTCGGCTGGTCGAATATAACGTGCGCTTTGGCGATCCAGAATGTCAGGTGCTGATGCTGCGCCTCGGAGCACAGGTGCTGGATCTTCTGCTGGCCTGCGCCGAAGGGCGCTTGGGCGAGATGCGCGCGCAATGGGCCCCCGATCACGCGATTACGGTCGTGATGGCCGCGCAGGGCTATCCCGGCGCATATCAAAAGGGTTCGGAGATCGGTGGCCTAGATGCGTTGCCCGGCGACAGCCATCACATGATTTTTCATGCGGGCACCAGCAGCAAAGACGGACAAATTCTGGCCAATGGCGGACGGGTTTTAAACGTCACGGCGCGCGGTTCCAACCTGCAAGAAGCGCGCGATCGGGCGTATGCAATGGTCGATGCGATCGATTGGCCCGAGGGGTTTGTACGCCGCGATATTGGTTGGCGCGCGCTTTGATCTGAAAGCTGTAAGGGGGGCGCTGCCCCCACTGGCTCCGCCAGCCCCCCGGGATATTTCAGACACTTGGAAGGCCGGTAACGGCATCTTAACCGGAATCGGTCCAAACTTGGGACGCGGGACAGGCGGGGACGCCGATGGCCGTACACTTGGAAGCGCCCGGCTTGCCCGCCCCTCTGCGGATCGAGTCGGGCGTTATTGCCATCCAAGTGTTTGAAATATCCCGGGGGGAATTCGCCGCAGGCGAAAGGGGGCAGCGCCCCCGAGCGGGCGGGGCCGCAAGGCCCCGCAAAGCACAGATCAGACGAGGCGGCTTTGATCAAGCGCCGCCTTGATGAACCCCGCGAACAGCGGATGGGGCGCGAAAGGTTTGGATTTCAGCTCGGGGTGGAACTGCACGCCGATGAACCACGGGTGGTCCTTGTGCTCGACGATTTCGGGCAGTCGACCATCGGGCGACATGCCCGAGAATTCCAGCCCACAGCTTTCCAGCGGTTCGCGATATTTGATATCGACCTCGTAGCGGTGACGATGACGCTCTTCGATCTCGGTCGCGCCGTACACTTCGGCAACTTTCGAGCCCGCTTGCAAAGCCGCCGTATAAGCGCCGAGCCGCATCGTGCCGCCCTTGTCGTCATCAAGCTTGCGCTCGACGCGGTGGTTGCCCTGCACCCATTCCTTGAGGTGATAAACAACTGGCGTAAAACGCTTTTTTCCGGCCTCGTGATCAAATTCCTCAGAACCTGCATCAGTAACGCCGGCCAGATTACGCGCGGCTTCGATCACTGCCATCTGCATACCCAGACAAATCCCTAGATAGGGCACACCCTTTTCGCGCGCAAATTGCGCTGCTCGGATCTTGCCCTCGGTGCCGCGCTCGCCAAAGCCACCGGGCACGAGGATAGCATGATAATTCTCAAGATAGGGCGCCGGGTCTTGGGTCTCGAAGATCTCGGCGTCGATCCATTCCGCCTTCACGCGGACCCGGTTCGCCATGCCGCCATGGGTCAACGCCTCGGCGATCGATTTATAGGCATCCTCAAGCTGGACATATTTGCCCACGATTGCCACGCGCACCTCGCCCTCGGCATTGTTGAGGCGGTCCATGACGTCTTCCCAACGCGACAGATCGGGCTTGGGCGCGGGCGAGATGCCAAACGCATCCAGCACGGCCTGATCCAGTCCCATCCGGTGATAGGCCAGCGGGGCCTCATAGATAGATTTCAGATCATAGGCGGGAATGACGGAATCGGGGCGCACGTTGCAGAACAGCGCGATCTTGGCGCGTTCCTTTTCGGGGATCGGATGTTCCGAGCGGCACACCAGCACGTCGGGCTGCAAGCCGATTGAACGCAATTCTTTGACCGAATGCTGCGTCGGTTTGGTTTTCAACTCGCCCGAGGCCGCCAGATAAGGCAGCAACGTAAGATGCATGAAAATACACTGGCCGCGCGGACGATCCTGACTGAACTGACGGATCGCCTCGAAGAACGGCAGGCCTTCGATATCGCCGACCGTGCCACCGATCTCGCAGAGCATGAAATCGACCTCATCATCGCCCACGTCGAGGAAGTCTTTGATCTCATTGGTGACATGCGGGATCACCTGAATCGTCTTACCCAGATATTCGCCGCGCCGCTCTTTTTCGAGTACGTTGGAATAGATACGCCCTGAGGACACGGAATCGGTGTTGCGCGCGCTGACGCCAGTAAAGCGTTCGTAATGGCCCAGATCCAGATCGGTCTCTGCCCCGTCATCGGTGACGAACACTTCGCCATGCTCGAACGGGCTCATCGTGCCGGGGTCGACGTTGAGATAGGGGTCGAGTTTGCGCAACCGCACGGAAAAGCCGCGTGCCTGCAGCAGAGCCCCCAGCGCGGCCGATGCCAACCCCTTGCCGAGCGACGAAACAACGCCGCCGGTGATGAAGACATAACGTGCCATGAAGACCCCCGTGATCTGGAAAATTCAAAGTTATTCCTGACCCGAAAGGGCGCAGGATCACGGGATTTGATGCTTACACGATTCGCAATCCGCCCGCAACCGAACCGCAACTTATTGGGATAAAATCCTGCCACCCCCCCAGAGGTAGTGGCGCAAGGACGGAATTAATTCGCAGGCGGCGGCGTAACCGGGCCCGTCGAGCTATCGGTCGTGCTTTCGCCAGATGTACCGCCCGTGGAAGCCGCTGCATCGCTTGGTGCGGGGGGCATTACAACGCCCAAAGTACCCGCATCCGAACCCTGATCAGCAGGTGCGGTCGTATCCGCAGCCGGCACTGTCTGTCCAGTTGTCGCACGATCCAGCACCGATTCGTCTTTGGCTTTTTGAGCGGCCAGAACCGTCAGCGTGACCGACGTTACAAGGAACCCCGCGGCCAGAAGCCAGGTCAGCCGGGTCAGCGCATTGGCGGCCTGACGCCCTGTCATGACACCGCCGACACCGCTGGAACTGGAGCTACCCATTCCAAGGCCACCGCCCTCAGAGCGTTGCAGCAACACCACGCCAATCAGCAGCAGTGCAAGGATCAAGTGGATTGAGAGAACGACGTTTTCCATTGAACGGGTCCGGGCCTTCCTAGTTCGACGCGCCTATCTAGGCGGAAGAGGCAAAAGTCGCAAGGCCGAGTTGGCGGTTTTTCCCATTCAGCGGCGCAAAACCCGTCGTGCGCCCCGTTCAAAACGCCAGAGCCAAGCGATCTGCTCGCATCGACGCCCCCCTGACGGGAGTGGTTACGTCTCAGCAAATCGTAAAACCGGGCTTTCGCTGCGCCCGTTCAGCCGCTATATCTCGCGCGGTTTCATACCTGCCAAGGAGAGAGCAATGGCCAATGTCGTCGTCGTCGGTGCCCAATGGGGTGACGAGGGGAAAGGCAAGATCGTGGACTGGCTGAGCGAGCGTGCCGATATTATCGCGCGCTTTCAGGGCGGTCATAACGCAGGCCATACGCTCGTGATTGACGGCAAGGTCTACAAGCTAAACGCGCTGCCCTCAGGGGTGGTGCGCGGCGGCAAGCTATCGGTGATCGGCAACGGCGTCGTGCTGGACCCTTGGCATCTGGTCACCGAGATTGCGAAAATTCGCGAACAAGGTGTGACGATCAATCCCGAGACGCTGATGATCGCGGAAAACACGCCGCTGATTCTGCCGATCCATGGTGAGTTGGATCGCGCGCGTGAAGAAGCTGCCTCGAAGGGCACCAAGATCGGCACGACAGGGCGCGGCATTGGTCCGGCCTATGAGGATAAAGTCGGGCGGCGCTCGGTGCGGGTGGCTGATCTGGCCGACGAGGCGACGCTGATCGCGCGCGTTGATCGCGCGTTGCAACACCATGACCCGCTGCGCAAAGGTCTGGGCATCGAGGCCGTGGATCGCGACGCGCTGATCGCGCAACTTCTTGAAATCGCGCCGGAAATACTCAAATATGCGGCTCCTGTCTGGAAAGTGCTGGCGGAGAAGCGCAAATCCGGCAAGCGCATCTTATTTGAGGGCGCGCAGGGCTCGCTTCTGGACATCGACTTTGGCACCTACCCGTTTGTGACCTCCTCCAATGTAGTGGCTGGGCAAGCGGCGGCGGGCACCGGAATGGGGCCGGGCGCGATTGATTTCGTGCTGGGCATCGTCAAAGCCTACACCACCCGCGTCGGCGAAGGCCCCTTCCCTACCGAGCTTGATGATGCAGATGGTCAACGGTTGGGAGAGCGGGGCCGTGAGTTCGGCACCGTGACCGGGCGCAAGCGGCGCTGCGGTTGGTTCGATGCGGCGCTGGTGCGCCAGACCTGCGCGGTTTCGGGCGTGTCGGGCATCGCGCTGACCAAGCTGGATGTGCTGGACGGGTTCGAGACACTCAAGATCTGCGTCGGCTATGAGTTGGACGGCAAGGTGCTGGATTACCTGCCCACGGCGGCGGATCAGCAGGCGCGTTGCGTACCCGTTTATGAGGAAATCGAGGGCTGGAACGCCTCGACCGAGGGCGCGCGTAGCTGGGCCGATCTGCCTGCCGCCGCGATCAAATATGTTCGCCGCATCGAAGAGCTGATCGACTGTCCGGTTGCGATGCTCTCGACCAGCCCCGAGCGTGACGACACGATCCTCGTCACCGATCCTTTCGCGGATTGATTGCATGGCGCTTAGCTATAAGGCCCGCCGCCGCCTCTCGATGCTGGCCCTCGTGATCGGGCTACCCGCCTATATCGTCGTGGCGGTCAGCATCGTAAACTGGGCTGAGGGAAGCTGGGGCATGATGCCGTGGTGGGGCTCGGTGCTGGTCTATATCGTGCTGGGTGTGATCTGGGTTGTGCCGCTCAAGCCGATCTTTCGCGGCGTGGGTAAGGACGACCCGGACGCACCACAGTAAAAGCGCTTGCACATCGCTTTGGCCCTCCCCAAAATCACACCAAATCCCGTGATAAGGCCGCCCGATGGACATGCTCGCCCCGCTTTTGACCTATAGTGCGGCCCTTGCGATTGCCGCTGTCATTCCCGGCCCCGGCGTTGCGGCGCTGGTGGGCCAGTCGCTAGGCGGCAATTTGCGCAGCGCATTTGCGTTTTTGGCCGGGCTTGCGTTGGGCGATGTCACCTATCTCTGCGTTGCCGTGGCCGGTTTGGCCGCAATCGCAAAGCTGTTTGCAGGCGTGTTCATCGTGATCAAATGCCTTTCGGGGCTATATCTGCTTTATATCGCCTACAGTTTCTGGATGAGCCGCGCGGGCTTGACCAAGGTACAAAGCACGCGCGAGCGCAGCGGGTTTCGTGCCTTCGCGGCCGGATATGCGATCACACTCAGCAATCCTAAAACCATCGTGTTCTATCTGGCACTGCTGCCAAGTGTGCTAGACTTGGGGCGCGTCAATGCTGTGGAATGGGCCGCGCTTTCAATCCTGACGGTGTTGATCTTGTTCATAGTCCTCACCCCTTATGCCGTATTGGCCAATCGCGCGCGCGCGATGATGACACGCCCCGCAGCACTTGTGCGACTCAACCGTGTGGCGGCAGGCATTATCGGGGTCGCAGGGGGCATGATTTTGGGCGAAGCAGCGCGACAGGTTTTCCGACGCGTCTGAGCCGAAATAGAAAACGGGCAGCCCATTCGGACCGCCCGTCTGTCGTCTCACGAAATTCAATGTCCCCGCGTTTTGGCCTAACTTATTGGCCAGACGCCATTTTAGCTTCGTCGTAATAGCGAGATGCCGTCGTGATCGCATACTGGCCACGCTTGACCTTGGCGATTTTGCCCTGACGCAACAGGCGACCAAAGACCCGCATCCGCTCTTCGCGCGGCACTTCGGCGGTCTCACTCATCGCAGTCAGCTTGCGCATGATTTGGGGCGGCGAGAAATGCGGACGTCCCTCGACAGCCGAGGTATAAGCCGCAGCGGCCTCAAGCAAATCAGACAGGCCCTGCGTGCCAAGGGTTTCGGCAAACTCGGCAAAGCTCGTGGCTTGATTGGGAGCCATCGCTTCGGCCTCGTCATCAAACGCCTCAGCGAGTTGCGCGCTGGAAATGCGGCGCGGGCGGATCACATGCGTCGTGGGCGTGCGCGCCGCAGCGGCATTCTCTTGTGCTTCGTCCTCAAGCGTGTCGATGCGCTGCTCTGACACCAGAACCAACGGTGCCGGGCGCAGCGCATCAGGGCGACGCATCGTGCGCTCATTGCTACCGCCAACGGGGCGGCGCGGGCGTACGGCTTGCGTCAGATCCTCGCGGTAGGGCTGGGCCGCGTGCGTATCTTCAAGACTGCCTTGCGCAGTATCCTGCCCCTTGGTGATGCGATCGGCGACAGTCGCAGCCACTGCGGCCTTGAGATGCGCAATCGCCGAGAAACGACGGCGCGTTTCCACGACCTTAGACTGTTTGTCAGCCTCTTGCATCAAGCGCGCAGTTTCATCTTCGCGGCTATCAAAAGCGGCCACGGGCGTCTCTTCAATGGCCTCGGCATCTTCCGCTTCGGTCTGTTCCGCTTCTGCTGTTTCAACCTCTGTGGCATCCGAATCGGCGCTCTTGGCCTCGTCTGCGACTTCCATCGGGGTGTCTTCTTCGGCGATGTCTGTCTCTTCAGTGTCTTGATCAACAGTCTCAAGGTCGTCCGTTTCCGCTTCGTCAGAATCGACACCAACCGTTTCAACTTCAACAGCTTGGATGGTGGCTTCGATGTCATCGGCCTCCACGTCAGCCATCTCCGGCGGGGCTTCGACGGCAGCTTCGGGAGCCTCTTGGATCGCACTCAGCGCTGCCTCAAGTGCGGCATCGTCATCCTCGAAAACCGTTTCAGGCTCGGCGATCTCGGCAACGAGCGCATCCTCATCGTTCTCATCGGCGATCACCATATCTTCGGCAGCCGCTGTTTCAGCCACATCCTCCGAGACGGTTTCCTCGTCGGCGTCTTGCAGAGAGATTTGGTCGAAGTCGTCCTCATCATCGCTATCAAGCATCGCCAGTTCGCGCATCAGATCGGCTTCGT
>JAFGWK010000188.1 GCA_016937195.1 Paracoccaceae bacterium | reverse complement strand
TGAGCTTTGCGATTGCGGGCGGGGTCGATGCGGCGCGCTTTGCGATTGATGCGCAAAGCGGCGTACTCAGCTTTGTGTCTGCTCCTAATTTTGAGATTCCCGTCGATACCGGGGGCGACAATATCTATGACGTAACCGTCAGCGTGTCTGATGGCATCGCCTCTCCTGTCACGCAGGCGGTGCAGGTCACCGTCACCGATGTCGAGCCCGAAACCGCCCCGACATTTGCGACGCTCTTTGAGGCAAGCGATGCCCCTGCCATTACCATCACCAGCGAGGCGACTGACTATGAGTTGGGCGTAAAGTTCACCGCGAATGCAGCGGGCGAAGTGACCGAGCTGCGCTATTATCGCGGCGCGGCGGATTCCGCGGACACCGATATTCGCACGCTCAACATCTGGGATGAAAGCGGGGTAAATCTGGGCTCGGTTACGGTGCAATCCGATCCCGGCGACAGCGGTTGGCAGGTCGGCACACTGGCCACGCCTGTCGCACTCACACCGGGTGCATCCTATGTGGCGTCTTACGGAACCACGCAGAACTATGTCGCGACCAACGACTATTTCGATACGGGCCATGATGGCACCGATGGTCTGCTGAGCGCCCCGGGAGGCGATAACGGCGTGTTTGCGGCCAATACGACCGGTATTTTCCCGACACAAAGCTGGTCTTCTTCGAACTATTGGGTCGATGTCGGGTTCACCCCGGATCTGCCCGAGGATGAATTCATCTTTGCCACTAATCCCGCCCCAGCGGATTCGGGCGACTTCCTGTATTAACCGTCATCGCGCCGTTTCTCCCTTCGAGGCGCGGCGCGAGGGCTTTGCACTAGAAAACTGGATGAGGCTTGAGATAGCCCGGATCAAACCCGGCCAAGGTGCTCAGTTGACCGTGATCTTCGATGAACACCTCGCCCTTGCGAAAGGTCAGGTGCCCCTCCTCGCGCAACTCGCGCAAGATGCGGTTGACGTGGATCGCGCTCAGGCCCAGCGCATCCGCCAGATGATATTGGGTTAGCGGGCAGGCGTAATTGTCCTTGCGCCCCTGCCCCACCTCTTCCAGCCGCGAGCCCAGTTCCAAGAAGAAATGCGCCATGCGTTCCAAAGCGCCGCGCCGCCCGATGCTGACCAGATGCTCAACGGTAATCGCCTGATCACGCGCCAATGCCGCCAGAATGGCCGACATCAGACGTGGAACCTGCGTACCCATCTCAAGCAATGCGTCGATCTGAAATTCCGTGACCTCGATATCGGTCAGCGGTTCAATGAATAGGTCCGACATTGGCGACAGCAGTCCGCGCAGACCTAGAAAATCCCCCGAAACGCGGAAATCTACAATCTGGCGCGAGCCATCTTGAAGCAGGATATAGGAGAACGCCCAGCCCCGCGTCAGGATAAAGGCCGTATGATTGGCCTGCCCTTGCTCGGACAGGCCCTGATCCGTCTTAAGCGTTAACTGACGCCGCGCCAAACTGGCCAAAGCCTCGGATTCCCGCGCCGTGAGGTCAAGAAATTTGCTCAGTTTCTGCGTAAGAGCGTTGGAATGTGAGCGGTCCATGGGATGGGCCTCGTACTGAATTTCTGCCACCGCACCAACCTGTTGGGCAACGTGGTCGTCCCCAGCCTAACTTAAGGTCAGCGTCCCACCAAAGGGAAAGTTTCCCGCGCCCCGCCCAAACACCAGCACCCCTATATGCCAGACCAGCTTGGTGGGCGTTTTTCAAAAAACGCAGCGATTCCTTCGCTCACGTCCTGACTGCCTGCAAGCGCCGCCAATGCTCCATCATTGGCCTGCCAAAGGGCCGCCTCTTGACCGCGAAACAGTTGATCCGACAGCGCAAGACTCTCGGTTATACTAAGAGGCGCGTTGCGGGCGATTTCGCTAGCCAGTTCCAGCGCGATATCGACCAATTCTCCCTGCGCGACCACGCGATTGATCAGCCCCCAACGCAGCATTTCCGCCGCCGGATAGGTCTTGCCTGTCAAGAGCAGTTCGTTGGCCAGCACGCGCGGGATGCGCTGCGCGAGCCGGATCGCCCCGCCCCCGCCTGCAATCAGCCCCAACTTAACCTCGGGCAGACCGAAGATCGCCTCTTGCGTGGCCACGACCAAATCGCAGGCCAGCATGATCTCAAATCCACCCGCAAGGGCCGCACCATGCACGCAGGCAATCACGGGCTTGCGCCGCGTGCGGGCCACAAAACCGGCAAAACCGTACGGACCATTCAGGATCGCCTCGGCCTCGCCATTGGTGAAACTCTTAAGATCCATCCCGGCGCAAAATACCGGACCTGCACCGCTGAGAATCGAGACGCGCGCCTCAGGGTCGGCCTCAATCCGATCAAAGGCGGCGCGCAGTGCATCAACCATGGCAGGGTTGATCGCGTTGCGCTGCTCGGGACGGTTCAGCACGACCGAGGCAACCCCCGCTGAAATCTCGACACGCACCAAATCACTGTTGCTCATTGTCTGCCTCCTCTTGGGCCATAAGGCGCAACTGCGCACGGATAATCTTGCCCGTTGTGGTGGCGGGCATCTCATCAATAAAGCGCACCACGCGGGGAAATTCATAGGCGGCCAGCTTGTCTTTGACATGTAGCGCGATTTCATCGGCCAGCGCCGGACTGGGTGTAAAGCCTTGCGAAAGCTGGATGTAAGCCGCCACGACCGCGCCACGCACCGGATCGGGCTTACCCACCACCCCGGCCAGATGCACAGCCGGATGGGTCAGCAGACAATCCTCAATCTCTGCGGGACCGATACGATATCCTGATGAGCTGATCACATCGTCATCGCGCCCGATAAAGGCGATACGTCCCGACGGCGTCACCCGCCCCTTATCCCCCGTCAGCAGCCATCTTTGATCGCCCACGCTCAGAAACTTCTCCGCTGTGGCCTCGGGGTTATTCCAATAGCGCAGAAACATCACTGGATCGGGGGCAAGCACCGCAATGCTGCCCTCGGCCCCCGGCTCGGCCTGCGTGCCGGCGGCTTCGTCCAGAATCGCCAGCGTATGACCGGGCACCGCAAAGCCCATCACGCCGGGTTCAGCGGGTTCAAGCGCGGCACAGGACGACACGATCATGTTGCATTCGGTCTGGCCGTAAAACTCGTTTATGGTGCAGCCAAACACCCGCTGCCCCCAAGCGATCAGCTCTTTGCCCAAGGTCTCGCCGCCGCTGGCAACCGATCGCAAATCAAGGCGCTGATCCTCCGCTTCGGGCCAAAGCCGCATCATCTTGAGCGCGGTGGGGGGCAAAAACGCATTGCGAATTTTCTGGGCGCGCATCAGATCAAAAGCCGCCTGCGCGCTGAATTTGCGAAACCGGCAGGCAACGACCGTGACGCCATGATGCAGCGCGGGCATCATCACATCCAGCAGACCGCCGATCCATGCCCAATCGGCGGGCGTCCAGATGCGATCTCCGGCCTGAGGAAAGAAATCATGGCTCATCTCGACGCCGGGCAGATGCCCGAGCAACACGCGATGGGCGTGCAGCGCACCTTTGGGATTTCCCGTGGTGCCCGAGGTGTAAATCAAAATTGCCGGGTCTTCAGCCAGTGTCGGCGTGAAGGCGAATTCGGGACTTTCCGCAGCGCAAAGCCGCGCGAAATCCAATGTGGGCGGCGGAGCTGGATCGACGCAAATGATATGGTGCAAATCGGGCAAATCGGCGCGAATCTGGGCGATCTTAGCAACCCCATCCGCATTGGTGATAACCACGCTGGCCCCAGAATCGCGCAACCGATGCAACAGCGCATCGGGCCCAAACAGCGTGAACAGCGGCAGCGAAATGCGCGCGGATTTGGTGATCGCGACATGGGCCTGTGCGGTTTCGATCGATTGGGGTAGCAAGACGCCGATCCGGTCGCCCTTGACGCTGAGCCTGCCGAGCGCATTAGCCAAACGGTTGGAACTTTGGCGCAATGCCTCGAAGCTGCAGTGCCGGGTAGAGCCATCTTCAGCGACATCAATGATTGCAATCGCATCCGCGCTCTCTGCGGCGTGACGATCGCAGATATCCACGCCGATATTGTAATGCTGCGGGATGTCCCAATGGAATGCATCCCGCGTCTGTGCATAGCTCGACTTTTGTCCTAGCATCGGCCCTCCCCTTCCGAATAATTGAACCGCCGTTCAATTAAACGCTAGCGCCTGATGAAAGGCCATTCAAGGCTTTGTCATTGCCCATCACAGGGCGCGATGCGAATGGGGGCCTCGCGCTGCGCCCCGATCACCGTGCAGCCAATCGAACACAGCGTCCATCCCGACACCGTCGCACCCGAGGCCGCGAGTTCCAGATCGGGCACCTCGGGACCGGTCGTGGACCAGACCCACCAGCCATCCTCGAAATGCCCGCCTGGCCCCGGCTCCATCCCCGCGCCCGACCCTTTGACTGCCGCCCCGACCAGCCGCAGCGAATGGTGATCGGTGAGCTGCCAATGTTCTCGCCAGCCCTCATGTTCGACCGAATGGGTCCATTCCAAGCTAAACTGACCCGAGGGCGCCAGCGCAATCATCGCCGCGCCAACCATCAGGCACGCGCTCATGCGGTGGCCGCGCCCTTGCGCATCCACAACACGGCGCCAAAACCCGCCACCAGCGCAAAGCCGATTTCGTCGGTCAGCGGCAACGCGGCGATCAGGGTAAAGGCTGCGACCATCGCAAGCCCGCGCTCCCACAGGGCCAGCGGGCGACCAAGCCAGCCGATTACCGCCACGCCCCAAAGCGCAATCGCGATCACCGCCTTGAGCAGAACATAAGCCACCGCTGGCCAATAGCCGATCGCCACCGCCAGCGGCCCGCCATCTTGCAACATCAAAGCAGGCGTATAGACCGCCATGAAGGGCACGACGAAGCCGGCGGCAGCAACCTTGATCGCCTCAAAGCTGATCTTGAGACCGCTTTCCTTGGCAATCGGGGCGGCGGCAAAACACGCCAGCGCCACGGGCGGCGTCAGATCGGCCAGAATGCCGAAATAGAACACGAACATATGGCTCACGATCAGCGGCACACCCAACGCCAACAGCGCAGGCCCGGCGATCGACGAGGTGATGATGTAATTCGGGATCGTCGGAATCCCCATGCCCAGCACGATACAGGTGATCATTGTCAGGATCAGCGACAGGAACAGCGAGGATTTGCCAACGCCCACGATGAACTGCCCGAAGGTGGTGGCAGCTCCGGTCAGCGTCATCACCCCGATGATCGTGCCCACCAGCGCGCAGGCGATGCCCACTGGCAGCGCAGTTTTCGCGCCTTCCGCCAGACTGTCACGGCACAGTGCCAGCGTCGCATGACCGCCCTTGATGACCGCGTTGATCGCGATCAGCACCGCCACCGCGCCCAACACCGCCCAGATGCCGACCTCGAAAAACGCGCCCGCCACCAGCGCGATGATGATCCAGAAGATCACCCGCAGCGTCTGACTTGGCAGCCCCAGCGCCACCGAACCGCCCAAGATCAACAGACCGGTCAACGACAGACCCACGGTGCCCGCAAACAGCGGCGTGTAGCCCGAAAACAGTAGGTAAACGAGCACGCCCAGCGGCAGCAACAGATACCAGCCTTCCTTCAAGGCCTTGCGCGGGCTGGGCAATTCGGATTTCGCCAAACCGCGCAGATCGCGTTTGCCCGCCTCAAGATGCACCATCCAGAACGCACCCAGAAAATACAGAATCGCGGGGATCAGCGCGGCCTTGACGACCTCGACGTAATCGACACCCAAGGTCTCGGCCATGATAAAGGCCACCGCCCCCATCACCGGCGGCATGATCTGCCCGCCCATCGAGGCCGTGGCCTCGACCCCGCCTGCGAAAGCGGACCGATAGCCAAAGCGTTTCATCAGCGGAATGGTGAATTGCCCGGTGGTGACGACATTGGCCACGCCCGAGCCCGAAATCGTGCCCATCAGCCCCGAGGACAGCACCGACACCTTGGCCGCGCCGCCCATCCGGTCGCCCACGAGGCCCAGTGAAACATCGGTGAACAGCTTGATCATTCCGGCTTTTTCCAGAAACGAGCCGAACAGGATGAACAGAAAAATATAGGTCGCCGACACGTAGGTCGGGATGCCGTAAATGCCCTCGGTGCCATAGCTCATCTGCTCGATCACCTGTTCAAACGCGTAGCCGCGATGATTGAATGGTGAGGGCAGATATTGGCCAAACATCGCATAGGCCAGAAACGAGCCTGAGATGATCGGCAGCGCGGGGCCCATCAACAGCCAAGCCGCCGTGAAGACGGTGACCAACAGCATCACCCCGAACACCAGATCGACGCTCGTGGGGTCGCCTGCGCGCAGCAAGAGCGGCGTATATTCCACCCATTGATAGGCGGCGACCGCGACCCCACAGGCGGCCAGACCATAGGCGATCGACTTGCCCATAGGCCCGTAGCCCTTGGCAATCGACAGCAGTGGAAAGCCCAGCGCGAGCAGAAACCCGACATGCACCGCCCGCGCGATCTGGCTGGAGGGCGTGACAATATGCGCGGCAAAGGCGATCTGCCAAACTGAAAACGCTACCGCGAGCCAGAACAGCGCCCGCCCCTCAAAGCTGGCAGGAAAACCTCCCGCCAGCGGATCGTGTTGCACCGCCTCGGCCGCCTTGGATTGCGTCGTCTCGCTCATGCATCTCTCCCTCATGGATCAGGGGCGACCCGTCATTGCGCGTCGCCCCTGCTTGTTCTGGCGCTGACCTTACTTGATCAGACCTTTTTCGCGATAGTATTTCTCGGCACCCGGATGCAGCGGGATCGGCAAACCCTGCACCGCCGCCTCAAGCGAGATACCACCCGCCGCCGCATGGGCGGCCTTGAGCGTGTCGAGATTTTCAAACAACAGCTTGGTCATCTGATAGGCCTCTTCGTCCGACACATCAGCGCGGGTGACGAGGATATTGGTGATCGCCACGGTCGGCACATCGGCATCCTGACCCGGATAGGTGCCTGCCGGAATGATGCCCGGCTTGTAGGGCGCACCCAGCTTGTCAGCAACCTCCGCCGGGATCGCGACAAAGCTCACATCCTGCGTGGTCGACAGATCCTTAAGCGCGGCATTCCCCAGACCCGAGGATTGGAACGTCGCATCCAGCTGGCGGTTTTTCATCAGCTCGACCGATTCCGAGAATGGCAGATATTCAACTTTGCCCAGATCGTCATAGCTCATGCCGGCAGCGCCGAAAATCTTGCGCGCGTTCAACTCGGTGCCTGATTTCGCCGCGCCCACTGAAATGCTTTTGCCCTTCAGATCGGTGATCGTGGTGGCATTCGCGTCTTTCAAAGCCGCAATCTGGATGAAGTTGGGATAGATCGCCGCAATCGCACGCAGCTTGCTGAGCGGTGCTTTAAAGCCTGCATCGGCATTGCCCTCCCAGGCGTCCTTGACAGAATCGCCCAATGCGAAAGCCAGTTCACCGCGTCCCTGTTGCAACAGGTTCAAGTTCTCGACCGACGCCTTGGTCGACTGCACCTGAACACGCGTATCAGCCATATTCTGGCCGTAGATTTCCGACAAAGCCACGCCAAGCGGATAATATACCCCCGAGGTACCGCCGGTCAAAATGTTGATGAATGTCTCGGCCTTGGCGACCGGAGCCGACAGTGCCATGACCCCGGCGACCAGCGCGCCGAGCTTGATGTTGTGAAACATCGTCTCCTCCCGATTAAGTCAACGCCCGCATTGAATTGCAGGACTGCCCCCAGCAGTGACCAAATTCGCGCGTAGATCAATTCAATTCACGCCTTTGGCACAAGAAAATATGTTTGCACCGAGACCGCCGCCTAAGCATCGTGCAGGCAGGACGTGCCAGAGTGCTGCGGCTTTTTGCGCCGCTCAGTCCAGCGTTTGATGATAGCGGCGCAGCGCAACGAACACGATCACGGCCATGATCACGGCGATCCCCAGCATATTGCCCGTGATATCGCCAACCCCCGCGCCTTTCAGCATCACCTTGCGCACGAGACGCAGGAAATGGGTCGTCGGAATCGCGCTGCCGATGGCCTGCGCCCATGACGGCATTGCCGCGAAGGGGAACATGAAACCCGACAACAGAATCGAGGGCAGCAAGGTAAAGAACGACAATTGCATCGCCTGCATCTGGCTGCGCGCGACTGTCGAGATCAGAAACCCCAGCGCCAGATTGGTCACGATAAACAGGTTGAAGCCAAGGAAAAACGCCAGCGCAGAGCCCGTGAAGGGCACATCGAACAAAAGGCGAGCAGCCAGCAGGAACACGCCCGTCTGCACATAGCCCACCAGAACATAGGGCGCGATCTTGCCCAACATCACCTCAAACGGGCGCACGGGCGTGGCGATGAGTGTCTCCATCGTGCCACGCTCGGTTTCGCGCACAATGGCCACGGCGGTGATCATCACCATCGTCATCGACAGGATAACCCCCAGCAACCCCGGCACGATATTGATCGAGGTCGAGCCTTCGGGGTTATAGGCGCGATGCACAACCACCGAAAATGGCGCTTTGCTCTGGGCCGCAAAGGCCAGCGGGCCGGTCAGCGTTTGCGACATCGCAGTATTCACGATCCCCGAGATGGCGCTGGTCGCGCCGCCAACAGCAGTTGGGTCAGAGGCATCGGCGGATAGCAGGATTTGCGGCGACAGCCCACGCATCACATCGCGCTCAAAATCGGGCGGGATCACGACGACGAAATTTGCACTGCCATCGCGCAACGCTGCCTCGCCTTGCGCCGGGCTTGTCACGACGCCTTCGAAATCGAAATAGCTAGAGGTTTTCATCCCCATCAGCACCGCCCGGCTGACCGGGCCTTCATCGGCCATCTCCACCAAAGTCGGCAAATGGCGCGGGTCGGAATTGATTGCGTAGCCAAAAATCATGAGCTGCATGATCGGCACCCCGATCATCATCACAAAGGTGATCCGGTCGCGCCGCATCTGAATGAATTCCTTGGATAAAACCGCAAGGAAACGTCGCCAGGAAAACCGTGAAATCCTTTTGCTCATACCGGTGCGCTCCCGAAATTATCCGCCGCCCCGGTCATCAGATAAATGAACGCTTCTTCCAGCTCTGCGGGCTTATGCTCCCAGTGATGGGTGCCTTTGGCGCGGTAGCGATCCGCCAGCGCACGAAGCGCCGCCTCATCCGTGCCCGAGACATGCAACACCGCGCCAAACCGCGCCACCTGCACCACGGCAGGTTCGGATTTCAACGCAGCCTCAAGCGCGGAAATATCGGGGCCAGTGACGCGATATGTGTGCAGCCCGATCATTTTCGGGATGTCTTGCGCGACCCCCGAGATCAGCTTTTTGCCGTAGGCGATATAGGCGATGAAGTCACATTGCACCGCCTCGTCCATGTAATGGGTCGAGACCAGCACCGTCACGCCTTGCGCCGAGAGTTTGCGAATTTCATCCCAGAAATCGCGCCGTGCCTTGGGGTCGACGCCCGCTGTCGGCTCATCCAGCAGCAGCAGCGCAGGGTCGTGAATCATGCAGGCCGCCAGCGCGAGGCGCTGCTTCCACCCGCCCGACAGGTTGCCCGCCAGTTGCGCCGCGCGATCCGCCAACCCCAGATCCTCTAGCGCTGCCTGAACCCGTTTCTTGCGCCCTTTCACGCCAAACATCTGCGCGATGAAGTCAAGATTTTCGCGGATCGTCAGGTCTTCATATAACGAGAATTTCTGCGTCATATAACCGACATTGGCCTTGATCTGTTCTTGCTGGGACAAGATGTCATAGCCAAGGCAACTGCCGGAGCCGTCATCAGGTGTCAGCAGACCGCACATCATGCGGATCGTCGTGGTCTTGCCCGACCCGTTTGGCCCCAAAAAGCCATAGATCGCGCCCTTGGGTACATCCATGTCGAAATGGTCCACCACAGTGCGTCCCGAAAACCGTTTGGTCAGGCCAGTGACCGAGATGGCAGGCGTATCACTCATGGCTTTACGCTCAGCGTGAGAGGCTGTCCGGGCAGTAGACCTTGCGGGTTTTGAACCCGCGCCTCGACGCGAAACACAAGGCGCGCGCTTTCCTCGCGGCTGTAGATGATCGGCGGGGTGTATTGCGGGCTAGAGGCCATCCGCGTCACCTTGGCGGTGATGCCGCTGGCGCAACCGGTGCAACTGACGTCGAACACCTCGCCCAGCTTGATCTGCGCGCGATCTGGCTCGGGCACGAAAAACAGCGCCTTGAGCGCATCTGGCGGCAAAATCGCCACCACCGGCGCGCCTGCGCCTGCCACTTCGCCCAGATCGTAATAAACTTTGTCCACCAACCCGCCCGCAGGGGCGTCAACCGTGCGATCCTTAAGCGCAGATCGCGCCCCCGCCTCTTGCGCAAGTGCTGCGGTGTGACTTGCCTCGGCCGCTATGCGTTGGGCATCGCGCGCGGGCAGTTCGGCTACCTTGAGCTGTGCCTCCAACTGGGCGACATGGGCCGTCGCGCTGTCATAACTGGCCTGATCAACATCGACCTTGGCCTGTGACACCGCGCCGCTGGCGCGCAACTGTTTTGACCGCTCTAAGGTCGAGGCCGCAAGCGTCTGATCCGCACGCGCCTGATCCAGCGTGGCGCGCACAACGTCGATCTCGGGAAGGCGACTGCCAGTTGAGAGGTTGTCCAGATTGGCCTGCGCCACCGCCGCATTCGCTTTGGCGGCGTTCAGGGCCGCTACCTGTTGCGTATCCTCAAGGCGAAATAGCAAATCGCCCTTCTTGACCTGTGCGCCCTCAACCACGGCAATCTGCGCAATCCGCCCAGCAGCGGCGGGCGCGGCATAAACGTAATCGCCCTCGGCATAGCCATTATAGCTTGGCGCTCCATCGCCGCCAAAGCCCGGCAACACCGCTGCCGCAATGGCGGCGATCCAATCAACAAAAGCGCTCATGGCGTTTCTCCCACAGGCAGTTCAAGCCCCGCGAATAATAGGGTCAGATGGTTCTCGATCAGCCGATCCATCTGCAACCCGCCCTCGGGGCGAATAGAGAACGTCTCGGACAGCAAGAGATGCGCGATCACCGGACCGATCACGCTACGCGCGGTCAACTCCGGGTCGATAGTGCGGATATGCCCGCCCGCCACACCTTGCGCCAAAAGCGCGATCATCGCGGGAAGCATACGCTCCAGCACCGCTGTGCGATACAACGCTGCGATATTGGGCGCGACGGGTGCTTCTTGCAGGATGATCATCGCCACGGCGCGCGTTTTCGGCGTCGCAAGTGCCCGCGCCAGCGCGCGCAGGAATTGCGCCAGCACCGGGCGCGGATCGCCGCGATAATCTCGCATCGTCTCAAACGCCGCCTTTGCGATTGGCTCGATCGTGCGCCGCACCAGCCCCTCAAGAATCGCCTCTTTCGAGGTGAAATACAGATAGACCGTGCCCTTGGAGAACCCCGCCCGCTTGGCCACCTGATCGACGGTGGTGCGCGCATAGCCCTTTTCAGTGAACAGGCTCAGCGCCGCATCCAGCACTTCGTCGGGGCGCGCCTCGGCGCGTCTGCGGAATTTCGGTTCTCTGGGCGTTTTCGTAGTCATGCGAAATTACTAACTGACCAGTCAGTAAGTAACAAGTAAATTCCCTGTGCACCCTTTCGCCATATGACCACCCCTTGCAGCGCTGCGCAAAATTGGATAGCCGCGCAGGCTCCGCTTTTTGATGAGGCCGCCAGATATGACCGCTCCGACGCTTGCAATCGACTTTGGCACCTCCAATTCCGCCGCCGCGATTCTTGAAAATGGGTCTGTGCGCCACCTGCCGATCGAGGCAGAGGCGCTGACTTTGCCCACGGCCGTATTTTTCCCCGCAGACGAGGCCGAGATGTTGATCGGCACGGCCGCGGCAGAGGCGCTGATGGCAGGCGATGAGGGGCGCTACATGCGCGCGCTCAAAAGCGTACTGGGCCTGCCTTTGCTGCATGAAACGCGTCTGATCGGGGGCAAGCGGCGCACGCTGGCCTCGATCATCACGGCGTTTCTGGCCCAGATCAAAGCGCGCGCCGAAGCGCAATGCGGCCATATCCTCCCCCATGCCCTGTCGGGGCGTCCTGTGCATTTCCACACCAACGACCCCGAGCGCGATGCGCGCGCCGAGGACGACCTGCGCACCTGTTATCTGGCCGCCGGGTTCGAGAGCGTTGATTTCCTGTTCGAACCCGAAGCGGCGGCGCTTGCCTATCAAAGCCGTGGCGCAGCGGGCGAGATCGGGCTGATCGTGGATATCGGCGGTGGCACTTCGGATTTCACGGTCTTTCGCAGTCACGGCCCACGCATCGAAGTGCTAGCGAGCCACGGTATTCGCCTTGGCGGCACCGATTTCGATCAGGCGGTGTCGATGGCGCATGTGATGGCCCATCTCGGACATGGCGGCACGCTCAAGCGCACGCTTGGCACAGGGCTGCTGCCCGTTCCCAATGCGATCTATGTCGATCTGTCCACTTGGGCCAAAATCCCGTTCCTTTATACCCGCGACACAGAACGCGCGATCCAGGATATGGTCAAACACGCCAGCGAGCCGCGCAAGTTGCGCCGTCTGGAAAAGGTGATTGAGGATCACTTGGGTCACACGCTGGCTTTCGCGGTTGAGCGCGGCAAAATCGCGGCCAATGGCGCACAAAGCAGCGAGATCGCGATGGGATTTATCGAACCCCGATTGAACGCACCGATCACGCCGGGCTCTCTGAACGACGCACTTCAGGGATTCCGCCCCGATCTGCGCGCGGCGATGGCGGAAACGCTGACCCTTGCGCAGGTCGACACAGGCCAGATTAATGTGGTGATCCTTGTGGGTGGTTCCAGCTTGATGGGGATGATCGCGCAAGAGGCGCAAGCGCTGTTCCCACATGCCACGCAGGATCGCGCCGATGCCTTTACCGCCGTGGTCGACGGGCTGGCCCGCGCGACCGCCCTGTACGGATAGATCAGCGCACATCTTTACGCTATGGCTAGGGCACAACCCGCCGGAGGAGACATGCGCGAGGCCGACCTATACCCGCCGATCAAGACCTATCTCGAAGCGCAAGGCTATGAGGTCAAATCGGAAATCGGCGCCTGCGATGTGATGGCGCGGCGTGGCGAGGAACCTCCCCTTGTGGTAGAGCTGAAAACCACGTTTTCGCTGGCGCTGATCTTTCAGGGGATTGAGCGCCAGACCCATAGCGATTTGGTCTATCTCGC
Organism: Paracoccaceae bacterium; assembly: GCA_016937195.1. Classification (GTDB taxonomy): domain Bacteria; phylum Pseudomonadota; class Alphaproteobacteria; order Rhodobacterales; family Rhodobacteraceae; genus Thioclava. The sequence continues at coordinate 9,462 of JAFGWK010000188.1, read as the reverse complement.
CGTTCCGGTGTCGTCCGAACGCGGCTGGAAGCTGCGCTACAAGGACATCGCGCGGCTGTGTCGGCGGCTGGGGCTGGGACTACTGGCGGTGGATGTGACACGCGCCAAAGTCGAGGCGCATCTTGACCCCGGCGACCATACGCCTCGCAAGAACCGCAAGGCCACCGCGCGTCTGCTGCGCGAGTTTGAGCGCCGTGTGGGGGACCCGAACGTCGCAGGCACCACGCGCATCAAACGCATGACCGCCTATCGCCAAGATGCGTTGCGCTGTGCGCTATATCTGGGCGAGAATGGCACATCGAAACCCGCCACGCTTGCCCGCGCGACCGGGGTCACGCGCGCCGCTACCTTGATGCGCGCCGATCATTACGGCTGGTTCGATCATCCCGAGCGCGGTCTTTATGCGCTGTCTCCGAAAGGTCAGGCGGCGCTGATTGAACACGTCGACGAACTAGCAATCATTGCAGCTGCAACCCCGCCAGAGACGCCTTAAGCGTGCTGTCCGTGTCATCGCTATCGGCTGAAACGGCCAGTCCGACAAGCGTCGTTTTCGCCCCGCCAAAGGCCTTGGCATAATCCGCCGCCAGATCGACGTTTTCATGATGCGCGCCCGTCCCCGCCTTGCGCATGATTACCGTCTTGCCGCGCGCGCCCAAATAGGGCGAGGGCAGCACCGCGCCGCGCGCATGTTCACCACCCCAGACATACATCAAAACCCGCGCCTCCTTGACGCTCAGCAGTTTGCGGATCGAGGCGTTGCGATTTTGCGCGGCCACATCTGCGGGCATGAATACGAAATAGAGCGACAGATCGCGGTCATCCCCGCCCTTTTGCGTCAGATCGGTCGCGGGCACGCTTTGATCCACGGACCAACGCCATGACGCCTTGCGCACATTGCCCTGCGCAGGCGGCAGCGCCGTCCAGATCAGCGAGACGGCCCCATCGGACACGACCGACACGCCATCGGCCGATTGGCTCCATTTATTGCCGGAAAACAGCGAAAACCGCTGTTCCTTCCAGTTTCCAAAAGGCTGTGCCACTGCCAGACCCGGCACTATCATTGCCAGCGTGAGGGCCAGTAACCGTTTCATCGCGATCTCCTTGAAAGTCGGGAGGGGTACGTTGGCACGCGCCTTAGCGATCACTTGCACATCTCGAGCCTAGCTGACGACCGGAGCCAATAGCAGGCAACTCTCGCTATTCTGCACACCGGGAATTTCGCGGATTTCCCGCAGTGCACGGTCAAAACCGGCCAAAGAATCCGTGCGAATCTCGGCCACCAAATCCCAGTTGCCATTGGTGGCGTAAACGGTCGAAACATCAGCGATACGATGCAGCGCTCGGATCACGGTGCGCGACATGCGCCCTTGCAACTGCACCAGCGTAATCGCGCGCACCTGCCCTTCGGCGTCAATATCGGTCTCGATGGTAAAGCGCCGTATCCGCCCGCTCTCCATCAGCGTTTGCAGCCGCACCCGCGCGGTTGTGCGCGAGATCCCGGCCTTATGCGCCAGTTCAGTCACCGAAATACGGGAATCCTGGCGCAAGGCGGCGATGATCGCACGATCAATTTTGTTAGGTGTGTCGTTCACTGATCATTTCGCATTACTGACTATTCAATTCGGTCAATTTTAGATGCGTTTCGCGCAAATTGCCAATCGAAACTACAAGAGATTTCCCCCATCTTGACGCGCAACAAGGGAGATCAAGATGAAAAAGAGCTGTTCGCTTTTGGGCGCCCCGATTCAAACGGGCGCTTCGCAACCGGGCTGCGTGATGGGGCCTGCGGCCTTGCGCACAGCCGGGCTGGCGCGCGTACTGGCCGATCTGGAGTGGGAGGTCAGCGATCTGGGCGATCTGGCGATTGCCGCGCAAACGCCCTTGGCGCATGCAAACCCTGCGATCCACGATCTGGCCGAGACCCGCGCCTGGATCACGATCCTTGCCCAAGCCGCCCAAAACGCGGCGCGCGATTATGATCTGCCCATCTTCATGGGCGGCGATCACGCGATGGCAGCGGGCACGGTCAGCGGCATCGCGGCACATGCGGCCAGCCTCAATCGCCCGCTTTTCGTGCTGTGGCTGGATGCCCATCCCGATCTGCACACGCTCGACACCACGACCAGCGGCAATCTGCACGGCACGCCGGTCGCCTATTTCACCGCTCAGCCGGGGTTTGAGGCCTATCCACCACTGAAACACTCGGTCGATCCGGCCAATATCTGCATGATGGGTATCCGCTCGGTCGATCCGGCAGAGCGCGACCGCATCACCGCCACAGGCATCGAAGTGCACGATATGCGCGCGCTCGATGAAACTGGCGTTCTGGCCCCGTTACGCGCGTTTCTGGCGCGGGTGCGCGCCGCCAATGGGCTACTGCATGTCAGTTTCGACGTGGATTTCCTCGACCCCGCAATCGCGCCTGCCGTTGGCACCACGGTGCCGGGCGGGGCGACCTTTCGCGAGGCGCATCTGATCATGGAGGAGCTGTGCGACAGCGCCCTTGTGACCTCGCTCGACCTCGTCGAGTTGAACCCGTTTCTCGACGAGCGCGGGCGCACCGCGAAACTGATCCGCGACCTCACCGCCAGCCTGTTTGGCCGGCGCGTTCTTGACCGCATGACCCGGAGCTATTGATGACCTCGCAAGCCCCTACCCCCTCGGCGCTGGCCTTTGTGCCCTTCGTCTCTGTCGCAAATATGATGCGGCTGGTGAACTCCATCAGCCCTGAGCAAGTGATGCGCGACCTTGCCGAGTATATCGAGCAAGACTTCCGCCGCTGGCCGGAATTTGACAAAACCCCGCGCGTGGCCAGCCATTCGCAAGAGGGCGTGATTGAGCTGATGCCGACGGCGGATGCCGAAAATTACGGCTTCAAATATGTCAACGGCCACCCCAAGAACGGGCGCACCGGACATCAGACGGTGACGGCCTTTGGTGTGCTGTCCTCGGTCGCGACCGGCTATCCGCTGTTGCTATCGGAAATGACGGTGCTGACGGCGCTGCGCACGGCGGCGACCTCGGCCTTGGTCGGCAAATACCTCGCCCCGAAAGGCGCAACCGTGATGGCGATGATCGGCAATGGCGCGCAATGCGAGTTTCAGGCGCTGGCCTTTCGCGCAATCTGCGGCATCAACCGCCTGCGGCTGTATGACATCGACCCCGAGGCCACCGCGAAAGCCACGCGCAACCTCAGCGCACAGGGCTTTGACGTAACGCCCTGCACATCGGGCGCGCAAGCTGTGGAGGGCGCGCAGATCATCACCACCTGCACCGCCGACAAGCAATGCGCGACGATCCTGAGTGATAACATGGTCGGCAGCGGCGTGCATATCAACGCGATTGGCGGCGACTGCCCGGGCAAGACGGAACTGCATCGCGACATCCTTACCCGCGCGGATATTTTCGTGGAATACCCTGAGCAGACCCGCATTGAGGGCGAGATCCAGCAGCTTGAAGCCGATCATCCCGTGACCGAGCTGTGGCAGGTAATGCGCGGCGAGGCCGAGGGGCGGCGCGATGCCAAACAGATCACGCTGTTTGATTCCGTGGGCTTTGCGATCGAAGATTTCAGCGCCCTGCGCTACGTCCATGACCAAATTAAAGGCAGCGATTTTTACCAGCCACTTGATCTTCTGGCCGATCCCGATGACACGCGCGATCTGTTTGGGATGCTCACTCGTGCGGCGTAACGTGAATGGCGCATCCGATCAAACGGGTGCGCCTTTTGTATCATGCTCAATCGCAAGCTGTTCCTCAAGCTGTTGGCAAATCGCGGTTACGATCTGATCCGGCGACTGCGCGATGTCGCAAACAAGCGCCTTTTCACTTGGAGTCGGGGCCTCCAAATCTGCCAGTTGGCTATCAAGCAGGCTCACCGGCATAAAATGGTCGGATCGCTGCGCCATACGCTGCGCAATCAGCGACCGATCCCCCGTCAGATGCACGATATGCATCGCACCAAGATTTCTACGCAACCGGTCGCGATAGCTCCATTTCAACGCCGAGCATGCGAAGACGACAGGGTGCCGGGTCAACATACCGACCCGGAGCACCTCGTTGGACACCCTATCCAACCAGTTCCATCGCATAGCGTCATCCAGAGAAAGCCCCGAGGCCATGCGCGCCACATTTGCGGATAGATGATAGTCGTCAGCATCCAGAAACTGCCCACCCAAGGCCTGTGCAACGCTTTTTGCAATCGTGGTTTTACCCGCGCCGCAAACGCCCATCACGAGCACCGACGGAATTGTGCGTCTTGAGTTTGAGGCCATCTTTCACGTCCCGGATCTGCAATGCCGCCCATACTGATTGGGCTCGTAAAGCCACTTGCCTTGAGCGAACTATAGGCATTGGCCAGCTTGGTATAGTAGATAAAAAATTTATTCCGTGAACGAAAAAGGCGCGCAGAGTTTCGAAGAACCTCTGAAAGGATTGCCGCTGTGCCAAGCGATCAGCATTCCGCTGAGGCCGCATTTCTACCATTGGCGCGCGGGGTAACTGTGTTATCTGACACGCAAAACGCCAGAATGACTGCACCGATATGCGCGCCTCTTTGTTGACCCATCCCGCCCTTTGGCCCGCACCGCTGCGCTGGGCCGCATTAATCCTCGGCTCCGGCGTGTTGGCGCTGCTGCTGGGGCGTGCGCATCTCTCAGCGGCACTGCTTTTGGGACCGATGATCGTGGCGATTGCGATGGCCGGGGTTGGTTCTGGCGTGGCAATCCCGCGCATTGTGTTCATCATTGCCCAAAGCGTCGTGGGCATGATGATGGCCTCGAAACTCCCACCCGAGCTGTTTCCCGAAATCGCGCGGGATTGGCCGATCTTCACCGCGGGAATCTTGTCGACGGTGTTGGGCGCGACCAGTTTGGGCTGGCTGCTGTCGCGCACGGGCATGCTGCCCGGCACCACGGCGATCTGGGGCTCGTCTCCGGGGGCTGCGACGGTGATGACCCTGATGTCAGAAAGCTACGGCGCCGATATGCGGCTGGTCGCGATGATGCAGTATCTGCGTGTGGCCTGCTGCGCGATTGCCGCCACGGCAGTGGTCAAGATTTTTGGCATCACGCCAAGCAAGACACTGGTTGCCGCGCCCGTCGAGGTTACGCTCGCCACGATTGATATCGCCAAGACCCTGACGCTGGCAATTGGCGCGGGGCTAATCGGTTGGCGGCTAAAAGTGCCGGGGGGCGGGTTGCTGACGCCGCTGATTGCCGGAGTGATCTACAATCTGAGTGGCCTGGGCGACATCGCCTTGCCCCAACCCGTGCTGGCGCTAAGCTATGCCATCGTCGGCTGGGGGATCGGCATGCGATTCTCACGCGAGGTGCTGGCCCATGCCGCGCGGGTGCTGCCGCTGGTGCTGGGAATGATCGTGACGCTGATCGCGCTTTGTGCAGGATTTGCCGCCCTTTTGGTGCATTTTGCCGGGATCGAGCCGGTGACGGCCTATCTCGCAACCAGTCCGGGAGGCGCCGATTCGGTGGCAATCATCGCGGCGGGCACACAGGTGGATATTCCGTTTGTGATGGCGATGCAGATCGGGCGGTTCCTGCTGGTGCTGATCGCGGGTCCGGCGATGGCGCGCTTCCTGTCACGTAGGACGCGAAGCTAAGCCCTTCTCCAAACATCGACCCACCAAAGCAAAAGGCCGCACCCAATGGCACGGCCCTTCGATTTAATCCAAAGCGGCGATCTTATTTGATCTTGCCTTCTTTGTATTCAACATGCTTGCGCACGACCGGATCGTATTTGTTCACGGCCATTTTTTCCGTCATGGTGCGGGCATTCTTCTTGGTCACATAGAAGTGCCCGGTGCCCGCCGTCGAGTTCAGACGGATCTTGATCGTCGTCGGCTTCGCCATTTTAATTCTCCTAGCTCCGGGCACATCGGCGTGCCCGCGGAATCCTTGAAGCCCGCCTTTTAGCTATACGCCATGCGGAGTCAACAGCAAAACCCAGACCGCCCCCAAGATTTCCCGCGCGCCTTAACGCAGAAACCGAAATAGACGCCCGTTTTTCGACAGCCCTGTGCGCGGGCGGGTGCTAAGTTGTCGCCATGCTATTTGATTTGCCAGATCACGCCACTCTCTATCGCGCCCTGCTAGAGCGCGACTCGCGCTATGAAGGGCAGGCCTTTGTCTGCGTGGCCACTACGGGAATTTTTTGCCGCCTGACCTGCCCTGCGCGTAAGCCCCTATCTGAAAACTGCACCTTTCATGACACGATCAGCGCCTGTCTTGAGGCCGGGTTTCGTCCCTGCAAACGCTGCCATCCGATGCAGGCCGCCGCGCGGGCCGAGCCAGTAATCGCCACGCTTCTTGACGCGCTAGAGGCCGATCCTGCGCGGCGCTGGCGCGAAGGCGATCTCGCGCAGATGGGCTATGATCTGTCCACCGTGCGGCGCGCTTTCAAACGTCATTTCGGGATGACTTTTCTGGACATGGCCCGCCTGCGTCGTTTGCGTGAGGGGTTTGAAACACTGGCCGAAGGCGGCAAGGTGATCACCGCCCAGCATCAGGCTAGTTTTGAGTCGCCTAGCGCCTTTCGCGCAGCCTTTGCGCGACTGATGGGATGCGTGCCGGGGGCGTTTCGGGCAGATGCCGCGTTGCGCGCAAGTTGGATCGCGACGCCCTTGGGCGACATGATCGCGCTGAGCAGTGCAAGCCACCTGCATCTGCTGGAATTTCTCGACCGCAAAGCGCTTCCCGCAGAGCTGAAAAAGCTGCGCGAAACCACGCCCGGCGGACTCGGCATTGGGCGATTTGCCCCCACCGATCAGGCCGAAGCAGAACTGGCGGAGTATTTCGCAGGCCGCAGCGCAGACTTCGCAACGCCGCTCGCCCCGCATGGATCAGAGTTCGCCCGCGCGGTCTGGAACACCTTGCGCACCATTCCCGCAGGTCAGACCCGAAGCTACGCCCAGATCGCCCAATCCATCCATCGCCCCAGTGCGACCCGCGCCGTTGCCCGCGCCAATGGGGCCAACCAGATCGCGTTGATGGTGCCGTGCCATCGGGTGATCGGCGCGGATGGGTCACTGACGGGCTATGGCGGCGGGCTGTGGCGCAAGCAGCGTCTGATCGAGATAGAGCGCAGTTACAGAACCGCACCCCCCTGAAACGCAAGATGCGGGCCAAGGCGCCTGACCCCGACCCGCATCCCGATGTCATCGCACCGTTCAGGCGAGCGGCTTGCCCATCGACTGATGGATCATCGCGACTTTCTCTGTTTCCAGCCCAAGCGCCGCCGCCAGATTGGCGAGATATTGCTTTTCGGCGTCCGTATCGACGGTGATAGCCATCAGCGCGGCGGAATAGACCTGCGCTTTCATGCTGTCAGCCGTGTCACGCGCAAGGCCCGACACGTCGATCTCGGCGTCGAGTTCCGATTTCACGAAGGCAATTTCATCATCAGAGGCATCCGAAAGGTGATCAAGGATCGTCGTGCGTTCCTGATCGTCAATCGCGCCATCGGCCTTGGCCGCTTGAATCATCGCGCGGATCATCAGTTTCGCCTGATCCTCCATCGCGGGCTCTGCTGCTGTGCCGCCCGTGACCGCGCCAATCATGTCGCCCAGACCGCCAGCGCCCGTCTTGGCCGCCCCCGTCAGCGCGCCCATCAACGAGCCAAGCCCCGCCTCGGCAGCCCCCGTGGCCGTCGCCGCCTGCGTGCCGAATTTGGCAAACATATCGCGCACGCCCTCTTTACCGCCGGGCACGCCCATATTTTCGGCCATATCGCCGATCTGATCGGCCATGCCGCCAGGCTGTCCGGCGCTGCTAAGAGCGTCTTTCATCCCCTGCATGCCGCCCATTTGCGAAAATTTCTGCGCGCCCTTGGCGGCAGCAAAGCCCACCGCCAACGTTGCCAGTGTTTTGACGAAGCTCATGTCAGCCTCCCGAGTTGAGTTACCTTTGCGCCAGTCTTGCGCGTGATCAACCGGAAGGCCAGAAAAAATGCTAAATCGGATCAAAGCGCGGCGATGACATCCTTGAGCATCTCACGCACCTTGGTTGCGACGCCCGCCAGCCCGTCGCTTTCAACCGCTTTCATCGACGCCACCGGATCGACAGCTGAAACCTCAACCCCGCCCTCGACCTCACGCAGGATTACGTTGCAGGGCAACATCGCCCCGATTTTCGGCTCGTACTGGATCGCGGCAAAGGCCAGTTTCGGGTTGCACGCGCCAAGAATTTTGTAGCGCGGCATGTCTTCGTTGAGCTTGGCCTTCATCGTGGCCGCGACGTTGATTTCGGTCAGCACGCCAAACCCTGCAGCGCCCAAAGCCGCGCGTACCTGCGCCTCGACTGAGTCGAAATCTCCGTCCAGCGTCTTATCGATTGTATATGTCATGTTCGCTCCTCCTGAAGGTATTATAACTCTACCCTTTCAGCTTGGGGTCTAGCGCGAAAAAGAAAGGTCCGCTCGCGCAGAGGTGCGATTGCATTCACGCACAGAACGAGGCGCGCAAGCGAACGCCCCAAGCCGCATAGCCAAGAAAATACGCGCGGATGGCCTATAAGCCGGATTCTGTCCAAGGGTTGCCCCTCTGGATGACCATTCCTCTCGCCCGACGATTGCTCGCAGGGTCCAGCCGCCAACCCGGATCGCTCGGGGCGAAGTTCCCCTGCCGTCACCCATTGCTGGGGCGGCGCACGATCCCTATTCGGCGTTGCTCCCGGTGGGGCTTGCCATGCCAGGTCTGTTACCAGCCCCGCGGTGGGCTCTTACCCCACCGTTTCACCCTTACCCACAAGATCCGCCGAAGCGAACCGATTGGGCGGTTTGTTTTCTGTGGCGCTTTCCGTCGGGTTGCCCCGCCCGGGCGTTACCCGGCACCGTTACTTCATGGAGTCCGGACTTTCCTCGGGCACCCAGCTGTCCGCACAAGCAGAGCTATGGGCACTCGCGGTCATCCGGCCATCCGCGCATGGCTGCAGATAGGCAATCGCACGCAGCGGGTCAATCGCCTAAGCGCGCATGGTTCGTGTCTCGCGGGCCAGCAGGATCAGCGTAATCAGGCACAGCAGCGCCGCGATCGCGGCAAAACCGATCGCGCTGGCGTAAAGGCCAAAGACCGCGCTGGCCACGCCAACCCCAACCACCGGCAGGGACAAGGCCACATAGGACACCGTGAAGAAGGTCGAGGTGACGGCGGCGCGTTCGTCAACGGGAGCGGCCTGCGCGACCCGACCCAGCCCGGCACGCAGCACCAACCCGTTCCCCACGCCCGCAATCATCGACCCAACGACAATCACCGATAGATGCGCCAACCCAAGCCCGGTGCCCAAGACCAGCACCCCTGCCAAAAGAAGACCGACCCCGATGGGCAGGCGACGATGGGGCGGAAAAAGCGGCAACAACATCTGTCCCAACACCGCCATAAGCAGGAAAGAGGCCACATCCAGGCCGACCAAAATCGCGCTGTGACGCCCCAGAACCTCGCCCAGAAACGCG
>JAFGWK010000187.1 GCA_016937195.1 Paracoccaceae bacterium | reverse complement strand
CATGAAAGGAGGTGGTCCAGTGTCTAGAGTGATAGTGGAGAGAGGTGTCGGGACAGTGAGGGGGGCCGTGGCCTGAGGGCAAACCCTAGGGCAAAGAACCCTGACTGGGACGGCAGGTTCCTTCGGACCCTAACCGGACCATCTCCGTAGATCTCGGAGGGCCGTCTCACATCGAGACGGCCCTTTCCGTGAGGCGCTCCGTAGCATTCGGGGCGCCTTTTCTCATTGACGATGATCACAGACGCCCCCCCATTTTGCGCCTACGCTTCCCTAGCGTAATCTTTTTGGGAGGGAAAAAATGCGTTTCATCACCTGTCTCGCCGCCTGCGCGGCACTCACCGTCACAACCCCGGCCTTCGCCCAGAATGCCGATGTCGGGAAACGTCTCTTTGACCAGTATTGCGCGTCGTGCCACGGCATTGAGGGCAAGGGCGACGGCGCGATGGCCAAGTTTCTGAACATCACGCCGAGCGATCTGACCGTGCTGTCTGCCGCCAATGACGGGCAATATCCGATGCTCAAGGTCATCCATATCATCGACGGGCGCACTGGCGTGCGTGGTCATGGCGGCGACATGCCGGTGTTCGGCGAGGTGTTCATGGAACAGGGTGGGCATGACGCGCCCTACTACACCGATGTTCTGGCAACCCGCGGGCGGGTTCTGTCGCTCGCCACTTACCTCGAGTCGATTCAGGAGTAGCGGTTGCGGTCGACGAAGTTTTCCCTGTCGTGTCCCGCTGACCTCGACACAGCAAGGGGGATGTGCTTTTGAAGTGCGGGGGCGTATGACGCTCTCGCATTTTTCATTGTCCGGGGAATTGATTGGATGAGCGAGCGAATGAGCGACGAACAGCCCGACGTAAAAACCCTTAGCTTCGAGCAGTCGATGAAGGCCCTCGAAGAGGTCGTTAGCCAGCTTGAACATGGCGATGTAGCGCTGGATCGCTCGATCGCGCTATATGAACGCGGCGCCGAATTGAAAGCGCGCTGTTCCAAGCTGCTGAAAGAGGCCGAAGAGCGGGTCGAAAAGATCACGCTGGGTGCGGATGGCACGCCCCAAGGCACCACCCCGGCTGACGGGCTGTAAATGTTCAAGGCGCGCCTGTCTGAAGTTCAAACATCGGTGCAAGCAGCGCTCGATGCTGCCGTAGCCCGCCAACCCAAAGGCCCTCTGCGCGCGCCGATGCATTACGCGCTGCAAGGCGGCAAACGCCTGCGGGCGTTCTTGGTGCTTGAAAGCGCGGCCTTGTTCGATCTTGCACAATCTCAAGCGATGCCAGCGGCGGCGGCGGTTGAGGCACTGCATGCGTTCAGCCTTGTGCATGACGACATGCCCTGCATGGATGACGACGACCTGCGCCGCGGCCAGCCGACGGTGCATGTGAAATGGGATGAGGCCACTGCCGTTCTGACGGGTGATGCGCTGCAGACCTTGGCGTTTGAGCTGTGCTGTGATCCGGTCTTGGGGGCGCCTGATCGGCGGATCGCACTGGTCGAGGCCTTGGCGACGGCCTCGGGCGCAGCCGGGATGTGTCACGGACAAGCGCTTGATATTGCGGCCGAAACCGCGAAAATGCCACTGACCCTTGATCAAATCATCGCCCTTCAGGCGGGTAAGACTGGCGCACTGATTTCTTTCTCGGTGCGCGCGGGTGCGATCTTGGCAGGGGCAGACCAAACCGCTCTGCGCATCTATGCCGATGCCGTGGGCCTTGCCTTTCAGATCGCCGATGACATCCTTGATGTGACCGGAGACGAGGCCGCAACCGGCAAGCGCGTGGGCAAAGATGCCGAAGCGGGCAAGGCCACCTTTGTGTCGCTGCTTGGGCTGAAAGGTGCGCAGACCCGCGCAAACGAGCTGATCGAGACTGCGACAGATGCGCTGTCGGCCTATGGCGACAAGGCAGAAAACTTGCGAGAGGCCGCGCGTTTCGTTATCTCCCGTAAAACTTAAGCGAGCCGAAAGCAGCCAGATGAGCGATAGCGCCAAACCCATGACCGTGACCCCGATTCTTGATCGGGTGCGTTTGCCTGCGGACATGAAAGGCCTCTCGGATACCGAGCTTAAAAAGCTCGCCGATGAGCTGCGCACCGAAACGATTTCCGCTGTGTCGCAAACCGGCGGCCATCTGGGCGCGGGGCTGGGCGTGGTCGAGTTGACCGTGGCACTGCATGCGGTGTTTGACGCGCCGCGCGACAAGATCATCTGGGATGTCGGTCACCAGTGTTACCCGCATAAAATCCTGACCGGGCGGCGCGACCGTATCCGCACCTTGCGCATGAAAGACGGGCTGTCTGGCTTTACCAAACGCTCGGAAAGCCCCTATGACGCGTTCGGCGCGGGCCATAGCTCAACCTCGATCTCGGCGGCGGTCGGCTTTACGATGGGGCGCGAGTTGGGCGCGGAGACCGGCGATGCGATCGCGGTGATCGGTGATGGCGCAATGTCGGGCGGCATGGCGTTTGAGGCGATGAACCACGCGGGCCACTTGGGTAAGCGGATGTTTGTCGTGCTCAACGATAATGAAATGTCGATTGCCCCGCCGGTTGGCGCGCTGTCCTCGTATCTGACCCGGCTTTATGCCGAAGGCCCGGTGCAAGACCTCAAGGAAGTGGCCAAGGGTGCCGCGCGTGCCTTTCTCCCCGAGGCGTTCCAAGAAGGCGCGCGCCGAGCCAAAGAAATGCTCAAAGGTATGGCGATGGGCGGCACCTTGTTCGAGGAGCTGGGCTTTACCTATGTCGGCCCTGTCGATGGTCATGATCTTGATCAGCTTTTGCCACTGCTGCGTATGCTGAAAACCCGCGCCAAGGGACCGGTGCTGATCCACGCATTGACGAAAAAGGGCAAAGGTTACGCCCATGCCGAAAGCCGCCCTGATGGTGGCCATGCCACCGCGAAATTCGATGTCGCGACGGGCGCGCAGGTAAAGGCGGTGTCCAACGCGCCCAGCTATACCAAGGTCTTCGCCGAAAGCCTGATCAAGGAAGCCGCGAAAGACGAAAAGATCGTGGCGGTGACGGCGGCGATGCCCGATGGCACGGGGCTGAATATGTTCGCCAAACTCCATCCGCGCCGCTGCTTTGATGTTGGCATTGCCGAGCAACACGCGGTGACCTTCTCGGCCGGGCTTGCGGCCTCGGGGATGAAGCCGTTCTGCGCGATTTACTCGACCTTCCTGCAACGCGGCTACGACCAGATTGTGCATGACGTGGCGATCCAGCGCCTTCCCGTGCGCTTTGCCATCGACCGCGCAGGGCTCGTGGGGGCCGATGGCGCGACCCATGCGGGCAGCTTCGATGTTGGGTTCATGGCTAGCCTGCCGGGCATGGTCGTGATGGCTGCCGCTGATGAGGCCGAACTGGTCCACATGGTTGCCACTGCTGCCGCCCATGACGAAGGCCCCATCGCATTCCGCTATCCACGCGGCGAGGGGATGGGCGTGGACATGCCCGAGACCGGCGTGCCGCTGGAAATCGGCAAGGGCCGGATAATCGTCGAAGGCGGCCGCGTCGCGATCCTCAGCTATGGCACTCGCTTGGCAGAGGTGCTTAAGGCGCGCGAGGCGTTGCAGGCGCGCGGTCTGGCACCCACCGTTGCGGATGCGCGGTTCGCCAAGCCGCTCGATACCGATCTGATCGACCAGCTCGTGGCCAATCACGAGGCGCTGATCTGTATCGAAGAGGGCGCGATCGGCGGCTTTGGCAGCCATGTCGCGCAATATCTCTCCGATCAGGGCGTGTTCGATCGCGGCTTCAAATTCCGCTCGATGGTGCTGCCCGACACTTTCATTGACCACGCTTCGGCCGATGACATGTATCGCAGCGCCGGGATGGACGCGCCCCAGATCGAGGCCAAGGTGCTAGAGCTGCTCGGGGTGGCCGTGGCCAAGCGGGCCTGAGATAAGCGTTGCTTAATTCAGGCATCTAGAATTAAGCGTGCCTTATGCAGCCTCGGTCGCGCTGAGCAGTCCCTCATCAACCAACCGTTGTGCCCATCCATCGGGCCCCTCAAACAGATGCGTCTTCCAGCCAAACGTGTGCGCCGTCGCGATATTGTCGTCACGATCATCGGTGAACAAAAGCTGATGCCCTCTCAACCCGCTTGCATCCTCGACCATCTCATAGATTTTCGGATCGGGCTTGGTCACGCCCATATGACCCGAGATGAAATCGCGATCAAACTCGCGCAGAAACGGGTAATGGGTTGCGGCAAAATCATAGCTGCCGATCCCGAAATTTGTCAGCGAAAACACAGGCATCCCTTTAGCCTGAAGCGCCTTCATTAAACGCAACGAGTGCGGAATATCGGGCGTTGCCATCTTGATCCAGTCATCGTGCCACAGCCGGATCTTGTCGCGCCATTTCGGGTGTTGTTCGGCCACCGCGTAGATCGTTTCGCGAAACGGCGCGCCGCGGTCGATATCGTCATTCATCTTGTGCAGATCGACCTGCGCGAACATTTCCTCACGCGCGGCCACGGGCATGATCGCGTCGTAGTAGCGTTCAGGTTGCCATTCGATCAGCACATTGCCGATGTCGAAAATCACAGCTTCAACCATTGTTTGCCTCTCTCATAGCGGCACGTGTCACGCGATCCAGCGCATCCGCAAAGCGCGAGCGATCCGCCTTGGAAAACGGCTTGCCGCCGCCTTGGCGGAACGGATCGGCGCTGCGCAAATCGGCCATCAAATCGCGCGTTGCCAGCACATTGCCAATATTGGCAGGCGTTAACGGTTCACCATCCGGGCGCAAGACACGCGCGCCTGCCTCAACACATTTCGCCGCCAGCGGGATGTCATTGGTCACCACGACATCGCCGACCGTCGCGCGTTCGGCGATATACATGTCAGCAATATCAGGTCCTTGATCGACATAGACCATCTCAACCAACGGGTTGGGCGAGGGCCGCAGCCCGCCATTGCTGACCAAGATCAGTTTCACCTGCAGCCGGGTCGCGACGGTTTCGGCCTCGGCCTTGACCGGGCAGGCATCGGCGTCGATCCAGATCACTGCCAAAGCGCCTCGGCATGGAAATCAAGGTGATCGGGAATGAAGCTTTGCACGAAGAAATAACTGTGATCATAGCCCTGCTGCATGCGGAACGTGCCAGGCTGTCGGCGTGTTGCCATCGCGCCTGCCAACGCCTCGGGGCGCAGCAATTCAAGGAATTGATCGGACGTGCCTTGATCGACCAGAACTTCGCCATCAAAGCCGTTTTGCCACATCAGATGCGAGGCGTCATGCTGTGCCCAGCCAGCCTCATCCTCCCCCAAGTAAGCGCCCAACTGCTTGCGCCCCCAATCCGAGTTCAGCGGGTTCGAGATCGGCGCAAAGGCCGAGACAGAGCGGAACCTCCCCGGCAAGCCCATCGCCAATGTCAACGCCCCATGCCCGCCCATCGAATGGCCGGTGATCGACTGGCGTTCGCCATCAATCGCGAAAGCAGCGGTCACGGCGCGGGGCAGTTCTTCGGCGATGTAATCCCACATCTGGAAATGCTTGGCCCAAGGCTCTTGCGTCGCGTTGACGTAAAATCCCGCGCCCTGACCCAGATCGTAATCTTCGTGATCGGCCACCTCTTCACCGCGCGGGCTTGTGTCGGGAAAAACCAGCGCAATGCCATGTTCTGCCGCATAGGCCTGCGCGCCCGCCTTGCTCATCGCGTTCTCATGCGTGCAGGTCAGGCCCGAGAGATACCACAGCACTGGAACGGGGGCGAATTCAGCCTCGGCAGGCAGGAACAGGCCAAAGGTCATTTCGCAATTCGTGACCTGCGAGTTATGCGCATAGACGCCCTGAACGCCTCCAAAACAGCGATTTTCCGAGATCGTGCGCATCGCGCCCTCCTACATTTGTACCCAGTGAATGACCGCCGGAACGGTTAGAATCGAGATGGCGGTCGAGACGAGGATCGCCGCCGATACGCGCTGCGGCGCGACCCCGAAATGTTGCGCCAGAATATAGACATTGCCCGCGACGGGAAGGGCCGCCGCCGCGATCATCACGCCCGCCGCATAGGGATCGACATCAAAGATCATCAGCGACGTGACGGCGATGGCAAGAGGATGCAGGAACAGCTTGCCAAAGGACAGCCAGATCGCGGGCGCAGGTTTTTCGGCGGATTTACCGGCCAGCGATGCTCCGATGGCGAACAGCGCCCCCGGCGTGGCCGCCGCCCCAAGCAGCGTGACAAATTCTTCAAGCGGGCCCGGCATTGGCAATTTGAGCGAGGCCCAGATCAACCCCGCGCCCATCGACACGATCATCGGATTTTTCAGCAAGCCCATGGCAATCGGCGCAACAGAAACCCGCCCGTGGCGCGTGGCTGTGATGATGATCGTTATGATCGAGGAAAACACGATTAGATCGCACGATAGCACCATCAGCACCGGGCCGACTGCAGCGGGCCCCAGTAGCACGACCAGCATTGGTACACCCAGAAAGCCGGTGTTTCCGGTCATCGCAGTGTGGCTTTCCATCGCGGCCAGCGCAGTCGGTAGTTTGCGTGCCTTGGCGACTGCGAATGTGATCAGCCAAATCGCCCCGGAGCCGCTGAGATAGGCCAGCACGAAGTTTAAATCGAACAGCTCTGCAAGCTTGAGATTGGCCGAAAATTTAAACAGCATCGCGGAAAGCGCGAAGTAAAAGACGAACTTCGTGAGCCACGCGGTAGCGTCGGCAGTGAAAAACCGGATTTGCCCGGCGAACCAGCCCAGCCCGATTAGGGCAAAAAACGGCAGCGTTTTGAGAAAAATCTCCAGCATGAACAAGCGCTAGCATGCGGATTGGTCAAGCGCCAGTCAGGGAATTGCGCGGGGCTGCGGAGGACGGATGCCTCCGGCGGGAGTATTTTCGGCCAAATGAAAACCGCCCGTCGCCTTGTCTTTCATTTGGCCATAAATCCTCCCCGCGGAGCGTCCGACGCTACAAGGCGTGCGTCGCTCGGGTCAGCCCGCGCCGATCAACACACCGGCGGCAAAGACCAACGCGCCCCCCAGCACAACCTGGAAGGCCGCGCGCAGGAACGGGGTTTCCATAAAGCGGTTCTGGATCCAAGTGATTGCCCAGAGTTCGAGGAACACGACGATCATGGCGATTGTGGTTGCGGTCCAGAAATCGGGGATCAGGTAGGGCAGGGCGTGACCAAGCCCGCCAAGCGTTGTCATCACGCCTGAGGCGATGCCACGTTTGAGGGGGGAGCCGCGCCCCGAGATCACGCCGTCATCATGGGCCGCCTCGGTAAAGCCCATCGAGATGCCCGCACCGACCGATGCCGCAAGCCCCACAAGCAGCGTGGTATGCGGGTCATGCGTCGCAAAAGCGGTGGCGAAGATCGGGGCCAGAGTGGACACCGAGCCATCCATCAGCCCGGCCAGACCCGGCTGCACCCATGTCAGAATGAATTGGCGGTGGGCCTTGCGATCCTCTTCTTCCTTGGCGTCTTCGGAAAGATGGGTTGCGGTTAGTTCGGCGGCCTTTTTCTCGTGGCCCAGTTCCGCTGCGGCCAGATCGCCCAGAAGTTGGCGGGTATTTGCGTCAGAGCTGTGTTGGGCAGCGAGGGTGTAGAACTTTCCCGCGTCGCGCTCCATCGCCTCGGCCTCGCCACGGATGGTGTCGAGCGAAAGGTTTTGTGCCAGCCAGATCGGTTTGCGCGCATAAAACCCCGCGACATGTTCACGCCGGATGAGGGGGATCACGTCGCCAAACCGCCGGCGATGTTGTTCGATCAAGCGGCGGCGATGTTCGTCTTCTTCCTGCGCCATGCCATCGAAAATTTGCGCAGAGGCCGGGTATTCCTTGCGCAGATGTTCGCCGTATTGGCGGTAAATGCGCGCATCGTCTTCCTCAGATGAGATCGCAAGCGCGAGCACTTCTTGTTCGGACAAATCGGCAAAGCGGCGGCGGGAGGTGAATCCAGCGAACATGTGGCATCCTTAGTTTAGAACGCTTCTAAATTACCAAGGGTTGCGGCGATTGCAATGCGCTATTTTGAAGCGATGGGCTTTGAGGCCGTGGATGAAGCGCTTGAGGAGCGTATGAACCTCGATTGCGGGCGGTTAACTGCGCCCGAGATGCGCTTCTCCGCGTTTTTCAGCAAGGCGCATCTGGTGTTCACGTTCGCGGAAACGGTCGCGGTCTGAATCCGTAAATTCGGCGATGCAGCGATGACAGGAAACGCCTTTTTCGTAATCGGCGTGCTGCTTATCTTGGGCTGAAACGGGGCGACGACAGGCGTAGCAGCTTTCGTAATCGCCGACTTCAAGCCCGTGGCGCAGGCTCACGCGATTGTCGAACACAAAGCAATCGCCGTTCCAAAGCGATCCCTCTGCAGGCATGTCCTCTAGGTATTTCAAGATGCCGCCTTTAAGGTGATAAACGTCGGAAACCCCTTCGGAAATCAGGAAGTTTGTCGCCTTTTCGCACCGTATGCCTCCGGTGCAGAACATCGCGACACGCTTGTTGTGAAAGCGCGGGGCGTTTTCGCGCCACCAGTCGGGGAATTCGCGGAAGGATTTGGTTTGCGGGTCGATTGCGCCCTCGAAGGTGCCGATCTCGACTTCGTAATCGTTGCGCGTGTCGATCACTACGGTGTCGGGCGACGCGATTAATTCGTTCCATTCGGCGGGCTCGACATAATGGCCGACGCGGGCGCGCGGATCGACATCGGCGATGCCCATCGTCACGATCTCACGCTTGAGCCGCACTTTCATTTTGCCGAACGGCATCTTGTCTGCGCCGCTTTCTTTCCATTCGAGATCGGCACAGCCGGGCAGGGCGCGGATGTGCGCGAGCATCGCGTCAATCCCTGCGCGCGAGCCCGCGATGGTGCCGTTGATTCCCTCATGGGCCAGCAAAAGCGAGCCTTTGACGCCCTGCGTGTGTGCCAGATCGGCCAGCGGCGCCTGAAGCGCGGCAGGATCGGGGAACTTGGTGAAGTGATAAAGTGCTGCAACAGTAATCATGCACAGGGGCTTAGCGCCGGAGAGGGCATTCTGGCAAGGGCTGGATTGACCACGCGGGTCTGCCGCCCTACCCATTGAGAAAGTCTTAGGAGAGCGGCATGACCAAAGCCCTGATCGTGATTGATGTGCAAAACGACTTTTGCCCCGGCGGCAAGCTGGCGGTTGAAGGCGGGGATACGATCATCGCGCGGATCAATGCGCTGATGCCGGAGTTCGAGGTGGTGGTGCTGACGCAGGATTGGCACCCGGCGGGGCATTCGTCTTTTGCGTCAAGCCATGAAGGGGCGGCGGCATTCACCCAGATCCACATGGAGTATGGGGTGCAGACGCTTTGGCCCGATCATTGCGTGCAAGGCAGCAAGGGCGCAGAGTTTCACGCGGGTTTG
>JAFGWK010000021.1 GCA_016937195.1 Paracoccaceae bacterium | reverse complement strand
TTTTTTCTCATGTAAGCTCTATTTGCGCTCGGTTTTGTGGCTTTCTCACTTGTTTTGTAACGTTGCCCAATGTCACGCTAGCGTTACATCGGAAAGGTCCGAACGGCATTTGCGCCTCGCTTTGACACCGCTTTTCAACGGTTAGTCAGCGGGGCGTTTTGCATTTTCGGGATTTCGAAAAGTCGAAGGAACGCCATGAAAGAACGCATTGAACTGGGTTTGCTCTACTCGCGATCGGGTAGCTACTCGCTGATTTCCGAGGCTTGCCGCAGCGGTGTTCTAGGTGCGATTGCGCAGATCAACGCCGATCCCGATATGCCGCTAACTTTCGCGCCAGTCGAGCGCGATCCGCAAGGCAATGCCGATGCCTATGGCCCGCTTTGCGAGGAAATTTTACGCCACAGTTCGGCGCGCCATGTGATCGGCTGCGTTACCTCATGGAGTCGCAAAGAGGTCATCCCGACGCTCGAACGCGCAGGCGGCACTCTGTGGTATACGATTCCTTACGAGGGGTTCGAGGCCTCCGATCATGTGGTTTACACCCATGCCTGCCCGAACCAGCACCTGTTGCCGCTGCTGGGCTGGGCCTTTGCGCGGCTGGGGCGGCGGGGCTACCTGATGGGGTCGAATTACATCTGGGGCTGGGAGATGAACCGCCTTGCCCGCGAGGTGATTTCGGGTGCGGGCGGCGAGGTGCTGGGCGAGCGTTACCTGCCGCTTGGCGCGCTGGAGATCGAGCACCTGATCGCCGAAATCCGCGCCACACGTCCTGATTTTGTGCTCAACAACCTGATTGGCCCGTCGCAATATGCGTTCCTTGAGGCCTATCACCGCTTGGGTCAGGAGGATGCGCATTTCCGCCCCGAGACGTGCCCGATCCTGTCGTGCAACCTGACCGAATGCGAATTGCCCGCGATCCATCCCGATGCTGCCGAAGGGCTGGTGGCGGCGGGGCCTTATTTTCGTGGCGTGCAGGGCTGGCCCGATGGCGGGCAGAATTTCGGCTCCTCGCATGAGGCGGCCGCCTATTCGGCGGTGCATCGTCTGGCGCGCTTGCTGTCGGGGCATGCAGGGGCGGCGCGGGAAAGCCTGTCGCAGCTTCTGGCCCATGCGCCCGGCGGCAGCGAAGGGATCGATCTGGCCACCCATCATACGCAGCTTCCCGTGCTGATCGCACAGGTCGAAAATGGGGCCTTCGTCCCGCGTGAACGCTTTGCACCGGTGGCGGGCGATCCTTACCTCGCACATGGGCGCGACGCGATCTTGCAGGGGACGTCCAGCTTACGGGTGGTGTCATGACGAGGCGCATCCAGATTCCGGTTCTGGGCGGTGCACGCGCTTATGTGTTGCACCGTCCTCATCCCACGCTGCACGCGTTGGATCGGCAATTGCGCGCAATCGGGTTGGATGTGGTTCAGTGCTGGCCCGAACTGCCCGCCGAAGCGCTGTCAGCAGATTTCGTCTTTTTTGATGCCGATCAAGGCTATGACGCGCAGTTTCCTTGGCCGACAGGGCAAAGCCCGATGCCGATGATTGCGCTGATCGGCTCAGAAGCGCCCGGACGCATCGAATGGTCGCTTGAGGCGGGCGCGCATGCGCAACTGCTCAAACCTGTGGGCGATGGCGGGGCTTATTCGGCGCTCCTGATCGCACGCACCGCCTTTGAGGCGCGCCAGTCCTTATCCGCCGAGATCGCCGATCTGCGCCGCCGCCTTGATGAGCGCCAAACCGTCGTGCGCGCCGTCATGTTGCTCGCCGCGCGCGGCAAATCCGAGTCCGAGGCCTACGACCAGTTGCGCCAGATGGCGATGGCGTGGCGGGTGAGTTTTGAAGATGGTGCGCGCCGCGTTGTCGCCAGCCACGATGCGCAAGGGGGTGCAAATGACCGATCTGACCTTGGCTAAGGGCGCGGTTGGCCCGCAAAGCGCTTGGCGTCGTTTATTGGGACGCAAGCTGGCCCTGTTGGGGTTGGTGTTGATTGCGGTCGTTGTCGGCGGAGCGATTTTTGCGCCGTGGATTGCCCCCTATCAGCCGCAAGAACAAATGTTTGACGGGCTCACGCTGGAAGGCGCGCCGATGCCGCCGGGGGCGCAGTTTTGGCTGGGCACTGATTTGTTGGGGCGCGATCTGTTCTCGCGTATCCTGTATGGGGCGCGCACCTCGCTGATTATCGGAGTGGTGGCCAATGGGCTGGCGCTGATCATCGGCACCTTGATTGGCGTCACGGCGGGCTATTTTCGCGGCTGGATTGGCGCGGTGCTGATGCGGTTCACCGATCTGATGATGGCGTTTCCCGCGCTATTGCTGGCAATTTGTCTTGCGGCGATTTTCACACCTTCTCTGTGGATCGTGGCGATGGTGATTGCGCTGGTAAACTGGGTGCAAACGGCGCGTGTGGTCTATACCGAGACCTCGGCGCTGGCCGAGCGCGAATTCGTCTCTGCCGAAAAGACGCTGGGCGCAGGAACGGCGCGCATTCTGTTTCGCCATATCCTGCCCCACCTCGTGCCGATGATCATCGTCTGGGGCACACTCGGGATTTCGACGACGGTGCTGCTGGAAGCGACGCTCAGCTACCTTGGTGTCGGAGTGCAGCCGCCCACGCCAAGCTGGGGTAATATCATCTTTGAAAACCAGACCTATTTTCAGGCCGCACCCTGGCTCGTGTTTATTCCGGGCGCTGCGATCTTGTTGCTGGCGCTGGCTTTTAACCTGGTGGGCGATGCGCTGCGTGATGTGCTCGACCCGACGCAAAGGGGGCGTTCGTAATGCTGGCTTACCTTGCCCGCCGCCTGATACAGGCCGCGCTCATCTTGCTGGGGGTGTCATTCATCACCTTCTTCCTGCTCTACGTGTTGCCCGCCGATCCGGTGCGCCAGATTGCTGGACGGTCCGCCACTGCGCAAACGGTCGAGAATATCCGCCATCAGTTGGGGCTCGATCAACCGTTCGTGGTGCAATACTGGCGCTATCTGGTCGGTCTGGTGCAGGGCGATATGGGGCGCAGCTACCTGCAAAAAACGGATGTCGCTACGCTGATCATGGCACGCTTGCCTGCAACACTGTTGTTGATGCTGGGCGCTATCGTGGCTGAGCTGGTGATCGGTTTGACACTGGGTATCATAGCCGCAATCCGGCGTGGCGGCGCGTTGGATCAGACGCTGATGATCACCTCTTTCGTGGCGGTGTCGGCACCGCAATTCGTGGTTGGTCTGCTGCTGCTCTATGTCTTTGCCGTCAAGCTAAGCTGGTTCCCAATCGGCGGTTATGGCAGCTTTTCCAATCTCGTGTTGCCCGCATTGACGCTTGGGATCATGGGGTCGGGTTGGTATAGCCGGATGATGCGATCCAGCATGATTGACGTGCTGCGCTCGGATTATATCCGCACCGCACGCGCCAAGGGGCTGCGCCGTTCGCGCGTGCTGGTGCTGCACGCCATGCCCAACGCCATTTTGCCCATTATCGCGATGATCGGCATTGATATCGGCATCTTCATGTCGGGCATCGTCGTCGTCGAAAGCGTCTTTGGCTGGCCGGGCATCGGGCAGCTCGCGTGGCAGGCGATCCAGCGCGTGGACATCCCGATCATCATGGGCGTCACGCTTGTTTCGGCCTGCGCCATCGTGCTGGGCAACCTGATTGCCGACATGATCACTCCCTTTATCGACCCGCGCATCAAGTTGCGCTGATCGCAACCAGACCCCCGGCAAAACGGGGCAAGACTGCAAGAAACGTTCAACAGACGGAGAGAAAAATGAGCCTGATGAAAACCATGCTGACGACAAGCGCGCTGGCGGTGTCGCTGTCATTCGCCGGTGCCGCGCTGGCGCAAGATTACCAGCCCGACCCCAATGCCAAGCCCGGCGGCAATATCATCGTCACCTACAAGGATGACGTGGCCACGCTGGATCCCGCGATTGGCTATGATTGGCAGAACTGGTCGATGATCAAATCGCTGTTTGACGGGCTGATGGATTACGTTCCCGGCACGACCGAACTGCGCCCTGGTCTGGCTGAAAGCTATGACGTCTCGGACGATGGCAAGACCTTCACCTTCCATCTGCGTCCCGGCGTGAAGTTCCACAACGGGCGCGAAATGACCGCAGATGATGTGAAATACTCGCTCGACCGGGTCACCAACCCTGTCACGCAATCCCCTGGCGCGGGCTTCTTTGCCTCGATCATGGGCTATGACGCGATGGCGGATGGTTCGGCTAGCGAACTTAGCGGAGTCGAAGTGGTGGACCCGGCGACCGTCAAGATCACGCTCAGCCGTCCCGATGCGACCTTTCTGCATGTGATGGCGCTGAATTTCGCCTCCATCGTGCCGAAAGAAGCCGTCGAAGAATGGGGCGCAGATTTCGGCAAGCACCCCGTGGGCACCGGCGCCTATAAGCTGGCGGATTGGACCATCGGGCAGCAGCTCGTCTTCGCCAAGAACACCGAATACTGGCGCGCGGGCGTGCCCTATCTCGACCAGATCACCTTTGAAGTCGGTCAAGAGCCCATCGTGGCGCTGCTGCGCTTGCAAAAGGGCGAGGTGGACGTGCCCGGTGACGGCATTCCGCCTGCGAAATTCGAAGAGGTCATGAATAACCCCGCCGAAAAAGCGCGTGTGGTTGAGGGCGGTCAGCTGCAGACCGGCTATATCACGCTCAACGTCAAGACGCCGCCGTTTGACAATCTCAAGGTGCGCGAAGCGGTCAACATGGCGATCAACAAGAAGCGGATCACACAGATGATCAACGGGCGCGCGATCCCGGCCAACCAGCCGCTGCCGCCCTCGATGCCCGGCTATATCAAGGACTACAAAGGCTATTCCTTTGACGATGCCGCGGCCAAAAAATTGCTGGCCGAGGCAGGGTTTGCCGATGGGTTCACGACCGAGCTTTACGTCATGAACACCGATCCCAATCCGCGTATCGCGCAGGCGATCCAGCAAGACCTCAAGGCGATTGGCATTACAGCCGAAATCAAATCGCTGGCTCAGGCCAATGTGATCGAGGCCGGTGGCGCGGGCAAGGCACCGATGATTTGGTCGGGCGGCATGGCGTGGATCGCAGACTTCCCCGATCCGTCCAACTTCTACGGCCCGATCCTTGGCTGTGCGGGTGCGGGCGAGGGCGGCTGGAACTGGTCGAAATTCTGCGACCCCGAGATCGACGCCGAGGCCACCAAGGCCGACAGTTTCACCGATCCGGCCGATCCCAAGCGTCTCGCGATGTGGTCGGATGTCTATGAGAAGGTGATGGAGCAAGCGCCATGGGTGCCTATCTTTAACGAGCAGCGCTACACCATGAAATCCGAGCGCATGGGCGGGGCCGACAACCTCTACGTCGATCCGGTCTCGATTCCGGTCAATTATGATTATGTTTACGTGACGAAGTGAGACACCATGTGCAAAGCCTGTGACTACACGATCCATGGCGCACAACACCATTTCGGTTGGGACAATTCGCTTGTCCCGGCCGAGACGGTGGCCCCGGGATCGACCATCGAATTTCACTGCCATGACAGCTCGGCTGGCCAGCTTGGCCCGTCTTCGACTGTGGCCGACGTTGCAACGCTGGACTTCGGCAAGATCAACCCGGTATCCGGGCCGATCTATATTGACGGCGCCAAGCCCGGTGATGTTCTGAAAGTGACAATCGACAGCTTTACCCCGCGTGAGGCTGAGGGCTCCGCTTGGGGCTGGACGGCCAATATTCCCGGCTTCGGGCTGTTGGCCGATCAGTTCACCGACCCGGCGCTGACGATCTGGAAATATAACGCCGCATCGCCTGATAAGGCGCTGTGGGGACGTGAGGGGAAGGTTCCGCTCAAGCCGTTTTGCGGCACAATCGGCGTCGCGCCTGCCGAGGCGGGGTTGCTCTCCATCGTGCCACCGCGCCGGGTCGGGGGGAATCTCGACATTCGCGATCTGGCGGCGGGCACCACGCTGTATTTACCCGTCGAGGTCGAGGGCGCGCTGTTTTCTGTCGGCGACACCCACGCGGCTCAAGGCGACGGCGAGGTCTGCGGCACTGCGATTGAAAGCCCGATGAACACCGTGCTCACCTTTGATGTGATCAAGAACGAGCCGCTGAAATTTCCGCGCTTCACCACGCCGGGCCCGGTCACGCGTCACCTTGATGGGGCGGGCTATGAGGTCACGACGGGCATTGGCACCGACCTGATGTCAGCGGCGCGCGACGCGGTGGCTGGCATGGTCGATCTGCTCTGTGCGCAGCGCGGCATGGCGCCGGTGGATGCCTATATGCTGGTCTCGACCTGTGGCGATCTGCGGATCTCCGAAATCGTCGATATGCCCAATTGGGTCGTCAGCTTCTATTTCCCGAGATGTGTCTTCGAATGAACCAGAACCCTACAGTTGAGTCTGGGGCCGTGTCGGCCCCAGATGCCGCCCCGACCGTTCTCGAGGTTTCGGGGCTGACGATTTCCGTGCGCGCCGAGGGCGTCGAGCGGGCCTTGGTCAATGACCTGAGCTTTACCCTTGCGCGCGGCGAAACCATTGCCATCGCGGGCGAAAGCGGCTCTGGCAAGTCTTTGACATCGCTTGCGATCATGGGACTGTTGCCACCGCCTGCGCTGCGCGTCAGTGCCGGGTCGATCACGCTCAATGGCACCGATCTGACGGCGCTGCCCGAGACCAAAATGCGCGCCATTCGCGGCGATCGCATCGCGATGATTTTTCAAGAACCGATGACCTCTCTCAATCCTGTGCTGAGCATTGGACTACAATTGACCGAGGCCATTCGCGCCCACGAACCGGTCTCAAAGAGCGAGGCCGCGACACGCGCGCTTGAGGCGCTCAAAGCGGTGCGCATTTCCGAGCCGGAACGCAGGATGACGCAATATCCGCATGAATTGTCCGGCGGTATGCGTCAGCGGGTGATGATTGCAATGGCGCTTGCCTTGCGCCCGGATGTGCTGATTGCGGACGAACCCACGACGGCGCTTGATGTGACCGTGCAGCGCGAGGTGCTAGACCTTTTGCGCGATCTGCAGCGCGAAATGGGTACCGCGATTATCCTGATCACCCATGACATGGGCGTGGTGGCCGAGATGGCCGAGCGGGTGATTGTCATGCAGCAGGGCCGCGCTGTTGAACAGGGCGCGGTGAACGATATTTTTGCCACCCCGCGCGCTCAATATACCCGCGATCTTTTGGCCGCCGTGCCGCGCATGGGCGATGGTAGCGGGGCCGATTTTAGCGAGCCGCAAACGGACACCGTGGCGCGCCTGCGCGATGTGCAGGTGCGCTTTGACATTCGCGGCGGGATCTTGTCGCGGGTTACGCACCGAGTGCATGCGGTCGAAAATGTCAGCTTTGATATCCGCGCAGGTGAGACGTTTTCGCTAGTCGGCGAGTCGGGCTGTGGGAAATCCACCATTGCCAAAGCGCTTGTCGGGCTGGTGCCGCATCAGGGTCGTATCGAGGTGGCGGGACATACGTTGGGCGGGCTAAACGGCAAGGACATGAAAGCGTTACGGCGCGATGTTCAAATCGTTTTTCAAGACCCGATGGCGGCGCTGGATCCGCGCATGCGGGTGGGCGATCTGGTGGCAGAACCGCTGGTTATCCACGCGATCGCCACGCCCGAGCAACGCCGCGCGCGCGTGGCAGAATTGTTCGAACGCGTCGGTCTGACACCCGATCAGCTTGATCGCTACCCCCACGAGTTTTCCGGTGGCCAGCGCCAGCGAATCTGCATTGCGCGCGCTCTTGCGCTGCAACCCAAGCTGATCATCGCCGATGAAAGCGTCTCCGCGCTGGATGTGTCTGTTCAGGCGCGGGTGCTTGATCTCCTTGAGGCGCTTAAGGGCGAATTTGGCATCGCTTATCTGTTTATCAGCCACGATATGGCGGTGGTCGAGAATATCTCGGACCGGGTGGCGGTGATGTATATGGGACAGATCGTCGAAATGGGCACGCGGGCGCAGATTTTTGGCGATCCGCGCCATTCCTATACCAAGCGCCTAATGGCGGCGGTTCCGGTGCCCGATCCGACCTATTCTCGCCCGCCCGTTGCCCGTCTTGCCTCAGAAATCCCAAGCCCGATTTACAAGTTGGGTGCCAGTCCCGCGCGGATGGCGTTGCGCAATGTCGGTAACGGGCATCTGGTCGCTGACGCGCTTGTAGGTGGCTGAGCAAACGCCCTGTCATGCGTTTGCTCGGGCCTAGCGGCTCAAGGAACATCATTCGGGATGAATTCGATCAAAAGCCGAACCAGTTGCGATCAGGGAAGAAGTCTCACATTCTGCGGTTAGATTTGAATAAGGTGATTTATGTCTTCCGTGCTCAATCAAACTCCAGAACAGATTGCCCGAGATATCATCGACAAGCGCCTGGCTGATGCGGGATGTCTTGCCAAGACAAGTCTGTGGTGGGCTTCAATGCCGGGGCAGGGATCGTCGTAAGGGAATATCAAACGGATATCGGTCCAGCCGACTATGTGCTGTTTGTAGATCGCAAGGCTGTTGGCTTCGTTGAAGCCAAACCTGACATGTGGGGTGAAAAGCTTACGACCGTTGAAGAGCAATCCTCGGGCTATGCCAATG
>JAFGWK010000020.1 GCA_016937195.1 Paracoccaceae bacterium | reverse complement strand
CAACGCCCCGCCACCGCGATAAAATTGCGTCAAGCCACATTCTGACACCGCTCGGACACACCGGCCAGCGTCTCGGGGGAGACACACGGCATTGCGATCACAGCCTCATCAACAGGCTCAATCCTCTTGTCAAAGCCCGACTCTGGGGCCAACAAAACACGGTTCCGCCCTAATTTCTTCGCCTCATACAACGCGCCATCCGTGCGCGCATAAATCTGCTGCATGCTCTCTCCGACAAGCCATTGCGCCACCCCAATAGAGGCCGTCACCCGTTGCACCGAACCATCATTGCGCATGACACCCACTTTTTCGATACAGGCGCACAACCGCTTGGCAACCTCATAGCTCTCAACCAAATTGGCGCCGGGTAAAATCACCGCAAATTCCTCACCACCGACGCGCGCCAAAGTATCATCCCAGCGCATTTCCAACCGCAGCGCCTGCGCAACGTCATGCAACACACGATCGCCCAGCTCATGCCCGCCCAAATCGTTGATCGCCTTGAACCGATCCAGATCAATCATCAAAAGCGAGAACGTCGCGTTGCCCTGCTTCGTCTGCGCCACCGCGCGACCAAAACGACGCTCCAGCATCACTCGGTTGAACACCTTCGTCAGCCCGTCGCGCAGCGCAAGATCTGCCATCTTGCGCTCCAACTGTCGGCGCTTGTGATCGGCCCGCTCCATCAACACGGCCATCACGACAATCAAGGCAATATTAAAACCCGTCAGCGCCGCGATCAGCAAAAAGACCTCGCTTTTTCCCTCCAGCCAATCAGGCACCCTCATGAACAGACCGCCCAATACAAGCGGCGTCAAAATCCCGAGGAATAGCTGCATACGCGCGTTACGGCCTGACGCATATGGCCCCAGAAGAACGCGCATCACGCCACGATGGGCATGGATCATGGCAATCGAGGCCGCCAGTGCAATCATCATCACACCGGTCGTCAACGACATTTGCCCTAATATTTCTTGCTGCTGCCATATCCCCGCAATCAACAAAACCACAGTTAATCCCAGCGCCAAAAAGCACAACAGTGCGCCCAAGGAATAAAACCGCGCTTCGCTGATCAGAAAACCACCTGCTATAATGCCCAGCACAAGTGCCGTATTCCAGCCCATCATGTAAGGCCCGCCAACCCCGAAAACGGGCCCAAATTGCGGCACGAAACGCGCGATCACAATGGCCAGACAGATCCCCGCCAACACGCTGGCCACGCTTGCATTGCGCCGCCTCATCACCACCGCCCCGCACAGAAGCAATACCAAGACGGATGTCATTTCATGCGTTTGATAGCTGTCCGAAAAGACACCAAACATCCGTTCCGAGTTCAAGAAATGCCCGACCAACGGCCAAAGCGCGATCGCCGCCGCCAGCCAAGCCAAAGGTCGCACCAGAATTTGGGAAAAACGGTAGACTGTCAAATCTTGGCTCCTAACAAGAAGGCGATGGAAAATAATTCCATCACGCGAAAGCTTCAGCCAAGGTAGAAAAAATTGCTAAACAAAGAGTAAAAACCAACCAGAAAAATAGTCAAAACCTGTATATTGCAAACGAAAAACGGCGCCCCGAACCGGAGCGCCGTTCACAATACTCAATCGACAAAAGCGCGTTACGCTGCTTCCGTGATAAATTTCACTGCATCGCCAACAGTTTGGATGTTCTCAGCGGCGTCATCGGGGATCTCGATGCCGAACTCTTCTTCGAACGCCATAACCAGCTCAACGGTGTCAAGGCTGTCTGCGCCCAGGTCGTCGATGAACGAAGCGCTCTCGGTGACCTTGTCTTCTTCCACGCCGAGATGTTCCACGACGATCTTCTTCACGCGATCTGCGATGTCGCTCATGTCAATTCCTCAAATTCGAGGGCCTACGCCCAGTCTATGCTTAACACAGTCTATGCTTAACCCAGCCTATGCTCAATCAAGCGTCTCATCCGCCCCGACGGATCACGAGGCCGCAAGCAGGCCCCGCGCAACATACGCCAAGCCCGTCTGCTGCGCTCATACCGATTGGCGTTACTCAAGGCAAGCCGTTTTTACCCCCTTCGCAAGGTGCAATTGCCCTGAGGTCACGCCAATGTTAGCGCGCAACACTCAGATCATCGACATGCCGCCATTCACATGCAGCACAGCCCCCGTGACATAGCCCGCCTCAGGGCTTGCCAAATAGCGCACGGCGGCCGCGATCTCTTGCGGCGTCCCCATACGACCAACTGGAATCTGGCCCATCAGCCCCCCTTTTTGATCCTCACTCAGCTTGTCTGTCATCGCTGTCGCAATAAAGCCCGGCGCCACGCAATTCACCGTCACGCCACGACTCGCAACCTCTTGCGCCATCGATTTGGATGCGCCCACAAGGCCAGCCTTAGCCGCAGCATAATTCACCTGCCCCGGATTGCCGGTCTGCCCGACGATCGAGGTGATATTGATAATCCGCCCCCAACGCGCCTTCATCATTGTGCGCAACGATCCACGCATCAAACGAAACGCCGCCGTCAGATTCACATCAATCACCGATTGCCAGTCGTCATCCGACATCCGCATGCTCAGCCCATCGCGCGTGATCCCGGCGTTGTTCACCAGAATATCAAGCCCGCCCATCGCCGTAATCGCCGCCTTCGGCAACGCTTCAACCGACTCTGGATCGCTCAGATTCGCGGGGCATACATGCGCGCCCTCACCCAATTCCGCCGCCAAAGCCTCCAGCGGCTCCACCCGTGTTCCCGACAGCGCCACAATCGCACCACCGGCATGCAAGGCGCGCGCGATCTCGGCACCAATCCCACCGGAAGCCCCGGTCACAAGAGCACATTTCTTATTAAGATCAAACATCTGCAAACCTTTCTTCATCTGGCTTTCATTTGGCCAAAAATACTTCAGGGGGTCCGGGGGAAGATCCCCCGGCGCGCCCTCAGCCCTTCAGTGCCGCGATATCCTCGGGCGTGCCCACCGTGCGACAGGTCACATCCTTGGCGATACGCCGGATCATGCCAGACAGCGCCTTGCCCGCACCGATCTCCCAGATCTCATCCACACCTTGCCCGGCCATCCACGCCACGCTCTCGCGCCAACGCACCGAGCCCGTCACCTGCTCCACCAGCAACTGACGGATCACATCAGGATCGCTCACCGCCTGAGCGCGCACATTGGCCACCAACGGCACCACCGGCGCGGCAATCGCAACATCGGCCAAAGCCGCCGCCATCGCATCGGCGGCGGGTTGCATCAGCGCGCAATGGAACGGCGCCGAGACCGGCAGCATCACCGCGCGCTTGGCCCCGGCTTCCTTGGCCAGAACCGTAGCGCGCTCGACCGCCTCTTTATGGCCCGAAATCACCACCTGCGAGGGGTCATTGTCATTGGCCGCCTGACAAACCTGCCCCTGCGCCGCCGCCTCGGCCACTGCTGTCGCCGCAGCAAAATCAAGCCCCAGCACCGCCGCCATCGCGCCCACACCCACCGGCACCGCCGATTGCATCGCCGCGCCGCGCAGACGCAACAGACGCGCGGTATCAGACAGGCTCAGACTTCCCGCCGCACACAATGCCGAATACTCGCCCAAGGAATGCCCTGCCACAAACGCCGCATCTCCAACCGAAAACCCCTCGGCCTCCAACGCGCGCATCGCCGCAATCGAGGTCGCCATCAGCGCGGGTTGCGCATTGGCCGTCAGCGTCAGCGCCTCGGCCTCGCCCTCCCAGATCAGCGCGCTCAAGCTTTCGCCCAAAGCCGCGTCCACCTCGTCAAACACCGCCTGCGCAGCCGGATAGGCAGCCGCCAGCGCGCGCCCCATACCAATTGTCTGCGCGCCCTGCCCGGGAAATACAAATGCTCGGCTCATCTCGGCCCTCCTCCTGCATATTCTTTGCAAACCCCTTAACGCGCGCGCGGGTTTGGGGCAAGTTGTGCAAGCGGATAGGAAAAGGGCGGAACTTTACGCCCCGCCCCCTATTTCAGCTCAAATCCAGATGCGCCACCCCGTCCGAGCGCCGTCCAACCGAGCGCCCATCGGGCCCGAGCGTGGCGCGCACCCGTCGGCGCAGCGAACTGAACGCAGCACTTTGCACCACATCTACAGGGGCATCGAGCGCGATCTCGATTTCAACATGCTCAGCCCCCTTGCGTTTAAGCGCATGCACGCGACCGGTGATCGGCTGGCCCATATAACGCCCGCGCACAGCCTCGCCCAAGGCAAGCCCGTGCCCCACAGGCGCCTTCAACGCCGCCGCCATCGTGTTCCAATCCGCATGACCCGAGGCCTGTGCATGGATTTCATAGGCGCGCGACAGGCTGACAGGCTGCCCC
The DNA here is from genome assembly GCA_016937195.1 of Paracoccaceae bacterium. Taxonomy (GTDB): domain Bacteria; phylum Pseudomonadota; class Alphaproteobacteria; order Rhodobacterales; family Rhodobacteraceae; genus Thioclava. The sequence continues at coordinate 733 of JAFGWK010000020.1, read as the reverse complement.
GCCCGCTTCATGGCATCGGCCAGACGATGTGCCTGTGCCTTGGCTTCTTTGATATCTTTCGCAATCATTCTAATCGTCTCCACGGGGGATAATCCCACCGCTCCGGTGCCCGCATTGCCGTAACGCCCCCGACAAGAGAGCTTTCAATATCCGGATTTCACCAAGGGAGAGGTCCCGCGGGCGGCTGGCATCCGGGTGCCAAGGCGACCAAATGGGAGGCGCAGGGCTGCCTGTCAAGGGTCGAAGGCCAATGGCATCCCATAGCGTTGCAGGCCAGACCGCAGACCAGCGCGCATCCGTCAGACACCCACAACGTCAGGGCGAAGCGTGTGAAAGATATACAGTACTTCCGCTTTCTCACGATCCCCCACGTTCGCATTCGTCAGCGCCTTCATCAGATCATCGACAGCCGCCATATACTCGTTGTCGGAAATGTTCATGTGTTTGTGCGCGCTCAACATATCCAACCCGTCATATTGATTGGGCCCACCCGACCCCATCGAGAAGAAATCTGTGGCCTTCTTTTTCATAGCGACCGGATCGCTACCTGCGAAACGCTTGCCAATCAGCGGGTTAGTCATGTGATTGTCGACGAGGTCGGAAGCGATTTTGGCGATGGCGTCTGCACCTCCAAGGCGCGCGTAAAGAGTATCGGTCATCATCTTTCTCCATTGTCCTGAAACGCAAGCATGAGAGAAGCACAAAACGCCCGATAGTCCTGAAACTGGACTCT
>JAFGWK010000186.1 GCA_016937195.1 Paracoccaceae bacterium | reverse complement strand
GCCCGCTTGTTCGCAAACGGTTTTGGCAGCGATGTGCTGATCTCCATGATGCGCGTGCTTGTCTCATTCTCCCTCGCCTGCCTTGTGGCCATCCCGCTTGGGGTGGCGATGGGGGCCTTTCCGGCGGTCGATGCGATCTTTGCCCCTTTCGTTTCAGCCTGGCGCTACCTGCCCGCACCTTCGTTTATCCCGATCCTGCTGATGTGGTTTGGCACCGGCGAGGCGCCAAAACTGGCGCTGCTGTTTCTTGGGGTGATCTTCTTTCTCATCACGCTGATTGCGGATCACACGAAAGAAATCCGCAAAGAGTTGATTGAAACCGCGCTCACACTCGGCGCGGGGCGGTGGGCGACCGTCTTCGGCGTGATGCTGCCTGCCGTTGCCCCCAATATCCTGACGGCGATGCGTCAGATGTTGGCGGTGGTCTGGACCTATCTGGTGATCGCCGAGATCGTTGCTTCGACCACGGGCATCGGCGCGATGATGATGCGCGCGCGTCGCTTTCTGCATACCGACGAAATCCTGTCCGGCATCATTGTGATCGGTGTCTTGGGGCTGATCTTCGACAAAGCCTTTGCGATCCTGCACCGCCGCCTCTTTCCCTATCTGCAAGAGGCCCGCTGATGTCTGAACAATTACTTCAAATTACCAATGTCTCGAAAACCTTCGCCTTGTCCAAAGGGCGCTCTTTAACGGCAGTCGATACTGTCTCGTTCGGAGTTGAGAAGGGCTCGATCTGTGTTCTTCTGGGGCCATCCGGGAGCGGCAAATCAACCATTTTACGGATGATCGCGGGGCTTGAAACGCAAAGCGGCGGCACGATCACGCTGAAGGGGGCCGAGATCGACGGCCCGGCGCGCGAACGCGGTATGGTCTTTCAGGCCTACACGTCGTTTGACTGGATGTCGGTTGGCAAGAATGTCGAGTTCGGGATGAAGATCAACGGCGTTCCGGCCAAAGAACGGCGCGAGCGTGCGGCCCATTTCATCGGTCTCGTCGGGCTGTCCAAGTTCATCGACACCTATCCCTCCCAGCTTTCGGGCGGGATGCGGCAGCGCGTGGCGATTGCACGGACATTGGCGAATGCGCCCGAAGTCTTGCTGATGGACGAACCGTTCGGTGCGCTGGATGCTGAAACGCGCTGGCAGATGCAGGAATTGATGATCGAGGTCGCCGAAGCTTCGGGAACGACGATGATCATCGTGACCCATGACATCGAAGAAGCGATATTCCTAGCCGACAAGATCGTTTTCCTTTCCAGTCATCCGGGTCGAATTAAGGAAGAAATCATTCCCGATTTCAAACCGAAGAAACGACTGCGTAGCAAGGAAGAATTGCTGGAATGTCCCGGCTATATCGACATTGAGCGCAAGATTATGCGGATGATGCGTGAAGAGGGGCAACATTAATGACACTTTCATTCGCAGGCCGCAGCGTCGTCATCACCGGCTCAAGCCGAGGGATCGGGTTTGGTATCGCACAGGGCTTTGCGCAGGCGGGCGCGTGGTTGCACCTGATTGCCGATGACGCTGGCGTCCATGAGCGCGCGGCAGAACTGGGCGCGACATCGGTGCAGGCAGATATCTCTGACAAGGAACAGGTTGGCGAAGCGCTGGCTCCGCTTGGCCGGATCGACGTTTTGATCAACAACGCAGGGTTAGAGTTGATGACGCCCATTAGCGACGGTTCTGATGCGCTCACAGATGCGTTTCGCCGTGTGATCGACATCAACGTCACGGGAACGGCCTTGGTGACCGCCGCCGCCTTGCCGCTTATGGGTGCGGGGGGCGCGATCGTGAACACGGCCTCAATCTGGGGCCGGGTCGCTGAGCCGGGCTTTGGCGCCTATGTCGCCTCCAAACACGCGATCATCGGGCTAACCAAAACCTGGGCGCGCGAATTGGGCCCGCTTGGCATCCGCGTCAACGCTGTCTGTCCCGGTTGGGTGCGCACCGAGGCCTCGATGCGTTCACTGGGCCGGATCGCAGCGGAGTCAGGCGAAGACGAGGCCGCCTTGCTGGACAGTATCGTCGCCGGGCAGGCCTTGCCGGGGCTGATGGAGCCACCCGATATGGCCCAGACCTATCTGTTTCTGGCCTCGGATCTGGCCAGCAATATCACTGGCCAGTCGCTGGGCGTGGATCGAGGAGAAGTGCCATGGTGAAGCCGTTGCAAGGCAAACGCGCGGTGGTCACGGGGGCCGCCAGTGGGATCGGGCGGGCCATCGCCTTGGCGCTGCACGATGCCGGGGCCAGCGTGATCGGGCTTGATCTGGCTGCGTCTGAGGGCGACATCGCAATCCTGTCCTGTGATCTTGCCGATGAGGCGCAGATCAAGAGCGCCATTAGCGCGGCGGCGCGGCGTTTGGGTGGCATCGATATTCTGATCAATAACGCCGGCATCTTCGAAGAGCGGTCCTTGGCCGATCTCAGTGCCGATCATATCGACCGGATGACCGCCATCAATCTGCGCGCGCCGATGCTAGTGGCGCGTGAGGTGTTGGCGCATCTGCCCGAGGGCGGTCGCATCATCAATATCGTTTCGGAACTGGCCTATCTGGGGCGCGCGGGTGGCTCTGTCTATGCGGCCACCAAAGCGGCGATGCTGGGGGCCACCCGATCTTGGGCGCGAGAACTGGCGCCGCGCATTTTGGTGAATGCTGTTGCGCCGGGCCCCACCGATACGCCGCTTCTGGATTTCGAAAACCTCAGTCCCGAGGGCAAGGCCTTGGAAACCAACAACCCCCTTGGCCGCATTGGCCGTCCCGAAGAAGTGGCCGCGGCGGCGGTCTTTCTGGCCGGGCCGGGAGCGACCCTTTTCACCGGGCAATGCCTTGGCGCCAATGGCGGCGCGGCAATGACATAATGGATCACAATATGACAGATAGTGTATTTTACGCAGAGCTTGCTTGGCCCGATGTCGAGGCGCGCATCGCTGCCGGAGCGCCCGTTTTCCTTCCCCTCGGCGCAACCGAGCAGCATGGCCGCCATATGGCGCTGAATGTCGACGTGGTGATCCCTACGGCGATTGCGGCCCGTGCCGCAGCGGAACTGGGCGGGCTGGTGTTGCCAACCGTTGCTTATGGCAATCGCTCGCAGCCCAAGACGGGCGGGGGGCCGGGCTTTCCCGGCACGCTCAATCTGAGTGCACATACGTTTTCGCTGATCGTGCGTGATGTGATCTGCGAGCTGTTTCGCCAAAATGTGCGCAAGATCGTCACCGTGAACGGGCATTACGAGAATATCGGCCCGACGATTGAGGGGATCGAATTGGCGCTGGATGCCATCGGTCGAGACCGCGCTGCGGACCTTGTTATCCTGCGGGTAGATCATTGGGATATGGTGCGCCCCGAGACTATGGACCGCATCTTCCCCGATGGCTTTCCGGGGATCGAGTTGGAACATGCCTCGGTGCTGGAAACCTCGATGATGATGGCGCTGCGCCCCGAATTGGTGGACCTGTCCAAGGCACGCCATGACGGCCCCGCCGCCTTCCTGCCCTATTATGACCGCTTCCCAAAGCCTTGCGCAGAGGTGCCGCCCTCGGGCGTGCTGTCGCTGACCGAAGGGTCATCGGCCGAAAATGGCGAGCTGTTGCTGGCCGATTGCGTGGCGGGCATCACAGCCGCCGCTGCGCGAGAATTCAACTGAGGATATGCCCATGACGACCTTTCACCAGCCCGTTGACGCCGCAAAAGTTCCCCGCTTTGCGGGCCATTCGACCTTTATGCGTCTGCCCGCCGTGCCTACGGCCGAGGGGCTTGATATCGCGTTGGTGGGCATTCCGTGGGATGGCGGCACCACCAATCGCGCCGGTGCGCGTCACGGCCCTCGCGAGGTGCGCAATCAATCAAGCCTGATGCGCGCGGCGCATCATGCGTCCGGGATCGCGCCGTTCAGCATCGCCAATATTGCCGATGTCGGGGATCTGCCAGTGAACCCGATTAACCTTCTGGACGGGTTGAATTTGATAGAGACGGGGATGGCGCAGATCGTGGCCAGCGGTGCGCTGCCGCTCTCGTGTGGCGGAGACCATCTGACAACGCTACCTGTGTTGCGCGCCCTCGCCAAATCGGCGCCTGTCGGGCTGATCCATTTCGACGCGCATTCCGACACCAATGACAGCTATTTCGGAGACAACCCCTTTACCCACGGCACGCCCTTCCGCCGCGCCATCGAAGAAGGGCTGCTAGACCCACATCGCATTGTGCAGATCGGCATCCGGGGATCGGTCTATGAACCGGGCGAGCATGATTGGGCCAAAGCTCAGGGCATCCGCATCATTTACATGGAAGAGTTCGTGCGTCGCGGCGTCGCCGAGGTAATGGCTGAGGTGCATACCATCGTGGGAGACACCCCGACCTATGTCACCTTCGATGTGGATTCGATTGATCCTTCGATGGCACCGGGCACCGGGACCCCTGAAATCGGCGGTTTTACCACGCGCGAGGCACAAGAGATGGTTCGGCTTTTGTCCGGGGTGAACATCATTGGCGCTGATGTGGTCGAAGTTGCGCCTCCGTTCGATCTGGCGGGCATGACGGCGCTGGTCGGCGCGACTATGATGTTTGAGTTGCTTTGCGTGATGGCTGCTTTGGTGGATCGTCGCCGCTGATCGAAGCCTTCAGACAGAGATATTGCGTGGGTCTCGACCTACCTAGAGCTGTTCAGGTGATTGCATAGATGATCTGCCCCAGATCTGCCGACACTGTCGCGCAGATTACTGATCTAGGACAAAAAATGAAACTATGGCGATCCCTGAAGGACTCGAACCCTCAACCTGCTGATTAGAAGAAAAGATCAGGGCGTTTCTCTGGCCTACTCCGAATTTCGCCTTATTGCTAAAAATGCATTGTAAACAGCTATTTACGTTGACGTGCTTTGCGCTCGCGTCGCATCAAGAACGCCTGAATTTGCTGCAAGTTGCTTCCGTATAGCTTCCGGCAGCGATGAGAGGAAAAGGAGTGTTCTTGCTATGTCCACGTTGACCAAGCGCTGTGTCGAAGCGCTATGCACCGAGGCGAAAGACTATCTGGTTTGGGATCGCGATCTGCGCGGATTTGGCGTGCGCGTCTATCCATCGGGCAAAAAGACCTACCTCGTTCAGTATCGGGTTGGGCGTC
>JAFGWK010000019.1 GCA_016937195.1 Paracoccaceae bacterium | reverse complement strand
CATGCCTAGACATGTTTCTCCTTCTGAGCCTCATTTATGGGCAGTATGTGAACGCATCAAGGGAAAAAAGGACACATCCTCGTCATGCCTGCTATGCGTTGCGGTTATGCCTCGCCTCAACCCTCGGTTGTTTCGCTGCTTTTCTGGCGCCGGTAGGCAAGAATTTCTTCTTGGATGAAATCACGAAACACCGTCACGCGCCGCGACGAGCGGAGTTCTTCGGGATAAGCCAGAAAGACGGGCACTTCGACGGACTCAAGCTCGGGTAGCACCAACTGAAGATTGGGGAAGTCGGCGGTCAGATAATCTGGTAGGACGCCAATCCCGATGTGATTGAGCACCCCTTGTAGTACCCCGAAATAGTTGTTCACCATCAGGGTTGAGGCCTGATCATAGGCCAGCACCTGCTGACCCAGTTGCGCACCTGCCTGCACTTGGGGCGTTGAGGGCGTCTGGCAGATCATCCGATGATCTGCCAAATCCTCAATCTTTTGAGGCATCCCGGCCTGCTCCAAATATTGCGGCGTTGCATAAAGCCGCATCCGGATATTGAGGAGCCGTTTGCGAATCAGGTCCGCCTGCGCGGGCTCCTTCATGCGGATCGCAACATCGGCCTCGCGCATTGGCAAATCCAGTACGCGCTCTTCCAGCATAAGATTGATTTTGAGGTCGGGATATTTGTCGTACAGCTTGATCAGCCGCGGGGCCAGCCACAGTGTGCCAAAGCCCGTTGGCGTGGTCACGCGCAGCTCGCCCAGCACCTCTTCCTCGGAATCGCGGATGCGCGCCGAGGCGCTCTCAAGCTTTTTGGCCATGGACGAGGTCGCATCAAATAGCAATTCGCCCTGCTCAGTGAGAATCAGTCCTCGGGCATGGCGGTGAAATAAGGTCGTTCCTAGGACGTCTTCAAGCGCGCGGATCTGTCTGCTCACGGCAGATTGAGAAAGGTGCAGGGCATCACCTGCATGAGTCAAAGACCCTGCATCGGCCACCGCGTGAAATATTCTAAGCTTGTCCCAATCCATTCCGGTCACTTTCGGTTCGGCTTTGCGCTTAGATGCGCAAGTTCCTTTACCTTACACTAGATTGGTTCCGAAACCGCTTTGTAGCATATTTTTCCTTTCTAGGTCAGAAATTATGACCTAACATAAGGCAAATGCCCACACAGCAAGGGGAGGTGCTTAATGGGAAGGCAAGAAATAACTCTTTCGGATCGGTTTGACCTTACGAAATCGCCGATATTGTTGAATGGCACGCAGGCGCTGGTGCGTCTCGTGTTGGCGCAGGCGGCGCGCGATGCCGCGGCGGGGCTGCATACGGCAGGCTATGTCACCGGCTACCGTGGCAGCCCGCTGGGCGCGGTCGATTTGCAAATGGCGCGTGCAAAAACTGTGCTTGAGGCGGCGGATGTGCGCTTTGAGCCCGGTTTGAATGAAGACCTCGCCGCGACCGCCCTTTGGGGCAGTCAGCAGGCCGAGCTGCGTGGCGATGGCAAATATGACGGTGTCTTTGGCCTTTGGTATGGCAAGGGGCCGGGGGTGGATCGCTCTGGCGACGTGATGCGCCACGCCAATATGGCGGGCAGTTCGCGCAACGGTGGCGTCATCATGGCGATGGGCGATGATCACACGGGCGAATCCTCGACCGTTTTGCATCAATCGGACTGGGCGATGGTGGATGCGTATATGCCCGTGCTGTCCCCTGCCGGGGTGCAGGAAATCCTTGATCTGGGTCACTACGGTTATGCGCTGAGCCGCTTTGCAGGCGTCTGGGTGGGTCTCAAGACGATGAAGGACACGGTCGAGGCAACGGCTGTGGTCGACGGCGACCCGCAGCGGATGCAATTTGTCACGCCCGATTTCAAGATGCCCGAGGGCGGCTTGAACATCCGTCTTAATGACACGCCAGTGGCCCAAGAAGCCCGGATGATCGACTATAAACGCTTCGCCGCCGAGGCCTTTGCGCGTGCCAACCGCATCGACAAACGCGTCTGGGGGCAGGCAGGGGCCAAGATCGGTCTGGTTGCTGCGGGCAAGAACTGGCTTGATCTGAGCCATGCGCTGTCGCTTCTGGGCATCGACGCGGATGAGGCCGAAAGGCTGGGCATCACAACCTATAAAGTTGCGCAAACCTTCCCGCTGGATATGGAGAGTTTCCACGAATGGGCCGAGGGGCTCGATCTGGTGATTGTGGTTGAGGAAAAGCGCAAGCTGATCGAAGTGCAGGTCAAAGAGACGCTTTTCGATGATCGTCGTGGGCGGCGCGTTTATGGCTGGCATAAGGGCGATAGCTGGGAGAATGGCCGTCGAGTCGAACTGTTCCCGACGCGCTATGCGCTGGACCCGGTGATGATCGCGCAAAAGCTGGGCGAAATCTTTATCGAAGAGGGGCGCGATACCGATGCCATCAAGGCCGGAATCGCCAAGATCGAGGCCGCCCAGCGAGCCGATAACGCGCCTGAGATTGCGTCGCGCACACCGTGGTATTGCTCGGGTTGTCCGCATAACACCTCGACCAAGCTGCCCGAAGGCACGCGTGGCTATGCCGGGATCGGCTGTCACTATATGGTGCAATGGATGGGGCGCGATACCGAGGGCTTCACCCATATGGGCGGCGAGGGTGTGAATTGGGTTGGCGAGGCTCCGTTCTCGAACCGTGAACACATGTTCCAGAACCTTGGCGATGGCACCTATAACCACTCTGGCGTTCAGGCGATCCGCGCGGCTTTGGCCGCTGGCACCAACATCACCTATAAGATCCTGTTCAACGATGCGGTTGCGATGACTGGCGGGCAGGAAAATGAGGGCGATCTCAGCGCGCAACAGATCGCAGCCGAAATCACCGCGATGGGCGTGAAACCCGTGATCGTCGTTTATGACGAGAAGGAAGAAGTCGATCTCAGCGCTTTCCCGTCGACAGTCGAGAAATTCGAGCGCGCCGAGTTGATGGCTGTGCAAAGGCGACTGGCCAAGGAAAAGGGCGTCTCGGCGCTGATCTACGTGCAAACCTGTGCCGCGGAAAAACGCCGCCGCCGCAAGCGCGGCAAATTCCCCGATCCCGACAAGCGCGTGTTCATCAACACGGATGTCTGTGAGGGCTGTGGCGATTGCGGCGTGCAATCCAACTGCGTCTCGATTGTGCCTGTGGAGACCGAACTCGGCACCAAACGCGCGATTGATCAATCGTCCTGCAACAAAGATTTCCGCTGTCTCGACGGGTTCTGCCCGAGCTTTGTCACGCTCAAGGGCGCGAAAATCAAAAAGGCGCAGGCCAAGGATCTGGACCTGCCCGATCTGCCGATGCCAACGCTGCCCGCGATCAACGGCACGCATAACGTGGTGATCACCGGGGTCGGGGGTACGGGCGTTGTGACCATCGGCGCGGTGCTCGCGATGGCGGCGCATCTGGATGACAAGGGCGCGGGCATGATGGAAATGGCGGGCCTCGCGCAAAAGGGCGGCGCGGTGCATATCCATCTGCGCATCTCTGAAAAGCCTGAGGATATCAGT
>JAFGWK010000004.1 GCA_016937195.1 Paracoccaceae bacterium | reverse complement strand
TGCCCCGACTGAGCGCCGAAGCCTTTAATCTCGGTAACCATCATGCCACGCACGCCGATGGTGGTAAGCGCTTCGCGCACCTCCTCGAGCTTGAACGGCTTGATTGCTGCAATGATGAGTTTCACCTGTGATCCCTTCCTGATTCAGCACGCCTCAATGCCGCAATTGAACGACATCGTCTGGCGTCAGAAGGACGGGTTCGCTGCACTTGCACAAGAAAACTCGAGCCGCTGCACTGAACGCGACCCAAGGATTCTGCCTAAAAATTATACATTTTAGGCAGGATGCACAAAATAAGAGCAATATGTAAAACCGAAACGTGACTTTATGCGGGTCCACATCCTAGGAAGTGGCGTGTAAATTGCGTTCAGCGATAACAAGGCAGCGGATCAGGCAAATGACACAGAAGGGCGGACGGCGCGGGTCGTTGGTGGCGGATAAACGTTATGCCACGCCAAAAAAGACTCCGCCCCCCTCAAAGACGCCAAAGCCACGCAAGCCGCGGGGGCAAAAGCCGCGTCCGCCTCGGCGCGGTGGGTTCATGGGCGCAATCGCGCGGATGGTGCGGTTTGTCTGGCGTATGATCTGGGGCGCATTTTGGCGCTTCTCTATGGTGATCGCGCTCGTTGTCGTGGCGGCGACGCTCTATTTCTATTCGACACTGCCGAAATACACGCAGCTTCTGGACGGGCGCACCCGTGGTTCGGTCACGATGCTGGACGACCAAAACAAGGTCTTTGCGTGGCGTGGGGAAACCTTTGGCGGGCTGATTGATGCCAAGAACGTCTCGCCCTATCTGCGCGATGCGGTTATCGCGACCGAAGATCGCCGATTCTATCATCATTTTGGGATCAGCCCGCGCGGCATCGCCTCGGCGATTGCGATCAACCTCAAAGATGGTCGCGGCCCCTTTCAGGGCAATGGGGGATCAACAATCACGCAGCAGGTGGCAAAACTCTTGTGCCTTGGCGTGAAGTTCGACCCCAAGGAATGGAAAAACGAGGCCGCTTATGAAAGCGATTGCCGCTCGGGTGGCCTCAAGCGCAAGATCAAGGAAGTGCCCTATGCCTTTGCGTTGGAACTGAAATACACTAAGGATCAGGTGCTATCGATCTATCTTAACCGCGCTTATCTCGGGGCTGGCGCGCGTGGCTTCGAGGCCGCCTCAGAGCGATATTTCGGCATCTCAGCCGCCAATGATAACCCGCAGCAAGCCGCAATGCTGGCAGGCCTGCTCAAAGCGCCCAGCTATTACGCGCCGACGAACAATCTCGAACGCTCGCAGGCACGGGCTGAAACCGTGCTAATGCTGATGCACCAACAGGGCTACCTGACGGATCGGCAATATCTGGATGCCAAGGCGAATCCGGCCACACTGAGCGAGGCGGCACAACGCCGTGCGGGGGGCTATTTCGCAGATTGGCTGATGGATACGATCCCCGATTTCCTGTCACGAGACACGACCGAAGATGTGGTGATTCACACAACGCTGGATCAGCGCATCCAATCGGCCGCCGAAGAGGCGATGCAGTCGGTCTTTACCAATAAAGTCGCCAAGGGCAGCTCTGCCGAAGCGGCGATCGTCGTGATGTCCGCCGATGGCGCTGTGCGTGGTATGGTGGGCGGGCGCACGACCAAAGTTACCGGTGCATTCAACCACGCGACGATGGCGCAGCGCCAAACCGGCTCGACGTTCAAGCCGTTTGTCTACGCCACCGCGCTTGATCTGGGCTACACACCCGATTCGATGGTGGATGATGCGCCCCTCACGGTGAAAATGCCCGGCTCTCCCGATTGGTCGCCGCGCAATTACGAGCGCAATTTCCGTGGCCCCATCACGCTGACCACCGCACTGGAGCATTCTGTGAACGTCGCCACTGTTCGGGTATCCGAAGCCGTGGGCCGTGAAAATGTCATCAAGGTCGCCGAGGGGCTTGGCTTTGCGCAAAATCTGCCAAACTTGCCCTCGGTGGCACTAGGGGTCGGCGAATCGGACCTGTTGGACATGACAGGCGCTTATGCAGGCATCTTGAACGGTGGCTCGTCGGTAACGCCCTACGGGTTAACCACGCTAACACTAAAGGGCGATAGCGACCCTCTGTTCAGCAAACCGGGCGGCATCGGCGAGCGTGTGATTTCCGAGAAATCCGCGCGTGAGCTGACCTATATGATGCGCCAAGTCGTGCTGCATGGCACAGGCGGGCGGGCCAATGGCAAAGGCTATGAGATCGCGGGCAAAACCGGCACGACCCAAAGCTCGCGCGATGCATGGTTCATCGGGTTCACGGCGGATTATGTCGTGGGCGTCTGGATGGGCAATGACGACAACACGCCGCTCAAGGGGGTCACGGGCGGCGGTTTGCCTGCCGAGATCTTCCACGAAACGATGAAGCGCGTAGAAGACGGCCAGCCTGCGAAACCATTGCCGATGGCGCAGCCGTCGGACTGGCAAGCACAGGTACAACAATATCCAGGCGAGGTGCAAAGCGCGGGTCAAATGCCCGAAACCGTTCCGCAACAACCGCAACCGCAGCGCCGTAACCCGTCTGATTCGATCCTGAAAAGCCTGTTGGGCGTATTTGGTGGCAATCGAAACTAGCGGCTGACGACAATAATCATGAAAAGGCCCGGCAGTTTTGCCGGGCCTTTTTGATATTAACCTAGGACGACACGCTAGCCCGCCGTTTTCAAATCCTGAATCAGCGCGTCGATATTGCCGCGGCGGCGGTCTAGCATCGCCCCGACCTCAGTGCGTTCCGAAGCCAGCATGTTCACACCTTCTACGATCAGGTTGAAGAACTTGTCCTGCCCCGAACGATCCGAAACTTGCCAAAGTACCTCGAATGGGGCCTGACCTTTGAGAATCGCTGTGGTTTTGACTTCGTAGAAAGTCTTGATCGGGCGCGCGCCCTGCACCTTGAATTGCGCCCCGATAAACTCGCGAAACCGCTTGCCATATTTGCGCGACAGATAGCCCTGATAGGCCCGCGTAAACGCCGCCATCTGCGCCGCGCTTGCCTGACGTGCAGCGATGCCCAGCGCCGAGCGCGCGATCACATTCACATCCGCATATTTCGAAAAAATCCGCTCAAACATCGCATAAAGCGCGGGACCCGTTTTACCCGAGGCAATCGCGGCATTCACGTCATTCACCGCGCGCTGGATCAGCGCTTTGGCCTGTGCATCATTGAGCGCCAGCGCTTGACCTGGCAGCAGCGTCACCGCCGCCCCGGCAACCCCAAAACCCAGTACAGCCCTTCTATTGCAGCGTGGGGTCGTCATAGGGATCATAGGCTGCAGCATCGTTTCTCTCCTCGCCATTGAGCTCAAATCTCCGGTTTTGCAGATATAGAAGCCGGCTTTGCGCATAGCTGTCGGCACTACCATACAACACCGAATCAACCGTTGCGCTGTATTGTTTGCGAGTTTCGACCTTGGCGCCCAACCGAAACGCCTTGGCCGCCAGCCGGGGGTCGGGATCAAGCGCGTTGAGCGGGTCAATCAGCAGATCGACGACCGTGCCCAGCGCGTCGCGCTCTGTCGAGGGACCAATGATCGGCAGCTCCAGATACGCCCCCTCGCCCACGCCCCAGACATGCAGCGTCTCACCGAAATCGGTGTCGCTCTCGGGTAGCGACAAACCGGTACCAGCAGGATCGAAAATCCCGCCCAGCCCCACCGTCGAGTTGATCAGGAACCGGAAGGTGTTCTTGATTGCAGGCTCGGGTCGACCTTGCAAAACGGAGTTGAGCACCTTGCTGGGCAGGCTCAAATTGTTGCCGATATTGCCAATCGCATGCCCCACAGGCCCAATCGGCTTGCTACTCTCGTCAGAGGCACGAAACAGCGCGCTATCGACCTGTTTGTTGAAGGCGTGGGTTTTGCGGTTGGACGCCTCGTAAGGATCGTTGATGCCACTGCCACGCGGCGCTGGGCCACAGCCCGCAAGCCCCGTCGCGATCAGTGCAACGATAGCGACATGCTTCAAGCCCATCCTATGCGAGGTTTTACGTGCCACCATATCCCCCTTAAAATTCGTCCCGTTCACCGCGCCACTGTTTGACATAGTCTGCGTAGGGCTCGCTCGCAATGAAAAGGGCGACACAAGTCGGGAACTCCGCTACCGAGCGGCCCTATTTCACAGCGCGTTGAGCAGCGCTTCGGTCGGCCAAGCGTCGGCAGGCAGGCCCAGCCGTTTTTGCTCGGCCTGCACAGCAGGGCGCGTTTTGGCCCCAAGAATACCGTCAACTTTACCTACGTCATAGCCGCGCCGCGCCAACTTTTGTTGCAGCGTTGACATCTGCGCCGCACTCAACCCTGGATCAGGATGGCCCGGATCAAGACGCGGGGCGCCCTCAAGCCGGGTCGCGAAATAGGCCGCAGAGGCGACATAAACAAAGCTTTTGTTCCACTCAAACAGCACGCGGAAATTGGGATAGACCATAAAAGCCGGCCCTTTGCGCCCCATCGGCAGCAACACCGAGCCGGGCAACCCTTTTGCCAATGTTCCGCTGCGCGCACGCACACCCATCCGCGCCCAATCAACTGTCGAGGCTTGCATGTCCAGCCCGGTCTTCGACCAGTCGAGATTGGCAGGCAGCACAATCTCTTGCATCCAGGGCTCGCCTTTGCGCCAGCCCAACCCGCGCAGCATTTTAGCGCCCGTCATCAGCGCATCCGGCGCAGAAGTTTTCAGACGTACATGTCCGTCGCCATCGCCATCGACACCGTTGCGCAAGATATCCTCGGGCAGCATTTGCACCTGTCCAATCTCTCCCGCCCAAGCGCCTTTCTCGCGCTGAGGATCGAAATCGCCGCGTTGATACAGCTTGGCCGCGGCGATCACCTGCGGGCGAAACAGCTCTGGGCGGCGGCAATCATGGGCGAGCGTCAGCAACGCATTGCGGGTGTTGAAGTCGCCCTGCACCTGCCCGAAATCCGTCTCAAGCGCCCAGAATGCCAGCAGCACCCCGCGCGAGACGCCATATTCACGCTCGATCCGGTCAAAGGTGGATTTGTAGCGCTTGGCATTGCGCGCCCCGTTGGTCAGGCGGTTCTGGCTGATCACGGCGCTGGCGAATTGCAGGAAGTCCTTGCGAAACACGCCCTGCGCGCGATCGGCCCGCAGCACTTTTTGATCCTGACGCGCCCCGGCAAGAAACGCATCAGCTTGCGTCGCGTTTAACCCAGCGGCGCGGATCTCACTGCGAATACCGCTGAGGAAACCGGACCAGCTTCCGCCGCATTGCGCCACCACGGGCGAGGCGAGAATCGAAAGGCCAAGGACAAGAATCGGCACACGCATAAGAGGGCTTTCGTTTGGGATCACCCCGAGGCTAACGCGCGTTCACGGGACCGACAACAGCCAAGACGTTGCAAATACGGCACTCTTTGCAGGTGCGGCATGGCATCGGACAAATGGTTAACTTGAATTTTACATTGGCGTGATCAGCATAGAGGGTGGGGAAGTTGTTGGAGGCTGTCATGGAATTCTTACCGAAAGACGTGCTTGAAGGCTTGCGCGCGGCGCAAAAACGCGCGGCAAGCAAAACGATGCGGTTGCGCGTTTTGGCAGGGGGCGCGGCTTGGCCGGTGCTACGTCGTTTCAAGGGCGGATTTGCGCTGGACGCCGATCAGGTCACGCATCTGCGCGGCTATGTCGATCTGTATGACGGTCAAACCCATATCGCGACCTGCCTGATTGTCGCCTCCGAAATTGCGGGAGGCGAGTTGATCTGTAATGTCAAACGTGAAACCGCCGTGTGCGATCGAGCGCCACTCGATTTCGTCGCGGACGAGCCCGAGCTTGCAGGCTATCTTACGAAGGCCTGAGACAGGTCTCAATCGGGGCGCTATAGCATTGAGAAAAGGCGCCTATTTGAGGCGCCTTTCTTTATTGCAGATCGCCAAAAGCCGCTTGGAGGCGACCAACGGCCTCTTGCACCCGCACACGCGGGGTCGCGAGGTTAAAGCGTAAAAAATTCGCGCCGTCCTGCCCGAATGTTTCACCGTGATTGGCGGCGATTTTGGCGTCTTTCTCAACGCGCGCGGTGAAATCGGCAGGCTCCATCCCTGTGCCGGAAAAATCGACCCAAGCCAGATAGGTCGATTCCAGCGGCATTGATTTTAAGCCCGGAATCGCATTCACGCCCGCATCAAAAATCTGGCGATTGCCATCGAGATAGGTCTTGAGCGCGTCAATCCACGCCGCGCCTTCCGGGCTGTACGCCGCAGTTGCCATCGCCAGCCCGAAACTGTTGGGCGAAATCCCCAACGCGGCCATACGGCCTGCGAAGCGCTCGCGCAGCTCGGGATCAGCGATGATCACATTGCCCGAATGGGTACCCGCGATGTTAAAGCTTTTGGTCGTCGCACTCATCATCACCACCGGCTGATCGGGGCAAGCGACGGCCATCGGGATATGCGTGTGGCCCGGCATTATCAGATCATGGTGAATTTCATCCGAGACCAGTACCAGATCGTGCCGACGACAGAACGCGGCGGTCGCCTCGAGATCGGCCTGGCTCCAGACGCGTCCGCCGGGATTATGCGGTGAGCACAAGATCAGCATGGTTTCTTTACCCGTCATCTGGGCGTCCCATGCATCGAAATCCATTTCGTAGCGGCCATTTTCCAGCGCCAGCGAGCATTCCCGCACTTCGCGGCCCGCCGCTTTGATGGTGCGCGCAAACGCGTGGTAAACCGGCGTCATCAACACCACCGCATCGCCCGGCTTGGTAAACGCTTCGATACACAACCCCGTGCCGTTCACCAAGCCATGGGTGGTGAAAATCCACTCAGGCTCGACCTGCCAGCCATGCCGATTGGACATCCACCACTGAATGGCCGCGTGATAGGCGCTGTTGTCACCCCAATAGCCGTAGATGCCATGCGCGGCCATCGACTCAACGGCGCGCTGCACGCAGGCAGGCGGGCGGAAATCCATGTCAGCAACCCACATCGCAATCCCGTCTTTGGGTGCGACGCCGAAAACCCCCTCCATCGCGTCCCACTTCGCCGAATGGGTTCCAATGCGGTCGATCATCTCGTCAAAATCGGGCGCGGTCATACTCATGGCTCTCCTATAATGCGCGCGCATATGAGCAAATCGCAGTGATAGGTTCAAACGGCGATTTGTTTGGGACACAATCGCACGCCATTGCAAGGACGGGGCAGTTCGCCTAAATCCGGTTTCATGACGCTTAAAACGATCCTGATCCATCCCGACCCGCGCCTGAAAAAGGTGTGCGACCCTGTGGCCGAGGTCACCGACGAGATCCGCAAACTCGCCGATGACATGCTTGCGACGATGTATGACGCGCCCGGCATCGGGCTGGCTGCACCGCAAATCGGCGTAATGAAGCGGTTGTTCGTGATGGATTGCGTCAAAGACAAAGACGCCACGCCAGAGCCGATGGTGCTGATCAACCCCGAGGTAAGCTGGACGTCGGAAGAGAGCAATGTCTACGAGGAAGGCTGCCTTTCCATCCCCGAGCAATATGCCGAGGTGACCCGTCCGGCCGAGGTACGCATGCGCTGGCTGGGCTTGGATGGTCAAAGCCACGAGGAACAGTTCGACGCGCTGTGGGCAACCTGCGCGCAGCACGAGTTCGATCACCTCAACGGCAAGCTGTTCATCGACTATCTCGGCCCGATGAAACGCAAGATGATCACCCGCAAGATGGAAAAGCTGAAGCGGGAGCGCGCGCGTGAAGCCGGGTCCAAGGATTTCCTATCCTGATGGCCGTACGCACTTTCCTGCCTTATGACGACCGCCGCCTGCATCGCCCCGCCGAGCCGGTCGAGTCGATCACCGAAACAGTTCGGATGATCTGGGACGACATGGTCGAAACGATGGATGCGATGCCCGGCGTTGGATTGGCCGCGCCGCAAATCGGGATCACCCTGCGTCTTGCCGTGGTCGATGCCTCGGACAAGCGCGGTCAAGCCGTGCGCATGGCCAATCCCGAGGTGCTGCATGCCTCGGTGCAGATGCGCAAACATGACGAAGCCTCCCCCAATCTGCCCGGTGTCTTCGCCCCGATTGAACGCCCGCGCGCCGTGACGGTGCGCTTTCTCAATGAAAGCGGCGACAGCGAAGATCGCGATTTTGTCGGGCTCTGGGCGACCTCGGTGCAGCACCAGATAGATCATCTCAACGGCAAGCTTTACGTCGATCATCTGACGCCGCTGCGCCGCAAGATGCTGGTTCAGAAATCCAAGAAACTGGGGAAAGCCTGATGCGGGTGATCTTCATGGGCACGCCCGATTTCTCAGTTCCGGTGCTCGAAGCGCTCGCGCGTGAACATGAGGTCGTCGCGGTCTATTCGCAGCCCCCGCGCCCCGCCGGGCGTGGCAAGAAAGACCGCCCCTCGCCGGTTCAGCTTTGTGCAGAACGCTTGGGGATCGAGGTGCGCACACCCCTCAATTTCAAGGCACCCGAAGATCGTGAGTCCTTCGCGGCACTTGACGCCGATATTGCCGTGGTGGTCGCCTATGGGCTGATCTTGCCGCAAGCGGTGCTGGATGCGCCCAAGAAGGGCTGTCTGAACATTCACGCCTCGCTTTTGCCGCGCTGGCGTGGGGCGGCACCGATCCATCGCGCAGTAATGGCGGGCGATGCGCAAACCGGGATTTGCATCATGCAGATGGAGGCGGGGCTGGATACCGGCCCTGTGCTGCTGCGCGAAGCCACCGATATCGGTGCAACCGAGACCACCGGGGCGCTGCATGACCGATTGTCAGAGATGGGCGCGCGGTTGATTTTGGACGCGCTAACGCAGATCGACAGCCTGACACCCGAGCCGCAGCCCGAGGTGGGCGTGACCTATGCCAGCAAGATCGACAAGGCCGAGGCCCGCATCGACTGGACGCGCCCCGCCGCTGACCTGGTGCGCCAGATCAACGGCCTGTCCCCGTTCCCCGGCGCTTGGGTCGCGATTGGTGATGAGCGCGTCAAGCTACTGCATGCCGCCATCGCTGAGGGGGCAGGTCCACCCGGCAGCGTGCTGCGCGATTTTACAATCGCCTGCGGCACGGGCGCCTTGGAAGTGCTGCAAGCCCAGCGCCCCGGCAAGCGCCCGATGGCCGCGCAAGACGTTTTGCGCGGCTTAGAGATGCCAAGCCAGCTGGAGTAACCCCCCATCCGGCGCGCGCGCGTCATTTGCTTATCGCCGCCACTCTGGACTTAACGAAACCCGATGGCACCGGCTAGCAACTGTGCGACGGTGGATTGGTCGAGATAACCCGTCGCAGGCATTCCGCCAGCCGTTTGATAGCGCCGGATCGCGCGTCGTGTCTCGGGCGTGAAGGTGCCATCGACTTTGCCCGGCTTCAGGCCCATCTGCGAAAGCCGCCGCTCCACCAATTGTCGCGCGATACTGGGCAGACCCAAGGCGTCCTCGGTTGCTTTGGCTCTCGCATCTTGCGCGCTGTCTCGGTTTTTTTGCTGCAACTCGGTGATACGCGCTTCTGCCTCGGCTTGGAACGCGGGCTTGTCTCGGCTCGACAAATAGTTGCGATAGGCGGCGACCGTATCGGTTTGGCGCGCGGCATCCCAATCGCCACGATCTGCTGATTGCGCATCAGCGCGACGTGCCGCCTCAATCGCGTCAAGACGTTCTTGCGCCAAATCCGCGAACAGACCATCGGGATATTTCTTGAGGTAGACGCGCAGACCCGGCTCGTCGCCGCCCTTGCCTGTCTGCTCCCAATAGGCGCGGTCCTGACGGTCTATCTCAGCCTGACGGGCCTTGGCCTCAGCCTCCAGTTCTGCGGCGCGTTTTTCACCTTGGGCAGACAATCTGGTCAACTGATCGCGCGTTAAGTAGCCGGTATCGTCAAACGTGTTGGCGCGTTGCCACCGTGCAATAGCGCTCCGAGATCCAGCGCCAAAAATCCCGTCAACGCCTTTGGGATCATATTCCAGAATGGTCAGGTTTTGCTGAATTTCGCGGCGCTGATCGCGAGAAAGCCCCAGCGCATCCTCAGTGGCTTTGGCCTGCTGCTCAGGAGCAGCCTGAAGCGCGGCGATACGCGCCTTGGCATCGCTGGCATTCGCTCCGTTGGGGTAGCGCTGAAGATACAGTTGATAGGCGTCAATCGTGTCTTCCGATTTTGCCAGATCCCAATAGGGCGCGGCCGGATCGACCTGCGGCGTCTTGATCGGCGCGGGTGGCGGTGTGGTACCGTCTGAAGCGCTCACCAACGCCAAATCGGGCGTTATGAAGCCCGATGCTGCCAAGCCAGCCTGCTTCGCTGTGCGCATCAAAGGCGCATCTAGTCGAGCCAGATCGCCTGATATCAACGCGGCCACCTGTTTGGGGTCGCCGCGCAAGACGCTTACGCCTTGCGGGATGCTCAACGTGCCAATTCCGGGCGTGGTCAGGCCCGACATCGCACCTTCGGTCTCCTGCGCGCCAAGCAGCAACACAGCTTTGCCCGGATGGGCGGCCAGCACGGTCATCACTGCCGAAAGCGGTAAAGCCTCACTGACAGCTTCGGGCAAGGTGCCATCGCGGGCATCGACGGGTAAAAACCACGTTTCGGAGTTGCTGTGAACAAAGCGCCCCGACAGCGCAACGACAACCGCGTCAGCACCTTGTGCCTCGGCTACAAAATCGCGGAACCGCGTGCGCATTTCGCCCGCATCGGCATCGCTCATATCGAGTATGTCAAATCCGGCCTGTTTCAGACCCGATTGGGATTTTGGCGAGACATCCACGCCTTTGACATCGCCCATTCGGTCGTAATTTGCATTGCCCAATAACAGCGCCAAATCGGCTGCATTTGCAGGCACTGCAAGCGCCACAATCGCGGCCCCCGTCAACAACAGTCTACGCATCTGATCCTCCGTCTCTCCAAATAGGATAACTCGGATGGCAGCGTATCGGTTCCTCAATCGTATTTACGCTGGTCGTCGATGACCTTGCCGTCATTGGGCAGTGCGCCCTGTGCAACCAGTTCGATCACACCTTTCATCTTGAGCGCAGCGCGAATACCGGCATCGAACTCTGCGGGGTCGGTCGAGTCAGTTTCAATCTGCACGGTCATCACATCCATCTCACCGTCTCGGCTCGCGATCACGCGCGCTTTGCGCACCTGCGGGTGGGTTGCAACGAAATCGGCAACCTGCTCAGGACGCACGAACATGCCCTTGATCTTGGTCGTCTGATCGGCGCGCCCCATCCATCCCTTGATGCGTATATTGCTGCGTCCGCAGGGCGAGACGCCCTCCATCACAGCCGACAGATCGCCCGTTGCAAAGCGGATCAGCGGGTAATCGGAGTTCAGCGTTGTCACGACGACCTCACCCACCTCGCCGGGGGCAACTGGATCGCCCGTGCCGGGGCGCACGATCTCAACAATCACGCCCTCGTCGATAATCATCCCCTCCATCGCCGCGCTCTCATAGGCGATGTTGCCCAGATCGGCGGTGGCGTAGCATTGCAGGCAGGCGATGCCGCGATCTGCATAGGTCTGGCGCAGCGACGGGAATAGCGCCCCGCCCGAAACGGTCGCCTTGGTCAGCGCAAGCTTCACGCCCATCTCATCGGCTTTTTCCAAAATGATGCGCAGATAGTCGGGCGTGCCCGCATAGCAGGTCGTGCCAATATCGGCGGCGGCGCGCACCTGTAGCTCAGTCTGGCCAGTCCCCGCAGGCAGCACAGCTGCACCGACGGCGCGCGCAGCGCTTTCGAACATCATGCCTGCGGGAGTCAGATGATAGCCAAAGCAGTTTTGCACGATATCGCCGCGACCAACGCCGGCCGCATGGGCAAAACGCCCAAGTCTCCACCAGTCGTGAGAAACATCTCCCGGTTCATAGATCGGGCCAGGCGACTGGAATATATGAGCGAAGGCGTGCGCCGGTTTCGTGGTCAGCCCGCCAAAGGGTGGCGCGGATTTCTGCGCGATTCCAAGGTCGGATTTGCGCAGCACCGGGAGCTTTGCCAATGCCGTGCGGTCTGTGATTTGCGCTGCTTCGACTCCATCAAGATGCGTTGCGATCCCCGGCGCTTTCATCGCGTTCACGATCAGACCCGGAAGCGCCGATGCAATCGCGGCCTCACGCATATCTTCAGAACGGGTTTCCAGATCATCGTAAAATTCGCCCATCTCTCGGCCCTTTTTTGTTGCGGAAAACCGCCCCTATACCGCGCTCATTATGCTGCGCAGCAAGTGTTGAAATTCAATAGGTTAAAGTCAGGCCAGCCAGCGCTTTCGGCGACGGTAACTGCGCACATCGCGAAACGATTTGCGCCCGTCATCGCCCATCCCCAGATAAAACTCTTTCACATCCGGGTTCTCGCGCAGATCAGCTGCGGGACCGTCCATCACGATCCGACCGCTTTCCAGAATATAGCCGTAATGCGCATAGCGCAGCGCGACATTGGTGTTCTGCTCGGCGAGTAAAAAGGTCACACCCTCGCCCTCGTTTACTGCTTTCACGATTTCGAAAATCTGTTCGACCAGTTGCGGCGCCAAGCCCATCGAAGGCTCGTCCAGCAAGATTGTCTCGGGGCGGCTCATCAATGCGCGCCCCATCGCGACCATCTGTTGCTCACCGCCCGACGTGTAGCCAGCCTGCGATTTGCGGCGCTCTTTCAGGCGGGGGAAATAATTGTAGACCATCTCAAGATCGGCCTGCACGGCAGCGCGCCCATCTTTGCGGGTATAGGCCCCGGTCAGCAGGTTCTCTTCGACAGTGAGGTGTTCGAAACAATGCCGGCCTTCCATAACCTGAATGACCCCCTTGCGTACAAGATCCGCCGGCGCGCCATCTTGAACCTGCTCGCCACGGTAGATGATACTGCCCTTGGTCACCTCGCCGCGTTCGGACCTTAGCAGGTTCGAAATTGCCTTGAGCGTCGTCGTCTTGCCAGCGCCATTGCCGCCTAAAAGCGCTGTGATCCCGCCTTTGGGCACGCTAAGGCTGACGCCTTTCAAAACAAGGATGACGTGGTTGTAAATCACTTCGATATTGTTGACCTCAAGCAGGGTCGCATCGGCTTTAACGTCATCGAGCATGGGAAAAACTCCGAAGGGTTAGAAGTGGCTCCCGACCCGCAAGCCGGGAGCCAGTCTGTTATTTGCAGCGTTCCTCGATGCCGGATTCCTTGGCGAAAGCAGCCGAATCTTCTGCGATCAGCGGATCCAGCACGTCCTTGTCAGACGTGATCCAATCCGAAGCGGCGTTCCACTTCTTGCTCGCTGCATCCCACTGGAAGACACGCGCAGCGCCCGGTCCGCCGTGATTTTCACAGCTTGCCTTGATTGGCTGGGAGAAGTCGGGCAGGCCAAGTTCAACCAACCGAGCCTCGGTCAGATCGAGGTTCTCAAACCCGTCGCGCACCTCGGCTGCGTTCACCGCCGATTTGCCCGTCATGTCCTGCGCCTTACGGATCGCTTCCGAAATGATCATCGCCGCATACATGCCACGCGAATACAGCATCGTGCCAACTTGATCGCCCGCACCGCTGGCTTTGCCTGCGTCCAC
Organism: Paracoccaceae bacterium; assembly: GCA_016937195.1. Taxonomy (GTDB): domain Bacteria; phylum Pseudomonadota; class Alphaproteobacteria; order Rhodobacterales; family Rhodobacteraceae; genus Thioclava. The sequence continues at coordinate 1,402 of JAFGWK010000004.1, read as the reverse complement.
GACATATTTCTTCATGTCCGCGTAAACAGGGTAGTCCATGCCGGTACCGTGGAACGAGAGCGCCTTATACCCGGTCGCCTTGTCGCCTGCGGCTTCGACGTCATTCTCAGAGCCGGACCACCAGATGCCGATGAAGTTTTCCATCGGGAAGCGGATGTTGACGGCCTCCTGAATCGCGACTTGGTTCATCACGCCCCAGCCATACATGATGACATAGTCGGGCTTTTCACGACGGATCTGCAGCCATTGCGATTTTTGCTCTTGGCCCGGGTGATCGACAGGCAACGTCGACAGCGTGAAACCGTGTTTCTTGGACAGTTCCTCGAGCGTGCGGATCGGCTCTTTGCCATAGGCGGAGTTGTGATAAACGAGCGCGATCTTCTTGCCCTCAAGCGATCCACCGTTTTGATCCATCAGATATTTGACCGCGACCGAAGCGCCGTCCCAGTAGTTCGCCGGGTAGTTGAACACCCATTTGAACACCTTACCGTTGGCCGCAGAAGTGCGTCCGTAGCCGGGCGTATAAAGCGTGATGCCATCTGCAGCCATTTTCGGGATCAGCTGATAGGTGATGCCGGTCGACAGCGGGTTGTAGACCAGCGCGCCTTCGCCCTTGGTGGACTCATAGCATTCCACACCTTTCTCGGTGTTGTAGGCGGTCTCGCATTCAGGGCTTTTGATCATCTCGCCGCCGATGCCGCCATCGCGCTCATTGAGCAGCGTGAAATAGTCGTTGAAACCATCCGCATAGGGGATGCCGTTGGCGGCATAAGGCCCGGTGCGGTAGCTCAGGTTCGGCACGACCAGTTCGGCCATGACCGGGGCAGCGCTTAGCGTCATTGCGGCAGCCACCAAGGCGGTAAGTGTCTTTCTCATTTGCATCTCCTCCCAGAGAGTCAGTCGAAAACCTTGCCGGGTTGCTCCCGGTTCTTCGATATTGGGCAGCGCCTTCGCGTCAGTGCGGGAAGGGCCAAAGCCGGAGTTTCTCTTTCGCGACGCGCCAGAGCTGCGCAATGCCGTGAGGTTCGGCGATCAGGAAGACCACGATCAGCCCGCCCACGATCATCAGTTCGATATGGGCGGCCAAATCGGTCGGCCAACCCAGCGTCCCCACCAGAAAGTTCTTGAGGAAAACAGGCAGCAGTACGAGGAAAGCCGCGCCCGCGAAGGACCCGAAGATCGAGCCCAGCCCGCCAATAATCACCATGAACAGGATCAGGAATGATTTCTGGATGCCGAACGCCTCACCCACCTCGGCCGCGCCAAGATAGACGGCAAAGAACAACGCTCCCGCGATGCCGATGAAGAACGACGAGACGGCGAATGCGGTGAGTTTGGTGGTCAGCGGGTTCACCCCGATGATCTCGGCGGCGATATCCATGTCGCGGATCGCCATCCATTT
>JAFGWK010000185.1 GCA_016937195.1 Paracoccaceae bacterium | reverse complement strand
TTCGGCGCGTCGGTGGCGCTGCGCATCGCGGTGGGCGCCCCCGAGGCCGTGCGCTCGCTGACCCTGATCGAGCCCGTGCTCTTCGCCGCCCTGCCCGAAAGCGACCCGGAATGGATCGCGCTGCGCCAAAAGCAGGACCATTTCGAGGCGATGATGGCGGCAGGCGATCACGAGACCGCCGCGCGCGGTTTCATGCGTGACTGGGGCACTGGTCAGCCGTGGGACAGCTACACCGAGACACAGCGCGCCCGCTTCATCGCCGCGATGCCGATGGTGGAAAATATCAGCCGCGCGAATTTCGAAGATCCGGCGGGCATCGCGCGCGAGGGCGGGATCGAGGGTATCGACGCGCCCGTGATGATCCTTCACGGCGACCGCTCCCCCCCGACCATGCCCCGCGTGGCCGAGGCAATCGCGGCCCGCCTACCAGATGTCGGCGTCGCTTGCATCTCGGGTGCAGGCCATATGTTGCCCGCCACCCATGCCGCGCAATGCGCCGATCTGATCGCCGCCAATCTAGAACGCTCATAGCGCTGCCCCCTTACGAACAGAAAGATCCGATGGCCAAATCAGCCCCCTCTTTTCGTTGCTCTGAATGTGGTGCCACCCATGCCAAATGGTCGGGGCGCTGTGAGGCATGCGGTGCGTGGAATTCCATCGTCGAGGAAAGCCCGCTCTCTAAAGTGCCCGGTTCGGGGCTGGGCGGCGCCAAGGGTAAACTGATCCAGCTTTCCGCGCTTGACACAAAAGAGGCCCCGCCCAAACGCGCCTTGGCGGGCATGCCTGAACTGGACCGCGTATTGGGCGGCGGTCTGGTGGCGGCCAGCGCCATTCTGGTGGGCGGTGATCCCGGCATCGGGAAATCCACGCTGCTGCTGCAAGCCGCCGCAGCTTTTGCCCGTACGGGGCTAAAGACGCTTTATATCTCTGGCGAGGAAGCGGCGAGCCAAGTGCGCATGCGCGCCGCGCGCCTTGGTCTGGCCGATGCGCCAGTGGGCTTGGGGGCGGAAACCTCGCTGCGCGATATCCTGACAACGCTCGAGGCCGAGCGCCCCGATCTGGTGGTGATCGACTCGATCCAGACGATGTGGTCTGACCGCGTTGAAAGCGCGCCGGGCTCTGTCAGCCAACTCCGCGCCGCCGCCCACGAATTGGTCAGCTTCGCCAAACGACGCGGCACGGCGGTGATCCTTGTGGGCCATGTCACCAAGGATGGCCAGATCGCAGGCCCACGCGTGATCGAACATATGGTCGACACGGTTCTCTATTTCGAGGGCGAGCGCGGCCACCAGTTCCGCATCCTGCGCGCGGTGAAGAACCGCTTTGGTCCCGCCTCGGAGATCGGCGTGTTCGAAATGACTGGCGCAGGGTTGGCCGAGGTCGCCAACCCCTCGGCGCTATTCCTGTCCGAGCGCGGTCAAGCCGCCCCCGGCTCCGCCGTCTTCGCAGGCATTGAGGGCACGCGCCCCGTCCTGACCGAAATTCAGGCTCTCGTCGCCCCCTCCTCGCTCGCCTCGCCGCGGCGCACGGTGGTGGGGCTCGATTCGGGGCGAATCTCGACGATTCTGGCCGTGCTGGAATCGCGTTGCGGCATCCCGTTTACCGGGTTGGATGTGTTTCTCAACGTCGCGGGCGGCATGAAAGTCATCGAACCAGCCGCCGATCTGGCCGCCGCCGCCGCGCTATTGAGTGCCCGAGAAGACACAGCCCTGCCCGCAGATATGGTTATTTTTGGCGAAATTAGCCTGTCTGGTGCGCTTAGACCTGTCGGTCAGGCGGAAAACAGGTTGAAAGAAGCGGCAAAACTTGGTTTTTCACAAGCCATCGCGCCAACGGGCACTAAAACCGACGGCACAACCGGGATGTCCATGCGCAAGCTGGGGGATCTCGTGACTTTCACGGGCGAGATGTTCGGCGCGGGCTAGCGCGAACAGCACAGGAGCGCAAATGGACGGGTTCACCATCGTTGATGCCATCGTGGCGATTGTCATCATTCTCTCGGCGATCCTCGCCTATTCCCGCGGCTTCGTGCGCGAAGGGCTGGCGATTGTCGGCTGGATCGCGGCGGCTGTGATCGCCTATGCCTTTGCCAATCAGGCCCGCCCGCTGGTGCAGCAAATCCCGGGCCTGGACAAATTCATCGGCAATAGCTGTGAACTCGGCATGATCGGCGGCTTTGCGGTGGTGTTCGCGGTCGCCTTGGTGGTGTTTTCGATCCTCACGCCGCTATTTGCGTCCGCGGTGCAACGCTCGGCCCTTGGCGGGCTTGATCAAGGCTTAGGCTTTCTGTTTGGCGTGCTGCGTGGCGTGATTTTGGTCGCGGTCGCCTTTGTCGTGTATGATCGCGTGATGGGCAATGATCCGGTGTCGATGGTTGATAATTCGCGCTCTGCAAAGGTATTTGCGCGCATGTCGGGCCAGATGGATGAGACCATGCCCAGCGACGCGCCGGGCTGGATCGTCGCGCGTTATGAGACCCTCGTGGCCAGCTGCACCGCCCCGCAAGGGGATAGCGCAGATCCAGCGCGCATCGATGAATTGCCCAGCACTCCGGCAAATTGATGACGCCTGAATGACGGTTTTGATAGCGCGAGGGGTTAACACCTCTCGCGTTTGGCTTTAAACGGGCCGCAACGCCCCCTGTCTTCCTGCGTTCATCGGAGCTGCTGCCATGTCCTGCACCGCACCCGCCAAGACCCATTTCGCCCACCCGTTTGACGACGACAAGCTGCGCGAGGAATGCGGCGTGTTCGGCGTCGTCGGCGTCGCAGATGCGGCCAATTTCGTCGCCCTCGGCCTGCACGCGCTGCAACATCGCGGCCAAGAGGCTGGCGGCATCGTCGCCCATGATGCCGCAACCGGCTTCAACTCGGCCCATCGTTTCGGCTATGTGCGCGACAATTTCACCAAATCGAGCCTGATGGAAACCCTGCCCGGCGATATCGCCATCGGGCATGTGCGCTACTCCACTGCGGGTTCAAAAGGCGCTGTGATCCGCGACATTCAGCCCTTCTTTGGCGAATTCTCGATGGGCGGCTGCGCGGTGGCTCATAACGGCAACCTCACCAATGCCGATGCGCTGCGCCTTGAACTGATTGAACGCGGCGCGATCTTCCAGTCCTCTTCAGACAGCGAATGCATCATTCATCTGATGGCGCGCTCGATCCAACGCAAGCATGCCGACCGGATCGCGGATGCGCTGCGCCGCGTCGAGGGCGCCTTCTCGATCGTCGCGATGACGCGCACCAAGCTGATCGGTGTGCGCGACCCGCTGGGTGTGCGCCCGCTGGTGCTGGGGAAACTCGGTGAGATGGGATATGTCCTGTCCTCGGAAACCTGCGCACTCGACATCATCGGTGCGGAATTCGTGCGCGAAATCGAGCCGGGCGAAATGGTCGTCATCCAAGACGGCAAGATCGCCAGCTCGCGCCCCTTCGGCCCCTCCAAAGGCCGCTTCTGCATCTTTGAACATGTCTATTTCTCGCGCCCCGATTCGATCATCGGCGGGCGCTCGATCTATGAAACGCGCCACGATATCGGCATCGAACTGGCTCGCGAAGCCCCCGTCGACGCCGATCTGGTCTGCCCCGTGCCCGATAGCGGCACCCCCGCAGCGATCGGTTTCTCCCAAGAAAGCGGCATCCCCTTTGCCCTCGGGATCACGCGCAACCAATATATGGGCCGAACCTTCATCGAGCCGACCGAGCAGATCCGCAACATGGGTGTGCGCCTCAAACTCAACGTCAACAAGGCGCTGATCAAAGGCAAACGGGTCATTCTGGTGGATGATTCGGTTGTGCGCGGCACAACCTCGCGCAAGATCAAGGACATGATCCTTGATGCGGGCGCAAAAGAGGTCCATTTCCGCATCGCCTCCCCGCCCACCGCCTGGCCCTGTTTCTACGGCGTCGATACGCCCAATCGCGACAAGCTTCTGGCCGCGCAGATGACCGAAGAAGAAATGCGCGAATGGGTTGGCGTGGATTCGCTTAAATTCATCTCGCTCGACGGGCTGTACCGCGCCGTGGGCGAATCAGGTGGGCGCAACAATTCCTGCCCGCAATATTGCGACGCCTGCTTCTCGGGCGAGTATCCGGTGATACCTACGGATCAGATCGAGAAGGGTTTCGAGATGAAAGCCGCAGAGTAAGGCTTTCATCGGCAAGATTCTGCGGCAAGTTTCTGAGAGGCCGTATTTCATTTGGCCCAAAATACTCCCGACGGAGGCTTTGAGGGTTAACTTTTCTTGGCGAGTTGCGTGCCCTCAACCCGCACCAGCCCTAGGCTTGCGCCTAGGGCATTCGCACCCAGCATGGTTCCACCTGAGCCCTGCATCTAGGGCTTTGCCCCGGACCGGTGCTCACTCCTCCTGACACCCGCTGAGCAAGGTTTGGCTTTCGCCATCCTCAGAAATCCAGTCCAGCGTCGCGCTCGAGCCTTTGGTCCACCAGATATAGCCCGCCTCGCCCTCGCCATCCTCGGCATACTTCGCACCATCTGCCGAGCGGATATGGCTTAACACCACCATTCGCCCCTCAAGCATCAGAACGACGCGCTGGGGATTGCTATCGTTGAGATAGGCGGCTGGCACGCGCGCACCACGTTCACAGCTATAGATGCGCGTAATCACGCCATCTGCGGCGACGGAATCGGTCAGCGGAGCCAAGCGTTCAGGCGCGGACGGGGCATCTTGCGCAAAAGCCGGTGCGGCCAGCAGCAGACACAGCACACAGAGAAACGGCCTCATGCCTGTTCCTCAACCCGGTCGGCCAAGGCCTCTGCACGTGCGGCGATCTCGGCCAGCGAGTCGGTCACCTCCGAGGGCACCACCGCGACTTCGACCTGCGCGGGATTAGCCTGCAGCTCGTCGATCCGGGCTTGTAGCTCGCCTGCCATGTTTTCTGCCTCGCGTAGCTGATCCTCGATGCCGGCGGCCTTATCGGCCAGCATCAGACCCGCCATCAGCAACATTCGCGTCTCGGGCATTCGCCCGATCTGGCCCAGCAGGACCTGTGCCTCGTTGTCCAGCATCAAAGCGGCGGTGCGCAGGAAATGCTCTTCGCCCTGCTGACAGGCCACCTGAAACTCGCGCCCCCCGATGGAAATGGTCAGATCAGGCATCTTGCGCCTCCTCTTCGTTCGCCGCAAGGATCGGCGCAAGCCCGTCAATAATATCACCCAACTCATTGGCCTCGCTGGCGCGGGCCGCGCGCAGGGCCGTCAATTCGGCCATCAATCCCTCTTCCGAAAAGGCCACGCCCTCATCCATCAGCTTGCGATTGGACGCAATCAGCGCCGAGTTCGCCGCCTTCAAAGCGGCCACCTCTTTGAACGCGGCTTCTTGGGCACGCACGGCAGCCCCGTATTTGCGCTCCATCGCGTTCAGCGTGGTGTCCTGTTTCTCGCGGATCGCGCGCACGCGTTCAGACAGCTGCGCATTGGCTTCGCGCTCGGCCTCCAGCGCGGCTTGCAACTGCGCAACCTCTGCGACGGTTGCATCCGGTTCGGCGGCTGGCGCAATCGCCTCTAAGGGGGGCTCGATCTCGGCTTGGGGCAATATCGGGTCGGATTTAATCGCGGGCTCTGGCTCCGCAGCCGATGCGACCCGTTTTTGCGCCAGCACCTCAACTCCACGCCCGATACGCTCGAGCGCAAAAGAGATACGGCGTTCGTATTCGGCAATCTCGCTCATACGCGCCTCCTCATCGATCAGATGTCCCGCTCTTGCATCGAATCGCCTTCGAGGGCGGGATTTCGCACAGTTTAACCCTGTTGCGCACCCCAAGCCCACCCTTTTGCCTCAAGCACTTGTGGGCCAAGCTTGATCTTGCCCCGATCCCTGCTATCAGAGGGCGCAAACGCCCCTCAGTTGCCTGAAAGGAACCGTCATGGATATCGAAGAGCTGCGCAAGGCCCATCCCGAACATTGGAAATTGGCCTCCGCGATCCGCGCGCTGGCGATGGACGCGGTGCAAGCCGCCAATTCCGGGCATCCCGGCGCACCGATGGGTCTGGCCGATGTGGCCACCGTGCTGTTTTCCAAACACCTGAAATTTGACGCCGCCGCGCCGAAATGGGCTGATCGCGATCGTTTTGTGCTGTCGGCAGGCCATGCCTCGATGCTGGTTTACGCGCTGCTGCACCTTTCGGGCGATCAACAGGTCACGCTCGAACAGATCAAAAATTTCCGCCAGATGGGCGCGCTGACGGCGGGCCACCCCGAAAACTTCCTGCTTGATGCGGTGGAAACCACGACCGGCCCGCTCGGTCAGGGCATCGCCACGGCCGTGGGCATGGCGATTGCCGAGGAATCGCTGCGCGCGCAGTGGGGTAAGAAGCTGGTCGATCACCGCACTTGGGTGATCGCGGGCGATGGCTGCTTGATGGAGGGGATCAGCCAAGAGGCCATCGGTCTGGCTGGCATGCAAGAGCTGAGCAACCTGATCTTGCTGTGGGACAATAACGACATCACCATCGACGGGCGTGTTTCTATGTCGGACAAAACCGATCAGCGCGCGCGCTTTGCCGCCTCGGGCTGGACGGTACTGCATTGTGACGGTCACGATCCGGTGGATATCGACCGCGCGCTGACCGAAGCCAAGAAAGCCAAGGGTCCGGTTCTGGTGGATTGCAAAACCATCATCGGCTTTGGCGCGCCCAACAAGGCGGACAGCTATTCCGCACACGGCGCGCCCTTGGGCGATGAAGAAATTGCACGCACCAAGGCGATCTATGGCTGGGATTACGGCCCGTTCGAGATTCCTGCAGATGTGAAATCGGCTTGGGCCGCAATCGGCAGCCGTGGTTCGGTTGAACGCGGTGACTGGGAAGAGCGTTTCGCCAAGCTGTCGGCCAATAAGCAAGCCGAGTTCACTCGGATCATGACCGGCGGTGTATCCAAGAAACTGGTCGGCGCGATCCGCAATTTCAAGAAAGAACAAGCCGAGGCCGCCCCCAAGGTCGCCACCCGCAAAGCCAGCGAAATGGTGCTGGGCGTGATCAATCCCGCCTGCCCCGAGACGATTGGCGGATCGGCCGATCTGACCGGCTCGAACCTGACGAAGTCCAAGGAAATGACGGTCTTCAACCCGGAAAATCGCAAAGGCCGCTACATCCATTACGGCATCCGCGAACATGGTATGGCGGCGGCGATGAACGGTCTGTTCCTGCATGGCGGCGTGCGCCCCTATGGCGGGACGTTCTTCTGCTTTACCGATTACGCGCGCGGGGCGATGCGCCTGTCTGCATTGATGAAAGTGCCCACCGTCTATGTCATGACGCATGACAGCATCGGTCTGGGCGAGGATGGCCCGACCCACCAACCGGTAGAGCATCTAGCAATCTGCCGCGCCACGCCCAACACGCTGACCTTCCGCCCTGCCGATGTGGTGGAAACCGCCGAGGCATGGGAAATCGCGATGAGCCAAGAGGGCACGCCCTCGGTTCTGGCGCTAAGCCGGCAAAACCTGCCCACGCTGCGCACCGAGTACAAACCGCAAAACCTGACGGCGAAGGGCGCCTATGTCATCGCCGAGGCCGATGGCAAGCGTCAGGCGATCCTGATGGCCACCGGGTCTGAGGTGGAAATCGCAATGAAAGCGCGCGAGATCCTGCAAGCGCAAGCAATTGGCACGCGGGTCGTGTCGATGCCCTGCATGGAGCTGTTCGCGCAGCAGGACGAAAGCTATCGCAAGCGCATCCTGCCGCCCAATTCGGTGCGTGTCGCCGTCGAGGCCGCCGTGCGCCAACCCTGGGATCGCTGGCTGCTGGGCGAGCGGGGCCGCGAGGCCAAGGCCGGGTTTGTCGGTATGGACCGCTTTGGCGCCTCTGCCCCCGCAGGTGAGCTGTATGAAAAGTTCGGCATCACCCCCGAGGCCGTGGCCGACAAGGTCAAAGCCCTCCTCTGATGGCACAGCCCACCATCAAGACCGTTTCGAGGGGGCCCGGCGTGGCCCCCTCTTTTCATCCCGACCGACCCGGTCTGGCGGTGGTCTTCATGCTGGGCGCATTTTCGATGCTGACCCTGATGGATGCGTTCGCCAAGCTGCTGGGTCAGGGTTATCATCCACTGCTGATCGTCTGGGCGCGGTTCGCGGTAAATGCGCTGGTATTGGGGGCGATCTTCGGGCGCTCGGTGCCGCGCAGGCTGCGCACCCACCAACCCGCATTACAGGCCGGGCGGGCGCTGTTCCAGATGGGTGCGATTGTCGCCTTCTTCTTTGCGCTGCGCTATATCGGCTTGGCGCAGGCCACGGCTTTGGGCGATCTGAACCCGGTGATCGTGACGCTCGGCGCGGCGCTGTTTCTGGGTGAGCGGCTGGGCGTGCATCGCATCTTCGGGATCGCAGTGGCCTTTGTGGGCGCGATGATCATCCTGCGTCCCGGCACCGGCATGTTTCATCCCGCAGCCCTACTGGCACTGGCGGCGGCGTTCAGCTTTGCAGGCGCGGTTCTGCTGACACGGCAGGTGCGCGGCGATAGCGCGGCGACCTCGCAGCTCTGGTCTTCTCTGGTCGGGCTGGCGCTGTCCTCGCTGGCCCTGCCCTTCATCTGGCAGCCCATCGCTTGGGGGGATCTGTGGATTTTTGCGGGCCTCGGGCTGGCGGGCAGCCTTAGCCAGTTCCTGTTGATCCGCGCGTTTTCGCTGGGCGAGGCGGGCACATTGGCGCCCTTTGGCTATTCGGGCCTGATATTCGCCTCGTTCTGGGGTTGGCTGATGTTTGATCAACTCCCCGATGGCGCGACCATCCTCGGAGCGCTTGTGATCATCGGCGCGGGGCTTTATGTCTGGTCGCGAGAGCGCCGCGCGGCGCGCCTTGCAACAGTCAGTCCGCGATGAAAAACGACACCCCCTCCTTTTCCGACCGCCTGTCCAACGCCGTTTTCGTGACGGTGATGAAGCTGGTCCAAATGCTACCCTATGAGCGGCGCATTCCGCTGGCCGGGCGTCTGGTTTCGCGCGCAGCACCCTTGCTGGGGTTTACACGCAGGATACGCGAAAACCTTGCGCTGACGTGCCCCGACCTGCCCGATGCCGAGGTCAAACGCCTTGAACGCGCCGTGCCCGACCGGCTGGGCCGGATGCTCGCCGAGATTTATTCTGGCGAAGAATTCCTCGTCCGCGTGCGCGATCTCCCCATTGAAGGCCCCGGTGCCGAGGCGCTGGCACTGGCCCATTCTCAGGGTCGTCCCGTGGTGCTGGCGGTCGGGCATTTTGGCAATTACGACGCGTGGCGCGCAGCGCTGTCAGCGCGGGGCTACCGCGTGGGCGCGATCTATCGCCCGATGAACAACCGCGCCTTTAACGAGCAATACGTCGCCGCAATCTCCGCCATTGCCGAGCCGCTGTTTTCGCGCTCGCGTCGTGGTCTGGCCGAGATGATGAAATTCCTGCGCGATGGCGGAATGGTCGCGTTTGGCTTTGATCAATACTTCAGGCGTGGCGCCGATCTGACCTTTTTCGGCCAGCCCGCGCGAACGCCTCTATCGGCAGCGGAAATGGCGCTGAAGATGAAGGCCGACCTGATCCCGGTCTATGCGATCCGCCAGAAAGACGGACTCAGCTTTCGCATCGTGGTCGAGGCCCCAATTCCCCACAGCGATCCCGAAACCATGTCGCAGTCGCTCAACGATGCGCTAGAGGCACAGGTGCGCAATCATATGGATCAGTGGTTCTGGATACATCGCCGCTGGAAGCAGCGTTAAGCAGCTTAATCCAGCCGACCGGCGGCCAATATCTTGCCCGGCAGCGGCACGCCCTGCCCCGGTTGCGCCGCCTGAACAATCACAACGCCCGGATCATCGCCATCCAGATCAACCTTGATCTGGGTTTTCGTCTTGCCATCCCATTCTGCAATCGCGTGCCATTCAGTCACGATATTGCGGTAATCAATCGTCTGCCCGGCGTTTTCACCGCGCAGAATGGCAACGCGTGCCTCAGGCATGTAGCGCACGATCTGCACGACAGCAGGCGCGCTCAGCGGCGGATCGGCCGACAGCATGATCTGATAATTCCCGTCCGAGCCGCTAATCTTTAGATCAACCGGTTCGGGTTCACCGCTTTGTTTCGCGATTGCGGTCTTCAACTCGTCTTTCTGCACGCCAACCAGCGCCGTCGTACCGCCCACAATCATCTGGGGCGTATAAACGGTGCGCTGTCGGGCTGCACGGGCATAAGCCTTTTGGCGCGCAGTGAATTCGGCTTTGCCAAAGGGGTCTTTCCAGCCCAGATAATCCCAGTAATCGACATGCAACGCGAGCGCGATCACGTCGTCACGATCGGCATATGTCTGAAACAGCGCATCTGCGGGCGGACAAGACGAACACCCCTGCGAGGTGAACAGTTCGACCACGACGGGGCTATGGGCGGGCGTGCTATTGCCCGCCATCGTGCCCACTATCGCCTCTGAGGCGCGACGCTTCATTTCTGGTGGAGAATCGGGTTTGACGGCTTGCGTTTCGGGCGCTTGCGTGGACGGGGCTGCGGGGGACGATTGCGCGAAACCATCAGCTGGCAACAAAAAACCGCCGACTGCCAAAGCAAGACAGACCATTCCCGACGCACTGATCCCGACGCGTACCATTGAACCTCTTCTCGAAACTCCCGTTGTTATATCTAGCGTTGACGTCCGCACCAGAGCCAATCAAGGTTTTGCGAGTTTTCTTTGCACAACTGTGACTCTCTTAGGCAAAATCATGCGCAGCGCCTGTTTCATGCGATTTTCCGCCTGATCCCGCCACGTTTGTGTGCAATGGTATACAAAAAATGGTGTGAGCCTCTTGAACGCGCGCCCCGCTTGGGGCAAACACTGTTGCAGCGACACCCTTAGGACCCATGAAGGGAGGCCATTTCATGCCCATCGTCACCGGTAAAGACTCTGCCAAGACACGCCGCGAGCTAAACGTCGGCGCTAGTAAATTCACCTATTATTCGATCCCAGCCGCCACCGAGGCAGGCTTGGGCGATTTTTCCAAGCTCCCCGCTTCGCTGAAAGTGGTGCTGGAAAACCTGCTGCGCTTTGAAGATGACGGGTTCACCGTCTCGGTCGATGACATCAAAGCGTTTGGCGAATGGGCCGCGCAGGGTGGCAAAAACCCGCGCGAGATCGCTTATCGCCCCGCCCGCGTCTTGATGCAGGACTTCACCGGCGTTCCCGCCGTGGTCGATCTGGCCGCAATGCGCGACGGCATCAAGGGCCTTGGCGGCGATGCGCAAAAGATCAACCCGCTGGTTCCCGTGGATCTGGTCATTGACCACTCGGTGATGATCGACGAGTTCGGCAACCCGCGCGCGTTCCAGATGAACGTGGACCGCGAATATGAGCGCAACATCGAGCGCTACCAGTTCCTCAAATGGGGGCAGACCGCGTTTGAAAACTTCCGCGTTGTGCCGCCGGGCACCGGCATCTGTCACCAAGTGAACCTGGAATATCTGGCCCAGACCGTCTGGACCGACAAGGATCAGACCGGCGCTCAGGTCGCCTATCCCGATACGCTGGTGGGCACCGATTCCCACACCACCATGGTCAACGGCGCGGCCGTTCTGGGCTGGGGTGTTGGCGGGATCGAGGCCGAAGCCGGTATGCTGGGTCAGCCGATCTCGATGCTGATCCCCGAGGTTGTGGGCTTTAAGCTGACGGGTGCGATGGTCGAAGGCACCACCGGTACCGACCTCGTGCTGAAAGTTGTCGAAATGCTGCGCGCCCATGGCGTGGTTGGCAAATTCGTCGAATTCTACGGCGAAGGCCTTGATCACCTGCCGCTGGCACAGCGTGCGACTATCGCCAACATGGCCCCGGAATATGGCGCAACCTGCGGCTTCTTCCCGGTCGATGACGAGACCCTGCGCTTTCTGGAGCAGACCGGTCGCGACAAGGACCGCATCGCGCTGGTCGAAGCCTACGCCAAAGCCAACGGCATGTGGCGCGGCGCGGATTACGCACCGATCTACTCGTCCACGCTGGAACTCGACATGGGCACGATCGTACCGGCAATCTCGGGCCCCAAACGCCCGCAAGATTATCTGCCGCTGACCACCGCTGCGGCGGCGTTCGAGAACGTGATCAACGAGTTCCGTGGCAAGGACAGCTCGGAAGCCGCGCATGACATGGCTGCCGAAGGACCGATCCCGACGAAAACGATCCAAGCCAAGACCGCCAAGGTTGAAGGCGAAGATTACGAACTGCGTGACGGCTCGGTCGTGATCGCCTCGATCACGTCTTGCACCAACACCTCGAACCCTTACGTGATGATCGCGGCTGGTCTTGTGGCGCGCAAAGCCCGCGCGCTGGGGCTGAACCGCAAGCCTTGGGTGAAAACCTCGCTCGCACCCGGCTCGCAGGTCGTGTCGGAATATCTTGAGGCCGCAAACCTGCAAGAAGATCTCGACGCAGTCGGCTTTGACCTTGTGGGCTATGGCTGCACCACCTGTATCGGCAACTCCGGCCCGCTACAGCCCGAAATCTCCAAGGCGATCAACGACAATGATCTGATCGCAACCTCGGTTCTGTCGGGCAACCGCAACTTTGAAGGGCGCATCAGCCCCGATGTGCGTGCCAACTACCTCGCATCACCGCCCCTCGTGGTGGCTTATGCGCTGGCAGGTGACATGAATATCGACCTGACCTCCGAGCCGCTGGCGCAGACGCCCGATGGTAAGGATGTCTATCTCAAAGATATCTGGCCGACCGACAAGGAAATTGCCGATCTCGTGCAAAAAGTCGTCACCCGCGACAAGTTCATCGAGAAATATGCCGATGTCTTTAAGGGCGACGAAAAGTGGCAGGGCGTCGAAGTGTCAGGTGGCGAGACCTATGACTGGCCGCCGACCTCGACCTACATCCAGAACCCGCCTTATTTCCAAGGCATGTCGGCTGAAGCTGGCGTGATCTCGGACGTCAAGGGCGCGGGCATTCTGGCCGTGCTGGGCGATTTCGTGACCACCGACCACATCTCGCCAGCGGGTTCGTTCAAACCCGATACGCCCGCGGGCAAATATCTGGTCGAGCGTCAGGTCGCACCGAAAGACTTCAACTCCTACGGTTCGCGTCGCGGCAACCACGAAGTCATGATGCGCGGCACCTTTGCCAACATCCGCATCAAGAACGAGATGCTGGACGGCGTCGAGGGCGGCTACACCAAGGGCCCCGATGGCAAGCAGACCTCGATCTACGACGCTGCGATGGCCTATCAGGAACTGGGCAAGCCGCTGGTGATCTTTGGTGGCGAACAGTATGGCGCGGGCTCGTCGCGTGACTGGGCGGCCAAGGGCACCAACCTGCTCGGCGTCAAGGCCGTGATCGCGGAAAGCTTTGAGCGTATCCACCGCTCGAACCTTGTTGGCATGGGCGTGATCCCGTTCGAGTTCACCGAAGGCCAGACCCGCAAGGATCTGAACCTGACGGGCGCGGAAGAGGTCACGATCACCGGGCTGGAAGGCGATATCAAACCGCAATCCATCGTGCCCTGCACGATCAAATACGCCGATGGTTCGACCAAGGAAATCCAGCTCAAAAGCCGGATCGATACTGCGGTCGAAATCGAATACCTGCGCAATGGCGGCGTGCTGCACTACGTGCTGCGGAATTTGGCCAAAGCCTGATTTCAGCGTTGAGAGAATTGGAAAGGCCCGTGGGAAACCACGGGCTTTTTCTTTTACTTGCCCTAAAGTTTCCACGCTCCGATCACGGAGCCGTGCGATCCAGCCTCATCGAGACATTATTTTCATGAGGCCAAAATGACTTTATCGACCGAACAGCAAATGCTGATTGAACAACGCATCACAAATGACGGGAAATCCACCACCGTCGCCTATCTTCTCTGGTTCTTTCTCGGTGGCTTGGGCGTGCATCGCTTTTACATGGGCAAAACCGGAACCGGCATTGCGCAGCTTGCACTCTTCATTCTGGGATGGCTGACACTTGTCGTCTATATCGGGATCGCGTTGCTAATCGCGCTCGGAATCTGGGTGCTCGTCGATGCTTTCCTGATCCCTTCAATGGCTAGCCGATCGCGTGAAGAGATGCGCGCGCAATTGACGAGCCAGATGGGCGCTGGCGTTCCCGCCGTCTGATCCGCTGACGTGCTATGAAAAGACCCCGCGATTGCGGGGCCTTTTGCATGATAACTTTGGGCGGGAAACCCGAAACCGCTGCGGATCAGGTCTTGTCCGCGTCCGGTCCGCTCTCTTTCGCTGGCTTAGCCTTGGGCGCAACTTGCGATGTCGCTGCGGGTTGAAACTGGAAACCTTGACGCCTTGCGCCACGAGACCTCGCCTGACCGACGGGGGCAGGCTCTGCGAGGAATGCGGCAAGATCGAATTTCGGCTTCATGGAGAACATGGTCATCTGGGATGCCTTTCATTGGCACGACAAAAATCGCACCTCTAAAGACAATATGGGGTCGCGCCTCCCGATTTGTAAGGCGCGCAGGTCGCATTGGCTCAGATGGAGGGGGCGCTCGCCCGGCAACAACGCTGAATAAAGGCAAATTCCACGCAGCCCCTCAATCTGCCACGCGGATCGGGAATTCAGCCAGCAGCGCGGATTGCTCGGCGCTCAGCGCCTTGGGGCGCACGATCTGGGTGTGGATTGAGAATGCCACGGCCCGGGTCTTTGGCAAGCGGACCAATCCCTGCCGCTCAACCCGGATGAACTGCGACGCGATACTGCCATGCGTATAGTGGTATTCCGAGCGCGGATCGGCCAAAAATGCGTCGGAATGGGACGCCGTACCGCGCATCAATCCGCGCCCCGGCTGCACCCCATCCATCAATCGCTGCACGCGCCGACCCAGATCGTCGGTGTAAACCTCGATCGGTTCGTGAATGCGCATCATTGCGCGCATGAATTTTTCGCGTAACCGCCAGCCCGAGGGAAAGCACAACACGGCGCCAGTCAGCACATGCTCGCCCTGCCCCGTCGCCTCGGGGTCCGATTGCAGCAGGCACAGATCCTCTTGCACAAGGCGGCCCAGCGTCATCAGCGGCTGGTCGCGCTCCAGCCTCACCACCCGCCCGTCAGGGCAGATCGCCACGTCGCTCTGCAGATCAAACCCAAGCTCCGGCAGCAGCGCCACGATCATCTCATACAGTTCGACCGCCGCCGCCTGCGCGCAAGGCGCAAGGGCATGCACCTCATCAGGCGTCTCGCTCAGTAGCCGCTCACGCAGCGCCATCTGCGCGCCATAAGCGCTATCGACCTCAAGCCAGTTTTCAAGCGCAAAGGGCACCACGCCGGGCAGTCCGCGCGTGCGCGCATCTACCCACCGGGCAAAGCTGAGCGAGGTTTGCAAGATCGGCTCCATCTCGCCAGATTGGCGCGCAATCCCCCTTCCGGCAAGCCACCTTTTTGCGCGGGCGGGCTTGTATCGCGTGCAAGGGCTCCCATATCGAGACCAGACAATGTAACGAGGCTTAACATGACACGAGACGACACCCGCGCCCTCTATGTGGAACAGCGCGTCGCCAATGAAAAGAAATCTGCGCTCGCCGCTTATGCGCTTTGGTTTTTCCTGCCGATGCTGGGCGTGCACCGGATGTATCTGGGGCGCGTCGGCTCGGGCGTGATTATGCTGTTGATGACGGGGCTAGGCACGTTGCTGGCACCGATCCTGATTGGCTATATCCCACTGGCGCTGGTTGGGCTGTGGTGGCTGATCGACGCGCTACTGATCCCCGGCATGATCAGCCAAAGCATGGCCGAGACCCGCTGGCGTCTCATGCAAGAGGTCTAAAGGTCGAGTTCAGCCTCAATCGCGGTGATCTGCCAATGCGGGTCGATCACCACTTCCGAGGTGTTTTGCAAGCCGCGATCTTCCAGCACTGCACTGTCGGGATGCGCCTCAAGCCACGCCTCGATCCGGGCATCGCGCGCGCGCAACAGCGCCTCAAATTGCGGACGATAAAGCGCGACCATCGCACTCAGCCACAGGTTCACCGCCCAGTTGGGATGCGCCAGTTCAATCGTGAAATGATCAAGCAATCCGATCACATCGTTCGCGCGATAAAAGGTCTCATCCGTGACCCAGCGATTGGTGGTGAAAATACGCAACGGGGTGCCCTTGGCATTCACACTGATCGCGCCGATATGGGCAAACCGCGCAGCGGGATCTTCGGGGATTTTCGCCCCCGGCAAGTCCCAAGGCGCAAGGCCCGGAGCCAACGCATCAGGGCGCACAAACAGATGAAAATGGCCGTTCTCGCCCGTGATCATCTCTTCAGCGGCATGGGCATGATAGAAATACTGGCAATGGGTATCGGGATCAAAGATGTCGCCCTTGGGATAACGCTCCCATGTGGTGAACGTGCCTTGATCGCGCAGCACTTCCGAGACCACACTCATCCCAGATTTGCGCAAAACGGTTTCGCATTCGATCACCGTTTCAGCGGCATCATGCATCTCTTCAAGCCGCGCACGAGGCAGTTTGTTAAACGCCGGCAGAGCGATTTTTGAAGCGCCTTTTGCAATATGACCCATGCCACCCCTCACCCGATTTCAGCCCTATATATACAAACGGGACCGGCCAACCGACCGGTCCCGTCTTTGTCATAAAATCAACCCATCAGAGCGGCGGCAAGCCCAGATCTTTGCGCACCTGTGCCTCGCGTGAGGTCTTGAGACCAACCTGACGTCCCTCTTCGACGGCGATTTCGGCGGGTACGCCCTTGGAGGCACGATACAGCGCCCACATCGCGCCCACACGGTTGGAGCTTTCGCAATGCAGAAGGATCGGGTAGTTCGCGGGATCATCAGCAATCTTGGCAAATTCCGCAACTTGATCCGCGGTCGGCGCTTTGGTGGGGACGGCGATGTGGATGTAGTTCATCCCGGCCTTTTTCACCAATTCCCCCTCATTGGGCGCGCCCTCATCGGGTTTAAGCAGGCTGACGACCGTCTTGAAGCCCAACATTTTCAGCATTGGGATGCCCGTGGGGTCGATAAAGCCGCCCGTGCCAATATAGGGCGAGGCGCGCAGGTAGTTCACCACGATATTGGGCATCTCGTTGCCATAGGGCGCCTGAGTGGCCTTGACCGTGGTGTCAAAGGGACCTTTGGCCATCGGGGCCGCATCGGCGGCTTTTGCGGCCGCTGCACCCGGCGCACAAGGGTTGGCTGCCGCCGCACCCGGTGCGCAAGGATTGCTCGGCGCTGCCGCCGGGGCGCAAGGATTGACCGCTGCGGCGGGGGCACAGGGGTTGGTTGCCTGCGCCGAAGCAGTCATCGGCACAGCAGCACTCATCGCCAGCGCCGTGACCGGCACCATCGCTGCGCGCAGCAGGCTTTTACGAGTCTTGGTCTTTTTCAGTTTCATCAGTCTTTCCTCCCTCAAAAATCGTCAAATACGTTGACCATAGATCACGCCTGACGCGTGGCTGCGGTCATGGTCAGATCATCGGCCTCGTCATCGGGCGCGCAGACCTCTTCGGCCGTCAACGGCCCCCCGCGCGCACGCTCCATCATCGTGCCAAGGCGGAAACCGACTGCCGCAAGAATGACAAGCACGAGCAGGACCACCCATTCAGGCAGGCCGAAAAGCTGCGGCAAGGTTTGCGCCGCCGGGCCTTGTCCGGCCATGTAAAAGCCCATCAGCGGCTCATAAACCCAAGCGAAAGCCGAAGTGCCCAGCACCATGCCGACGCCGAAAACGACCGCGTCGATACGCCCTGAAGCCACGCCGACAACCGACGTGCCCGGACAATAGCCGCCCAATGCGAACCCGGCCCCGATCAGCAGGCCACCCGCAAGGATCGCCCAGAAGAACAGCGTTGGAATGAAGACCGCATTGCCTGCCATCATCCCCATCGAGCGCAGAATATAGAGCCCGATTGCCGAGACCAGAACGGCGGTGAACATCACCTTGAACACCGAGAAATCGCGTAGCGAAAACTGCGCCGTCAGCTTGCGCGGGCTGCCGAAACCGGCCGCCTCAAGTGCGTAGCCAAACAACACACCCGACAGCAGACCTGCGGCCACGCCGCCATCATAGAACGGAATGCTCATTGCCAAACCCTCCGCATAAGAAAGGACACGGCAAAGCCCGCCGCGAAAAATCCGATCAGGAACACGAAACCTGCCACGGCAAGCGTTGCCCCGCCCGACAGGCCCACACCCGAGGTACAGCCTCGCGCCAGACGCGCACCAAAGCCCACCAGCGCGCCGCCGATCAGCGCGTAGACCAGCCGGTTGCCGCTAGAGGTTGACGGACCACGTTCCACCTTGACCGAGATCCGTCCGGCCCCTTTGGCCCCCAGAAACGCGCCGATCAGCACGCCCACGACTTCCCAGGTGATCCATGACATCAGCGGATTGCCCGCCTTCATGAACGGCCCGAAATAGGCGTTTTCCGCAGTCGCGGTCGGTGCGACCCATTCATTGGCTTGCGCTGCGAATCGCGTGACAAACCCGGATGCGCCCAGCCCGTGGCCGGTAATCACAAACGTCAAAAGCAAAGCCAAACCCAGCACAATTCCCGCGCTGAGCGGTGACCAAAATGGTTTTGGAGCCTCTCGCATGGCAGTCTCCCTTTCCCCCATGAGAACATATTCAAACATGATGATACAAGAACGCGTGAGGCATTCAACGGCTTTACACGCTGCAGCGCAGCGTCAGCGCGCCTTGGCACGTTTAGGCGAGGACCACGCAAGTGTGCTAGGCAAGCAGGTTTCGTGCGCTTACCTATGGTCGTGAGAGCCGCGATATCGGGCCATCGGGTCCGCATAATTTTTTGGAAGGGGTGCCTGGAATGGCCGGCACGAAAGACGTTTCTACAATCGCGGCGATCCGCTATGGCTATGGGCTTAGCCCAGATCAATCCTCCCCAACCGATACGCAGGCTCTGCTTGCCCAGCTTGACGCGCCCGATACCGCAGCATTGCGCTGGCCCCTGAGCGGCACAGAATTTATGCGCCAGCAAATGAGCGACATGCGGGCGGCGCGCAAGGCCGTGCGCGATGGCGATGAGAGTGCCCAGAAACGCATCAAAGCGACACGCAAACGCGTCAATGATCAGATGCTTGTCGGTCTGCGCGCACAGCTTGCACGCGCCAGCCTTTCGCCGCAGGGATTGCGCGAGAGGTTGCAGTATTTTTGGTGCAATCACTTTACCGTGATCGGAAAGACCGGCGTGACCGCAACCGCCCCAGACGCTTTTGCAAAAGAGGCGATTCGCCCCCATCTGACGGGCACATTCGCGCAAATGTTGCGCGCTGCGGTGACCCATCCGGCGATGTTGCTGTATCTTGATCAGACCCGCTCTGTCGGGCCTCAAAGCGCCTATGCCAAGAAACGCAAGAATGCCGGGCTGAACGAGAACCTAGGCCGCGAAGTGTTGGAGCTGCACACTTTGGGCGTTGCCGCGCCCTACACCCAAGAGGACGTGCGCCAATTCGCCAAGCTGCTGACCGGGCTGGGGTTCAACGCCGAACAAGGCTTTGTCTTTCATACCGACTGGGCGCAGCCGGGGGCCGAATTGGTACTGGGACAGCACTATGGCGGCAAGACCCCGGCCAAGCTGTCTGACATCTACGCAGCCCTTGATGACATCGCTCTCAACCCCGCGACAGCGCATCATCTGGCGCATAAACTGGCGGTGCATTTCGTGGCCGATCAGCCCGATCCCGATTTGGTCACCCACATCGCCAGCGCCTATCTCGCCCATGACAGCGACCTGCGTGCCACTTACGCGGCGATGCTTGAGCACCCCGCCGCTTGGGGGCCGCTTGGAGGCAAAGTGCGCCAGCCTTGGGATTTCATGGCCGCGTCTCTGCGTGCCATCGCCCCGCCCGCCAACATGATCGCTGACCTCGATGAGAAGAAGACCCGCTCATGGATCGTCGCCCCGCTGCGCGCGATGGGTCAACCCTATCACAAGGCGCTTGGCCCCAACGGCTGGGCCGAAGACGCCAGCGCGTGGATCACGCCGCAAGCACTGGCCACGCGGATCAGTTGGGCAATGCGGATAGCCGCGCTGTATGAGCGCTACCTGCCCGATCCACGAGATTTCGTCCACAGCGCCTTGGGTGATGCTGCCAGCCCTACGCTGATCCAAGCCGCCGCACGCGCCGAAAGCAAACGCGAGGGGATCGGTCTGATCCTTGCCTCTGCCGATTACAACCGCCGCTAAGGGGGCTCGCTATGACACAGAAACCTGCCCGCCCGCTCTCGCGCCGTCTGTTCTTGCGCTCTGCTTCGCTGATCGGGTGTTCGGCTGCGGCTTGGCCACTGCTCAGCCCCGTGACCTTTGCCTCCGCCCCCGGAGATGAGCGCCTTGTCGTGATCATCTTGCGCGGCGCGATGGACGGGCTGGATGTGGTGCGCCCGATTGGCGATCCTGATTACGCCAGCTACCGCCACGCCAGCCTGACGGACGGTCAAACCGGCCCCGCGCTGAATGATTTCTACGCGCTCCACCCCGCGATGGCCGATCTGATGCCGCTTTGGAAAGCGGGCGAGCTGGGCTTTGCCCATGCGGTTGCAACGCCCTATCGTGACAAGCGCAGCCATTTCGACGGGCAGGACATCCTTGAGGCTGGAACCGGGCTGGACGTGCCTCAACCACAGGTGCGCGATGGCTGGCTGAACCGGATGATACAGGCGATGCCCGATCTGAAATCCGACACCGCCTACGCGGTCGGGCGCGACGAAATGAAGGTGATCGAAGGTTCTGCCCCCTCGATGAGCTGGGCCCCAAAAACGCACCTGCGCCTGAGCGATCAAAGCCAGCGCCTGCTGGAACGCATCTACGAAGACGACCCGCTGTTTCACGCAGCCGCCCAAGAAGCGATCGACATTTCCGCGCGCCTTGAGGTCGAAAAAGACGCAGCCCGAAATGGCATGACCCGCCCTGCGATCAAGGGGCAGGCAGCGCAACTGGCGACTTTTGCGGCGCGTCGGCTGCGCGAGGATACCCGCATTGCCACCTTCTCGATTGGCGGCTGGGACACCCATCGCAACCAGCGCAACGTGTTGGCCGGGCGGCTAAGCGATCTGTCAGGCGCGATCCTTGCGCTGAAATCCGGGCTGGGGCGCGACTGGGGCAAAACCACGGTGCTCGCGATGACCGAGTTCGGCCGCACCGCGCGCGAAAACGGCACCGCGGGCACCGATCACGGCACCGGTGGCGCGCTGATCATGGCGGGCGGCGCCATTCGCGGCGGGCGCGTCTATGGCCACTGGCCCGGTCTGGCCGATCACGCCCTGTTCGAACAACGCGACCTGATGCCGACCGCCGACGTACGCGCCTATGCCGCCTGGGCGATGCGGGGCATGTTCGGCTTTGAAAAAGGCCTTCTGGAAAGCACCGTTTTCCCGCGTCTCGATATGGGGGATGATCCCAAGATCATCGCCTGAGGGGCGCAGAACTGTGGGGTGGTGTGGCATCTGCTGGGGTTGGTTTGCGGACGAAGCGGAGGCTCGTTACTGCTTGATTGAGTAACGATCAGCTTCTTCGAAGACGTCTATGACGCGCGTTCCGGACTTAATGAAAGCCCCATGTTCAACGCCAGCCGGAATTGAGTAACTATCACCGGCTCTGTAAATCTTCGACTCTCCACCAATGGTAAACTCGATTTGACCTTCCACGACGGTACCCCATTGAGCACCATGAGAATGTAGAGGAAGTTCCATATCCTTAAGGAACGTGAAGAAGACAACCAGACCATTATCGGACTGCACCACAGCTGTCTGCACGACATCGTCGGGGAACGGCACGTCAATACTCGGAAATGCTTTGATGAAATCTGGATAAGGCATTTTGTTTCCCTTTTGCGCGCTCTGATCAATCATAATCCGATGTGGATTGACGATGTCAGACCGATTTAGTTTTTACAAGTCGCGCACATGTTGGGCTCTAAGCCGACTATCGCCACGCCCGGGACGCACTCATGCGCGCGCCCCGATTTCATACCCCAGCAGGTCAGGTCTCCCTCACACCCCGCTATCGATGGGCTCGAACGCTTCGGCGCGGGCGCGTTGCCAGCGATTGAGATAGCCAAAGCGGTCATCGTCCTCGCGCAGCAAAAAGCCCTCGGGCATGTAGGGATAGACCTCGTCGCCAACCTTGAAATCGCGGTCGGTGACGCGCACCAGCAGGTGATGGGGCAGGAATTGCCCCGGATGGGTCAGCCCCGCCGCGCCCGTCATTTCAGACAGCGCTTTCATCGTGTTGCGGTGGAAATTGGCAACCCGCGTGGCCTTGTCTGGCACCACCAGCGCACGCTGGCGGATCGGGTCTTGCGTGGTCACGCCAGTCGGGCAGCGGTTGGTGTGGCATGATTGCGCCTGAATACAGCCCACCGCAAACATAAAGCCGCGCGCCGAGTTCGCCCAATCCGCCCCGATCGCCAGCGTTTTTGCGATGTGAAACGCCGTGACCAGCTTGCCGCTTGCGCCGATCTTGATCTTGTCGCGTAGCCCCGCGCCGCGCAGCGTATTGTGTACAAAGGCCAGCCCCTCGACGAGCGGAAAGCCCATGTGGTTGGCGAATTCCAACGGCGCTGCACCCGTGCCGCCCTCTTTGCCATCGACAACGATGAAATCGGGCGTGATGCCGGTTTCCAGCATCGCCTTGACGATGCACATGAATTCGCGCCGATGCCCGACACACAGCTTGAAACCAATCGGCTTGCCGCCCGACAGCTCGCGCAGTTTGGCGATGAAATGCATCATTTCGAGGGGCGTATCAAAGGCCGAATGCGAGGCGGGCGAGACGCAATCCACCCCCATCGGAATGTCGCGCGCCTCGGCGATTTCGGGCGTGATCTTGGCCGCGGGCAGCATGCCGCCGTGGCCGGGTTTGGCGCCTTGGGACAGCTTGATCTCGATCATCTTGACCTGATCGCCCTTAGCGCGCTCGGCAAATTTCTCGGGGTTGAAGCTACCATCATGGTTGCGACAGCCGAAATAGCCCGAACCGATCTCCCAGATCAGATCGCCCCCGGCCTCGCGGTGATAGCGCGAAATCCCGCCCTCGCCCGTGTCATGGGCAAAGCCGCCCGTCTTAGCCCCCTGATTGAGCGCCATGATCGCATTGGCCGACAGCGCGCCGAAACTCATCGCAGAAATATTGTAGATCGAGGCGCTATAGGGCTGCGTGCAATCGGGCCCACCGATTTCAACGCGGAAATCGCTATTTTCGATATGGCGCGGTTTGACCGAATGGGTGATCCACTGATACCCCGATTCCGACACCCGCATCCGCGTCCCGAAGGGCTTGGCATCTTCGATATCCTTGGCGCGCTGATAAACGATGGTACGCGTGGCGCGGGAAAACGGCACTTCGTCATCATCGCTCTCGATCAGATATTGCCGGATCTCGGGCCGAATCTCTTCGAACAAAAAGCGCAGATGCGCCAAAATTGGATAGTTGCGCGTGATTGCGTGGCGCGTCTGGATCAGGTCATAGACCCCAAGCAGCGACAGCGCCCCGAAGATCAGTGCAATCAGCAAAAACCAATCGCTGAAAAACAGCCCAATCACAGCGATCAGCGTTAGCAAAACACAGATGGCGAGTGGCGAAAATCTAATAAATCGCGTGTACATGCCCCCTCCCCGGGGTTGTTTCATAGCTTTGGTGGCACTCTAACGTTGCCCCGCCCGAAGTCGAGGGTCTAACCCTGCGCGCCCCAGATTGCTCGTTCCAGCGCATCCAGCCCATCGGTGAGCGCAGCGGGTCCGGGTTGCAGGATTAGGGTCGATTTGACCTCATGCAGGCGGCTTTGCGCAACGGCGGGCACATTTTGCCAGCCCGCGCGGCAAGAAACTTTCTCGGGGCGAAATTTCTTGCCACACCACGACCCGATAATCACCTCGGGCGCGGCGGCAATCACCTGTGCGTGAGTGACGATGCGGTCGCGGGCTTTGCCCTCGCGCGCGAGATTGGCGAACACATCTTGCCCGCCCGCGATCTCGATCAGTTCCGACACCCAACCCACTGCCGAGATCAGCGGTTCGTCCCATTCCTCAAACCAGACGCGCGGGCGCGACAGGCGCGGTTTTTCGGCAATCACGCCAAGGCGCGCCTCATATCCGGCCACCAGCGTCTCGGCCTGCTCGGGCAGACCCACCATCGCGCCCAGCAGCCGGATCATGTCGAGAATCCCCGCGACATCGCGCTGATTGAACGCATGCACGGCGATGCCCTCACGCACCAATCCGGCCACGATATCGGCTTGCAGGTCGGAAAATGTCAGCACCAGATCGGGCTTCAGCACGAGGATCTTGGGCAGGTCAGCGCTGATAAAGGCCGACACACGCGGCTTTTCGCGCCGCACCTGTTTGGGGCGCACAGCATAGCCCGACACGCCCACGATGCGGTCCTGCGCGCCCAGTAGATACAGCGTTTCAACGGTCTCCTCGGTCAGACAGACGATACGTTCGGGCGGAAAAGCCATTAGCGATCCAAAGTCGAAAGGGGTTGAAAGACAGGGCCTTGCGCGGTCGTTTGAAAATGCGCGCGGATGTGAAAGACCTCGGCCAGCAGCGCCTCGCTTAGCACATCGGCGGGCGCACCATCGGCCACCAACCGCCCACGATCCATAACCCAAACGCGCGAGCAATGGCGCGCCGCCAGCCCCAGATCATGCAGCGAGCACAGCACCGCACCACCGGCGCGCGCATGCGCAGAAAACACCTCCATCGTGTCGATTTGCGCCGCCGGATCAAGACCCGCGATTGGCTCGTCCGCTAGGATCAGCGGGCTTTGCTGCGCCAATGCGCGCGCGATTAGAACGCGGGCCTGCTCGCCGCCGGAAAGCTGCGTCGCGGCCCTTTCCCGGTAGTTTTCCAGCCCCATCCGCGTCAGGGCCGCATCAACCGCATGCGCCCCCGCACCAAGCTGATCACGCCCATGCGGGAGCCGCCCCAGCGCCACCAATTCGGCCACCGACAGCCCCCAAGCAATCTCGCGCGCTTGGGGCAACCACGCCGCCGCGCGCGCGCGCGCCATCGCATCAAGCTGCGCCAGCGAACTTTCGCCGCGATGCGCAATCAGCCCCAACGCCGCACGCATCAAGGTCGTCTTGCCCGCGCCGTTCGGCCCGATCAGGCCGATGAATTCGCCGGGCTCAATAGAGGCCGTGATATCATCCACCACCGGGCATTGCCCGCGCAACGCGGTCAGGTTTTGCAGGCTCAGCATCATGTCTCGCGCCCCATCTTGCGGATCATCGCAAGGAAAAACGGCGCGCCCACGATCGCCGTCAGCACCCCAAGTTTCAAGTCGCGCTCTGGCGCAATCACACGCGTGGCGATATCGGCGGTCAGCAGCATCGCCGCCCCCCCAAGCGCCGAGGCGGGCAGCAACCGCGAGGGCCGCGACCCCACCGCTTTGCGCAACAGATGGGGCACCACAAGCCCGACAAAACCGACCGCGCCCGCCACCGCCGTCGCCGCCCCCACCATCAGCGCAGTGCCAAACACGATCTGCAAACGCAGCCGCTTGAGCGAAATTCCCATTGCGGACGCTGCATCCTCGCCAAGGCTCAGCGCATCCAGCCCCGGACCCGTTTTCAGTAAAATCATCGCCCCCAAAATCAGAAACGGAGTCGCCAAAAGCACATGGGTCATCGAGCGATCCGCAAGCGAGCCCATCATCCAAAACACGATCTCGGCTGCGGCATAGGGCGATGGCGCAAGGTTCAAAACCAGCGCCGTCGCCGCCCCTGCCAAGGCCGACACAGCGATCCCCGCGAGGATTAGCACCAAGGCGCGCCCCTCGCGACCCGCCAACGTCAGGATCAGCGCCACCGCCACCCCCGCCCCCGCCAAAGCGGCCAACGGCAAGGCCAACGCGAAGACGGCATAAAGCCCCGTTTGAATGGCAATCACCGCACCAAGCGCCGCGCCCGCGGAGGTGCCGATCAGCCCCGGCTCGGCCAGTGGATTGCGCAAGAACCCCTGCATCGCAGCCCCAGACAGACCCAGTGCCGCCCCAACCCCCACGCCCAGCAGCGCGCGCGGCAGGCGGAGTTCGCGCATCACCAGCCCCGGCGCACCCTCACCCGAGAACAGCGCCCCCAAGCCCTGCAGCGGAGAAATCCCCGACGGCCCAATCAGTAGCGAGGCGGTAAACAGCGCCAAAACCAATACCGCCAAACAGATGAGGATCGCACGATAACTCATTGGTTTGCCTTGTCATGTTCGATTTCGCGCCCCAGTGCCGCCAGATCAGACACCGCGCCCAACATCGCAGGTGCGCCGCAGGTCCAGCGGGCATCTCGCAAGCCGCGCACGCTGGGTAGATCGCGCAGCACTGGATGATCTAGTACCGATTGCGCGCGGCTCGTGCCCATACCGCCTTGCGAGCCGCCGATAATCACCAGATCGGGATGATCCATCACCAGATCCTCCAGCGGCAGGCGCCCGCCCCAATCCAGCCCCGGCCCGCCGACCACATTGTCAAACCCCGCCAACGCCAAGATTTGGCCCTCCAGCGTGCGCGGCCCATAGCCATAGCCCGACGGCCCGATCACCGCCGCGCGCAACCCCTTAGCCGGGCGCTTGATCGCAGCCAGACGCGCATCGAAATCGGCCAACATCTTGGCCGCGCGTTCGGGGTGGCCCAGCAACGCGCCCATCTCGGTGATGCGGGCGCGAATTTCGGGCAATGAGGTCGAAGGCGGCAGTTGCGCCACGCGAATGCCCAGCGTCTTGAGCATTCGAATAGTATCGGGGTTCGACCATGTATCTGCCAGTACCAAATCAGGACGCAAGATCGATATTTCCTCTGCACCACCATAGTTTAGCGGGAAACCCTCAGCCTGCTTCCAATGCACCGACATGCCCGGATCGGTCGCAAAATGACTAAGCGAAACGATCTGCCCCGGATCTGCCAGAGCCAACGCCAGTTGATCGGTGCACAGGTTCATCGAGACGACACGGGCGGGCGCGGCGCGCGCGGCCCATGCGACAGCCGCGCCCCAAAGGGACGCGGCCAATAGGACAAACAGCCCCCTACGCGTGCGATCAGAACGTCGCACGCAGACCGACATAAACGGCGCGATCCGAGGTGCCATAACCCGACCAAAGCTCATATTGCTTGTCCAAAAGGTTCTCGACGCGCAGATAGGCCTGTTTACCCTCTGCCAGTTGGTAGGAGATTTGCGCATTCACCACACCATAATCGGGCAAGGTCTGGCGATCTGCAACAAGACGAAGATCCGCACCCAAGGTAAACTTGTCGTTCAGCTTGGTTTCAAGCCCCGCTGTGATCGTGTGCTTGCCAAAGGACGAGTTCCAAGTAGAGCTGGAGGATAATCCGTCAGGGTTGCTCCAATCGAGATAGGTGTAACCAAGGCTGTAATCGGTCTTGGCGGTCAAAGGCCCCTTCAGCGCTAGCTCAAGCCCTTGGCGCGTCGCCGTGCCGGAAGTTTGATAGTAGCTGTAGGTAGTGCCGGAATAATCAATCAGATCATCCACATCGATCCGGAAGAGCGTCGCGGTCAGGGTCTGACTTCCGAACTTGCGCTCGATCCCCAGGTCATAGCTGCGCGACTTTTCCGGCTGGAGCGTATCATTCCCCGCATAAAGGTCATAAAGCTCATAGCCAGAAGGTGCGCGGAACCCGTTGCCGATCGAGGCGCGCACGATCGTGTCCGCATTTGCCTGCCACGTCATCCCCAGACGTCCGGTATTAAAGCCGCCAAACTGTGAATGCTCGTCATGGCGCGCGGAGGCCACGATGTTCACATTCTTGATCGGCTCGAACGCATATTCGGCGAAGATGCCTGTATCAGCGGTCAGCACATCGCCCGAGACATAGGTGCCGCTGTAGTTTTCCAACGTTCTGTCGGCACCAACCGTCAAACGGCCCTGCCCCAGATCGGTCGCGGTTTTCCAGTCCAGCTTGCGCCGTTTGCCCTCATAGCCGTAGCTGTAAAGGGGATACCAACGCGAGGTGGTGAAATAGCTCAGGCCAATTTCATGGTCAAAGCGACCAGTTGCGAATTGAGCAAACGCGCGCGCGCCGCGTTCCTTATGCACCGTTGACGAGGCATCATCGCTGGGCGGCGAAGTGAACGCGTTATCAAACTCGCCCGTATCATTCTGCGCAAATCCTGCGAAACCAATCAGCAGGGTGTCGCTCACCCGTTTCTGCGCGCGCAGGCTGATCCGGTCGGCCTTGTAGCCGTCATCCTCGGTATTGCCGTTATTCTTATCCGCTGCCGAATAGCCGCTGGTGTAGATTTTCGACAGTTGCACGGCGACCTCGTCGTCGCCCTGTTTCCAGCCAAAGCTATAGGCGGCGTTCAGCGTGTTGTAGCTGCCCGCTTCAAGCTGCACTCTTTGCGTGATCCCGTCTTTGTTCGGGCGCGGCGTATCGAGGTTGATCACCCCTGCCACCGCCTGCCCGCCATAAACGGCGGATTGTGAGCCGCGCATGATCTCGACGCGATCGAAATCAAAGGCATTCAGACGCCCAAGGTCAAAGGCAACCTGCGGGCCAGACGGGTCGGACACGTCGATCCCGTCTACCAGCACCTTGACGTAGTTCTGCGACACGCCGCGAATCGTAAAACCAGTCTGCGCCCCCATTGGGCCGCGCGCAAGAATACCAACGCCGGGGGTTTGCGCGATCAGGTTGGCCAGACGCGTCTCGCCGGTGCGCTCCATGTCAGCCTTGGAAAGTACGGTGACCGATTGCCCCGTCTGATCTGCGCTGCGCGGTTCAAGCGCACCATAATAGACGACGATTTCATCCAGCGCATAAGGTTGGCTGTCTTGCGCCAAGGCGGGGGTGGCGAGCGTGGTGGACAGCAGCAGGGCGGCTGTCAGCTGGGTGGTTTTCATATCCAAATCCTTCGAGACGCAGCAGTTGGGCTGCGGGAAGTTCATATTGTAAGCCATTGGAAATGATGTATTTCCGCCGACGGTGAAACTGTCACCACGAGCGGAATACCGCCTCTCCCGCACGCCCCGCGCAGGAAGAAAGGATGAGCGCCTCGGCAGGTCTCCTGGCTTGCGGGTCGCAGCTTGGGCTGGCCTTCCCGGATCATCGACCCAGTGGCTAAGTCAGCCGTCACTCACCGCTCACAGTTGCGGGGGCAGCCCCGGATTAAGCACAACGCGCGCCGCACCGGGTTCCCTTTTGATCCGCTTGCGCGGAACCGAAGTGGGGTCGGGATGCCCGCTCACCGCGCCTCTGTCAAGGAAATTTCAACTCTCGTGAACGATCCGTGCGCGCCGATTAAAGCGGATCGAGGAAAACAGCGCGAACCCGATCAGCCCCGCGCCCACCAGCCCGGTGATCGCCTCGGGCACATGCATCAGGGTCTGAGCAAACATCACAATCGACAGGATCAGGATCGACCAGAACGCGCCATGTTCGAGATAGCGGAATTCCGACAGCGTGTTGCGCTCCACCAGCATCAGCGTCATTGAGCGCACATACATCGCCCCCACGCCCAGACCGATGGCAATCAGGAACAGGTTTTGCGTCAGCGCAAAGGCCCCGATCACACCGTCAAAACTGAACGAGGCATCGAGCACTTCGAGATAGAGAAACCCGCCCAGACCGGCGCGCGCGGCTTCACTCGCAAGGCTTGCGCGATCAAGCACCTGCCCCAGCACCTCAACGGCCAGAAACGTCGCCAGTCCCGCAACCGAGGCAAACAAAAAGTCACCCTCGCGCCCCTCAGGAAGCCACCAGGTAAATCCAAGGATCACCAAAAGCACAAAGCCGATTTCCAACCCACGCACCGAGGCACAGGCCCGCATTCGGCATTCAAGCGTATGAATCCAATGAATATCCTTACCCTCGTCGATGAAATAATTCAGCGCGACCATCATCAGGAACGCGCCGCCAAACCCGGCAATCGACAGATGCGCGCCGTCGATGATGCGGGCATATTCGGCGGGATGTTGCGCAGCGAGCTGAATCGCCTGCCACGGCCCGATTCCAGCCGCGATCACCACGATCAGCAGTGGAAACAAGATGCGCATCCCGAACACCGCGATCAGAATGCCCCATGTCAGGAACCGCTTTTGCCAGATCGGGCTCATGGTCTTGAGCTTATTGGCATTCACGATGGCATTGTCGAAACTCAGCGAAATTTCCAGCACCGCCAGCACCGCCGCGATCAGCAGGAAAGACACAGCCCCGCCCCAACTGCCAGAGTGATAATAGCCCAGCACAAATGCCCCAATGAGCCCCGCAATGGTCACCACAAAGGCCCATGTGAAATATCGCATCGCGCTACTCATGCTGGCTCCCGCTATCCCCTGCTCGCATGATGCGCAGATAAGAAGCCGCTCGCCTTCACACAAGGCGTCACGCTGCGGGAGTGGCCCGCTGTGGCAGGAATGCCTGCCGCCCTAAAGCCCCGCCTCGTCCAACCAGCCTTTGATGCGCTTGGCGTTCACGCCAAGATCGGATTTGCCAAACACCAGATGGCCGCGAATTTGCAGCGTATCTCCTGAAATCCAGACATTGGTGACATCGGGAAACCCCCAAAGCGACGAGCGGGTGACATAGCTGGCATGGCCTGCCCCGACGCTACCCGCCACCTGACGGGTGCGGGCGGTGGCACGAATGATGCGGTCCAGCGCATCCATCGCAGCGGCCGGATCGCCAGGCGTACGCGCGCCCTGAAAGCCGCCGGTTTCGGGGTAGTCTCCGGGCGGCTTGGCCAGCCCGTTCACTGCGAAACGCGCAGGGTCAATCGGGGCCAGACGCACATAGGCATCGCCCGCTGCGATCAGCACGACGACAATGGCAACGCTCCAGATCAACACCTTCATAGGCCCTCCTTGCGCAGCCCCCAGCCCGCCAGCGCCAGCAACTCGGTTGCGACATGCGCGCCTGCAATCGCTGTCACGCCTGTCGGATCATAGGGGGGCGAGACCTCGACGACATCGCCGCCGACCATGTTGATCCCCTTAAGCCCGCGCAACAGCGCTGCCGCCTGCCAGCTTGCCAGACCACCCCAGACGGGCGTGCCGGTGCCGGGCGCGAAGGCCGGATCAAGAGCGTCGATATCGAAGGTGACATAGGTCGGGCGATCCCCCACCACATCGCGGATGCGCGCCAGCGTCGCGTCGATCCCGTCTTGATGCACCGAGGGCGCATCAAGAATCGACACACCCAGCGTATCGGGATTGTCGGTGCGAATACCCACCGAGACAGTGGTTTGAGGCGCCACAATGCCCTGCTTGATCGCCTTATACAGGAACGTGCCGTGATCAATCCGGTTCATATCGTCATCCGCCCAAGTGTCGGAATGCGCGTCGATCTGGATCAGTGCCACGGGGCCATGTTTTGCGGCCACCGCGCGCAGGATCGGCAGAGTGATGAAATGATCGCCCCCCAGCGTGATCGGCATCACTCCGGCATTCACGATGCCCGCCAGATGCGCCTCGATCCGGGCGGGCACCTCGGCCACATTGGCGTAATCAAACGCCATATCGCCGTAATCGACGATCGCAAGCTCGCTCAGCGGATCATAGCCCCAGCCGTAGGGCGCATCGAACGCCTGCAAAGTGCTTGCCTCTCGGATCGCGCGCGGACCAAACCGCGTGCCGGGACGGTTGGTCACCGCCTGATCAAAGGGAATGCCCGTGATCGCAATCTGCGCGCCGCTCAGATCCTTGCTGTAGCGGCGGCGCAGGAAACTGGTCGCCCCGCCAAAAGCGTTCTCAAAACTCAGGCCACGCAGCTCGGCGCGCGTGAAAGCCTGATCAATCTGTGTCTTCGCATCTTCAAGCGCCATGACGATCCCCTTTTGCTGCCATCAGATGTGATCGCGCGCACGCAAGAGGTCAAGCACCCCGCGCGTCCCGCAGCGACACCCTGCCACACCCCACAGCTGTCACTTCGGCTTTCTTTTTGATCTGGATCAAGAGGTTCACGATTTCGTGAGTTTAGAACGATTATACTTTTCCGAGCTACGGAGGACTTCAGCCATGAAAAAGTTACTTGTTACTGCTCTTGCTGCGACGACGGCGCTGGCAAGCCCCGCTTTGGCGGACGACGCGGAGTTGCGCGCCGCCGCTAAAGAGATGTTCGAGGCGATCCCGCTTCAGGCACCGATGCTTGAGGGCAACGTGCTGTCACGCGACCGCATTGAGTTGGGAAAAAAGCTGTTCTTTGATCCGCGCATGTCGCGCTCGGGGCTGTTCTCGTGCCAGTCCTGCCACAATGTCGGCATCGGTGGCGTTGACGGGTTGGAAACCTCGATCGGTCATGGCTGGCAGAAAGGCCCGCGCAACGCACCTACCATGCTGAACGCCGTGTTTAACGTCGCCCAGTTCTGGGATGGCCGCGCCCCCGACCTTGCCGCGCAGGCCAAAGGCCCGCTGCAAGCCGGCGTCGAGATGAACAACACGCCCGAAAACCTGCTGGCGACGCTGAACTCGATGCAGCCTTATGTTGACGAATTCAAGACCTCGTTCCCCGGCGAAGCCGACCCGGTCAGCTTTGACAATTTCGCGAAAGCTATTGAGGCGTTTGAAGCCACGCTGATCACACCGAACTCGTCTTTCGACAAGTTCCTGATGGGTCAGGACGCGGCAATGACCGATCAGGAAAAGCGCGGTCTGGCCCTGTTCATGGATGAGGGCTGTGCGGCCTGCCACCAAGGCATCAACGTGGGCGGCCAAGACTACTACCCCTTCGGTCTGGTGGAAAAACCCGGTGCAGACGTGCTGCCAGAGGGCGATCATGGCCGCTTTGCCGTGACCGAAACCGCCGATGACGAATATGTCTTCCGTGCGGGGCCGTTGCGCAACATCGCGTTGACTGCGCCCTACTTCCACTCCGGTACGGTTTGGGAATTGCGCGATGCGGTGGCAATCATGGCCGACTCGCAGCTTGGCGCCGATCTCAACGACGAGCAGATCGACGACATCACCGCCTTCCTTGGCGCGCTGACCGGCGAGCAGCCTGAGATCGTGCACCCGATCCTTCCGGCGCGCACGAAAGCAACACCCAAGCCCTACACGATGCTCACCGAGCAATAAGACGGGGCTGAAAGGCAGAGATAGCGGCGCGCGGGGGCAACCTCGCGCGCTGTTTTTATGGGGCAAGCGCAACCCTCAAGAAACACCACGTCGCCACTAGCGCATAAAAAAGGGCGGGCACATGCCCACCCTTAACTGCTTTGTTATGTCGTCTCGCTTCACTCGGGTTCGCAAATCTCGCCACGCACAATCCCAAGAACCGTGCGCCCGACCAGCCCCACGATCAGGATCGTCAGCGCCACAAGGAAGGCCATCCCCAGCCTTTGATGCATGATCGAATGCGCGTATTCACCATGCAGGAAAGTGGCGATGGTCAGCGCCGCCAGCGGAAAGCTGAGCGCCCAGAAACTCATGGCGAACGGCAGGCGCAGGATGCGCGGGATTTGCACCGCCACGAGAGCGGCAAACACATAGGCCAGCGACAGCAGGATATGGGCGAACGGATCAATCCCGTGGCCGATTACCGCGCCCGGCGTGATCGCCTCGCCCGTCAAACGCAGCCATGCGATAAAGGCCACGGCGGGCGGCGCGACCATAATCACCAAGGTCGGCTGCAACTTGCCCGGCATCGGGTCGTGAAACACCAGCCGGTTGAACACCAGCGTGAGCAGGATCAGCCAAAAGATCATGCCCGCCGAGAAGAACAGCCAGCTGATCTCGGTGAACCCAAGCTGCGCGCCTGCCACCGGCACAATCACATTCCCAACCGCCGGGATAAACCACGCCGGGTTGAGCTGCCCATGCAGGAACGAGCGCGTGCCGATCCAGTTGGTGACAACCGACAGCGTCAGCACCCCTTGCAGCGCCGTACCCACAACCCACAAGCTCAGCGCCAGCGCATGTGACACGGTCGTCGCGATGATCGCCAACAAAAGCAACGACACCGCGATGGTCGGAAAGAATGACAGTCGGATCGGGTGATGCCACTCTTCTTTCACGGCATGCGGGTATTTCAACGCCTTGGCGAGATAGAACAAAGCGATCAGCACAAAGACGATTGCGGTAAAAGCAAACATCACCTGATAGGGCAGCGGCCCCAGCCCCATCGGTTTGGCCGCCGCGCGCAGTGCCAGCGTGAACCCGCCCAGCCCCATCGTGGTGGCAAAAAATGTGATCGGGAAATGTTCGAGCCGGTTATGGGCGTCGTTTGGCGCCATCTCAGTCGTGCTCATTTTGCGCCCTCCATATGGGCCGCGCGTTGGCGCCCCTTGGTCAAAGATTGGATAGTATAGACAAGGATTGCGCTTCCGATAGCCCCAGCGCCTGCGACACCAAGAAGCACGATCCAGTCAATCGGGCCACCGATATCGGAAAGACCCGAATGGGTCGCCCATTGCACGAACACCACCGCCGCGACTGCGCCAAAGGGCATAAACATCTGCGCGAGCAGGAATTTGCGCGCCGACAGATGCCGGTCGCGGATCAGCACATACAGATAGCCCGCCGTGATCAGCACCGCCGCGCCCACCATCGACCAGAACAAGACGCGCCCGAAGATTTCTTCAAACACCGCGATCAGGGTTTCCAAGGTCAGTTGTTGCATGATGGCCTCCTCAGGCTTTGCCGCGCAGCATGGCGTTATAGGTTGGTTTCAGGGCGACTTCTTTCATCAGCCACGAGATCCACAGCTCTTCGAGCGGCGAGATCACACCGGGAAAAGACGGGGTCAGACGGTTTTCATAGTCAAACTCCACCAACATCGCGCGCCCGACTTTGGTGATCAGCGGGCACGAGGTATAGCCGTTGTAAATCGCACTGCCCTCGCGGCCCTGCACGGCGGCCACCAGATGATCCTCGACCACCGGGATCTGCCATTTCACCGAAGCCGCGGTTTTGCCCTTGGGCACGCCCGCAATATCGCCAAGACCAAAGACATTGGGATAGCGATGATGGCGCAGCGTCTGCTGATCGACCTCCAGCCAGTCCTGCCCGATCCATTTATCCACCCAAGCCAGCCCCGACTCGCGCACCACATCAGGCGCGCGCATCGGCGGGATGACATTGGTGAAATCATAGGTAATCTTTTCGACCCGTTCGGGCGTCACGCTGACGGTGTTGTCAGGATTGATCTGCTTGCTCTCGGGCACCCGGAAATAGGCCTCGCGCGTTGCGGTATCTATGCCCGTCAGGATATGGCTATAGCGCGCATCAAAATCATGCTCGCCAAACAGCAGCTTGACCTTTTCATCCACCACCGGAACCGAGAACAGCCCCGCATTATTGGCCGCATAGATGACTTGCGACGCCTCACGCGTCCCTTTGCGGCGCAGATAATCATCGGTCAGGAAGGCATATTTCAACGGCGCACCGGCGCATTTCATCTCGGTCGCGGGGCGGCCAAACAGAGCCACGCCCCCCGTATCAGTGAACGCATCCATCGCCTTCCAAGTGCGCGCGGCATATTCCGGGCCAGCATAAACCGCGCCAATTCCGTTCTCGCCGACCTGATCAAGCGAGAACCCCTCGACCGCGTCCCAATCCAGCTTGAGCCCGGTGGCCACCACCAGATAATCGTAATCAACCGCCTCGCCGCCTTGCGTGGTGACGCGCTGCGCCTCGGGGTCGATCGCGGCGGCGTAATCTTGCACCCAAGTCACGCCCGAGGGCAGCCAGTCACCCGTGCCGCTCACGGAATACGCTGCCGGTTTCAGACCCGCGGCGATCAGCGTGAAGCCAGGTTGATAATAGTGATCCTTGCGCCCGTCGATCAGCGTGATCTGCGCGTCTTCAAGACGTTGCACCAGACGGTTAACGAGCCCCGTCCCCGCAGCCCCCGACCCTACGATCACGATCTTCGCCTTGGTCTGCACCATCGTCTGAGCACTGGCCGAGCGACCAAACGCGCCCAGCGCCGCAGCACCACCCGCCAGGCCAAAAAAACCACGCCGGGACGGCTTGAAGTTGAAATCTGTCATGCTGGCTGCCTCCAAAAACATATTCGTTAGGCTGCATGTATTCCATCGTGTACAACGACGGGCGCTGACATAATGACGCATCTGTGATGTATTATTAAGTTCGCGTGAACTGACTCAAATCAAACAGGATGCGAAAATTATCACGTATGAGTGAGACCAACCAAGCCCCGGAGGCATGAATGCGGCTGACCACTCGAAGCAACCTCGCGATGCGTGTACTAATGTTTTGCGCAGTAAATCCTGACCGGATTGTGCGCAAACACGAGATCGCTGTGGCCTGCAATGCCTCGGAAAATCATCTTGCGCAGGTGGTGAACACGCTGGCACAAACCGGGTTCATCCAGACCCATCGCGGACGCGCTGGCGGATTGGAGCTTGCGCGCGCTCCTGTAAAGATCGGGGTTGGGGATGTTCTGCGCAGCTTTGAAGGGATTTTGCCCTTCGCCGAGTGTTTTGACGCGGATACAAATACTTGCCCGCTCTCGCAGGCCTGTCTGTTGCGCGACGCTTTGATGGATGCGCTTGAGGCATTTTACGCCTCGCTTGATCGCAGAACGCTTGCCGATCTGGTCGAAGATAACGCGGCCCTTGAGGCGATTTTGCATATGGATGGGGGCGAGCGCGTGCGCATCTGCGCCGCAGGCGGCACAGCAAATACGGTGAGCTAGCAAGGATCACCAGAGCCCAGACGCTGCGCCATAAAAACACCCGAATCGTCGGCTGATGGTAAGTTTTGTGTCGCCTGCGTCACAGTTTTGTAACGCGCGATCACACGAATGCGCTCAGAATTCAGTTTTTCTTGACCCCCCCTTTAATTGGCCCAAGCCTGAGCCTAATTGTCGCACCACAAGCGGGACTCACCCTGCAAACGCGACTCATGATGAGGCAGATGTCATGCAACAGCAATCGGGCGGCCAATCGGGCCAACAACAACAGGGCGGATCACCCCGTCCCAGCCAGCAACAAGGCCAAAGCGGCGGCGCGCAGCAACAGGGCGGCACCGTCTTTAACGATTGGGCGTCGATCTAAGATCGTCTTGGCGACGTGCCCTCACGGGGGCGCGAGACGCCTCTCCCTCACCAACGCTATTTTCGCAATCTTGCGCCGACTCGAAGCACGACTTGCGTAATATTGCGCCCCGCGTCAGTCTGCGCCCCTCGCGATTGCGTGTAGGTGCAAGATGAGTGACCAGATCACCTCCATTTCCGGCCTTGGTCCTGCCAGTGCGCAGGGCTTTGCCAGCGCCGGGATCACCAGTGCGCAGCAATTGCGCGCACTCGGCGCCCATGAGGCCTATCGCGCTTGGTTGGCTGCGGGCAACAGTGCGCATTTCATTGGCTATTACGCGCTGCATATGGCCCTTCAAGGTCGGCCTTGGAACGATTGCCGGGGCACCGAAAAAGCAAAACTGCGCAAATCTTTTGACGTGCTGTGCACCGAGATAAAAGCTACCCTTCCCCCAACAGACAAAGGCCGCACCCAATTGGATGCGGCCCTTGATGAGATCGGTTTGCGCGAAAAACGCTGATCAGCCGACGATTTCGAGACCCGAGAAGAAGAACGCGATTTCTTCTGCTGCGGTTTCGGGCGCGTCCGAGCCATGCACCGAGTTCTCGCCCACGGAGAGCGCGAATTCCTTGCGGATCGTGCCGTCAGCGGCGTCAGCCGGGTTGGTTGCGCCCATCACTTCGCGGTTTTTCAAGATCGCGCCTTCGCCCTCAAGCACTTGCACAACGACCGGCTCGGAGACCATGAACTCGCACAGTTCGCCATAGAACGGACGCTCTTTGTGGACTGCGTAGAACTGACCGGCTTGCTCCATCGTCATCTGAATGCGCTTTTGCGCGACGATGCGCAGACCCGCTTCTTCGAACTTGGCATTGATTTTGCCGGTAAGGTTGCGCTTGGTTGCATCGGGCTTGATGATGCTGAACGTGCGTTCGATGGCCATGTGAGACCCTTTCTTTCATGCTTCGTGGCCGGTCAATCCGGTCCTGAATATCACGCGCCTGCTAGCATGCAGGGCAAGGCTTGAAAAGCCCTCCTGCGCGTCTTGCACCCCGATATGGCACAGTTTCGTTGCAACTTGATGAAGGGGCGCACGCCTTTTGTGGGCAACAAATTCACCCCATCCGCGCAGCGCCGATTGACGCGCCCATCTGCCTGCTGCAAGGGAGGGCGCATGTTACGCATCACAGATATCTCTTATTCGATCGAGGGTCGCCCGCTGTTTGCTGGGGCCTCTGCCACCATTCCCGAGGGCCATAAGGTCGGCCTTGTCGGGCCCAATGGCGCGGGCAAGACCACGCTGTTTCGTCTGATCCGGGGCGAGCTGTCGTTGGATGGCGGGGACATCACCCTGCCCTCGCGCGCTAAGGTCGGCGGTGTGGCACAGGAAG
The DNA here is from genome assembly GCA_016937195.1 of Paracoccaceae bacterium. Lineage (GTDB taxonomy): Bacteria > Pseudomonadota > Alphaproteobacteria > Rhodobacterales > Rhodobacteraceae > Thioclava. Next base: position 5,694 of record JAFGWK010000185.1, on the reverse strand, counting down.
TGCCCTCGTCCTCGACCTCGCTTTTGGATACGGTACTAGCCGCCGATGAGGAGCGCGCCAGCCTACTGGCAGAATCCGAAACCGCCACCGACGCCCACCGCATCGCTGACATCCAGACCCGTCTGGTTGATATTGACGCGTGGTCGGGCGAGGCGCGCGCCAGCTCGATCCTGCGCGGTCTTGGCTTTGACAACGAGGCCCAAGCCCGCCCCTGTTCCGATTTCTCGGGCGGTTGGCGGATGCGCGTGGCGCTGGCAGGCGTGCTGTTTGCCCAGCCCGACCTGCTGCTGCTGGACGAACCGACGAACTATCTCGATCTGGAAGGCGCGCTGTGGCTAGAACAATATCTGGCCCGCTACCCCCATACGGTGATCGTGATCAGCCACGACCGCGATCTGCTAAACCGCGCGGTGGGCGCGATCCTGCATCTCGAAGAGCGTCAGCTCACGCTGTATCAGGGCGGCTATGACACGTTTGCACGCACCCGTGCGCTGCGCCGTGAGGCCCAAGCCGCACAGGCCAAGAAACAAGACACGCGCCGCGCCCATCTGCAAAGCTTCGTGGATCGCTTTCGTGCAAAGGCCAGCAAAGCCAAGCAAGCCCAAGCCCGTGTGAAAATGCTCGAAAAGATGGTGCCGATCACTGCGCCCGAAGAAGCGGCGCAGCAGGTGTTCACCTTTCCCGAACCCGAACAGCTGAGCCCGCCGATCATCACGATGGAGGGCGCGGCCGTGGGCTATGGTGGCCCCGCGATCCTCAAGCGGCTGGATCTGCGCATCGACCAGGACGACCGCATCGCGCTGCTCGGGCGCAATGGCGAGGGCAAATCGACCTTGTCGAAATTTCTGGCCGATAAGCTGGCCGCGATGGAGGGTAAGATCACCCGCTCCTCCAAGCTGCGCATCGGCTATTTCGCCCAGCATCAGGTGGACGAGCTGCATCTTGATGAAACGCCGTTGCAGCATTTGCGCAGCCAGCGCCCCGATGAGGCACAGGCCAAACTGCGCGCACGTCTGGCGGGCTTTGGTCTGCGCGCTGATCAGGCGGAAACGGCTGTGGGCAAGCTCTCGGGCGGGCAAAAGGCGCGGCTGTCGCTGCTGCTGGCGACGCTCGATGCGCCCCATCTGCTGATTTTGGACGAGCCGACCAACCACCTTGATATCGAAAGTCGCGAGGCGCTTGTTTCGGCGCTTACGGAATATTCCGGCGCGGTGATTTTGGTCAGCCACGACATGCACTTGCTCAGCTTGGTGGCGGATCGGCTATGGCTGGTCAAAGATGGCGGCGTCGCCCCTTATAACGGCGATCTCGACAGCTACCGCGCCGAATTGCTGGCCCCACCCGCTCCGGCAGGCAAACAGAAATCCGCCAAGCAGGCGCAAAAAGCTGCCGCACCAGCCACGCCAAGCGCGCCCAAGCCTGCGCGCGATGAACGTCAAAACCTGAAAAAGGCATTGCGCGAAAGCGAGGCGCGCGTGGCCAAGCTGGCGGAGATGATGGAAAAGCTGGATGCGATCATGGCCGATCCCAAGCTTTATTCCGCAGCCCGCGCCGCCGAAGCCGAGCGGTGGTCAAAAAAACACGCAGAGCTGCGCACCGCGATGACCCGCGCCGAAGGCTTGTGGCTTGAAGCACTGGAAAAATTTGAGGCGGCTGAAAAGGGCTGATCGCCAGCAAGGGCGCTGCCCCCCATTGCAACTTAAAAACGCCCGGCGCCCGCTCTGCGCTGGGCGTTTTTTAATGTCCAATATTTATTTCCGATTATTTCACTCAACTATTGACGAAGCCGTGATCGCCTTCTACCTCTGGCCGCGAACCGCGTGACAGGAGAGAGACATGAAAACACACCTACCCCTGACTTTGGCCCTGCCTTTGGTCACCCTGATCGCCAGCCCCGTGCTGGCCGATGTGAACGTCTATTCGCATCGCCAACCCGAGCTGATCGCCCCGCTTTTTGACGCGTTCACCGCGCAAACCGGCATCAAGGTGAACACCGCCTTCGTCGATAAGGGCATGCTGGAACGCCTGCGCGCCGAGGGCAAACGCAGCCCCGCCGATCTGGTGCTGACGGTCGATATCGCCCGCATCGAAGAGGTGGTGGCCGCAGGCGTGACCCAGCCGGTCGACGACCCTGCCCTGATCGCCGCGATCCCCGCCAACCTGCGCGATCCGGGCAACCAGTGGTTCGCGCTAAGCACGCGGGCGCGCATCGTCTATGCGTCCAAGGAGCGTGTCGCGCCGGGCGAAGTGACCACCTATGAGGATCTCGCCAATCCGAAATGGAAGGGCCGGATCTGCACCCGCTCGTTCACCAGCGATTACAACGTGGCGCTCACCGCCGCCTATCTGGCCCATCACGGCGAGGCCGAAACCAAAATCTGGCTTGAGGGCCTCAAGGCCAATCTTGCCAAGCGCCCCGAGGGCAATGACCGCAGTCAGGTCAAATCAATCTGGGCGGGTGAATGCGATATCTCGCTAGGCAACACCTATTACATGGGCCAGATGCTGGCGGATCCCGAACAGCAGGCATGGGCCAATGCGGTGCGCCTTGAGTTCCCGGTCTTTGAGGGCGGGGGTACGCATGTCAACATTTCCGGTGTGGCGATGACCAAAGCCGCGCCAAACAAGGCCGAGGCGTTGAAATTGATGGAATTTCTGGTCTCGGATCAGGCGCAGGAAATCTATGCCGAGACCAATCACGAGTTTCCGGTCAAGGCGGGCGTGAAGCGCTCGGATCTGGTGGCAAGCTGGGGAGAGTTGACGCCTGACACCCTTTCGCTTGATGAGATCGCGCAGCTACGCCCCGCCGCGCTCAAGCTGATCGATCAGGTCGATTTCGACGGCTAAGGCGCGTTATTGCGCCGCGATTGCAAACTCCAGATCGGCACCGATGCGCGTGCGCGCCATCGTGGCGATCTGGGCCATATCGCGGCAGTAGCGCTGGCGCAGCTTTCGCGCATCCAGCACTTTAAACCCGGCCAGCGGTGCACCTTGGGGTTGGCGTGCGTGAAACTTGCTGAGACGTTGCACCTGATGCGGAGCCAGCGAGACATTGGCGCGGTGTAGCCGTTGAAGCATCGCAATTTCGCTATCGCAATGATCCGGCAGCGTGGGCGTGCGCGCATCAAGATGCGCACCGGGAACAAGGGCAGCCAGCGCCTCATCCACCAGAACCGGGGCGGGCAGCACCACGATTTCTTGGGGCTGCAACGCAGCATGCAAATCTTCGATCACCTGCACCCAACCGCGCGGGCGCTCTAGCAAGCGCGCTGTCGCCCCTGCAAAGGGGTTGAGCGCGCGCGTCACGGCCAGGTGACGCCACATCATGGGATAATATTGATCGTAGGGCAGCGTGTGGATCACAACGCGCCCAATCGGCGCGCTCAGACGCTGCGCGAATTGAGATGCCCGCGCGCGCGCATCGCCAAAGAAGTGAAACAACCCACATTCCGCTTGGCCGATCAGCGCTGCATCGAGATGAATCTGCCCCTTGCGATGGGGCCCTAACACCGCTGCACCATACCCTGCCTTGGCCAAGTCTTTCTGTCCGCTTGCCAGCGTACGCGCGATATGTGCCCCGAGGGCTCCCGAGGCGGGCGACGCGATGAAAATGTGATGGCGACGGGTCATGGTCTGCCTCCGGGTTTTCTGGTTGTCTTTAGAATTAGCGGCGCAATATGGCGAAAAAATGCCCGATTGAGGTTGCTTTCACGGCGCATGGACAATGCCTGCGCCCTGTCCCATCTTGGCGCGACAACAAGAGGAAAAACATGACGCGCAAGATCATCATCGACACAGATCCCGGCCAAGACGACGCGGTCGCCATCCTACTGGCCTTGGCCAGTCCCGAATTGGAGGTGCTGGGCATCACCTGCGTGGCGGGCAATGTGCCGCTGGCGCTGACCTCGGTGAATGCGCGCAAGGTCTGCGAACTGGCCGGACGGTCCGATATGCGCATCTTTGCGGGCTGTGATCGCCCGATGGCGCGTGCATTGGTCACCGCCGAAAACGTGCATGGCAAAAGCGGGCTGGACGGGATCGAACTGCCCGAACCCGAGATGACGCTGCAAGATCAGCACGCCGTGGATTTCCTGATCGAGACGCTGCGCGAGGCCCCCTCGGGAACCGTCACATTATGCCCGCTTGGGCCGCTGACCAATATCGCCACCGCCTTTGAGCGCGCCCCCGATATCAAGGACCGCGTGGCCGAAATCGTGCTGATGGGCGGGGCTTATTTCGAGGTGGGCAACACCACACCCGCTGCCGAATTCAACATTCACGTCGACCCACAGGCCGCTGAAATCGTGTTTAAATCCGGCGTTCAAATCGTGATGATGCCGCTTGATGTGACGCATAAAGCGCTGACCTCGCGCGCCCACGTCGAGGCGTTTCGCGCAATGGGCACGCAGGTCGGGCAAGCGGTGGCAAGCTGGACAGATTTCTTCGAGCGGTTCGATATGGCGAAATACGGCTCTGAAGGGGCGCCTCTGCATGATCCCTGTGTGATCGCCTATCTGCTCGCCCCGGACCTGTTCACCGGCCGCCATATCAACGTCGAGATCGAGACCCAGTCCGAGTTGACGATGGGCATGACGGTGGCGGATTGGTGGCGCGTGACAGATCGCGCGCCCAATGCGCTGTTCGTCGGCGATATCGACGCGGCAGGCTTTTACACGCTGCTGATCGAGCGCATCTGGCGACTGTGAAGGCTATGGCGGGTGGCATTTCTTGCTGAAAAAGGGGGGCTAGATTGACCGCTATTTGGCAGACGGCTTCATAAGGGAATAGGAGACTCTCGGACGGCACAAGGAGGATCGAACTTAGAGGGCGATCGGGTAAGTCAGTATGAAACGCCTGCATTTTCTCAATGGCCCAGCCAGTCAAACGCGGTAAAGAAGGCTTGAAATTCCAGCGTCTGACAGCCCAGAAAACATAGGCAGATCAAAGTTGAACCGGCCTCTAATCGTTGGTGGAGGATAAATCCCGTGGCAAGTCGTCATTCCACCGCGCAAGAACGCCAAGCTGTGGAAGCCCACAAGTGCCGGAGCCATCGCCCGGAACGAGGCGGTCAACGCGTCGCGATATTTAGGCCGCGCGCTGTGGCGACGATGGAGCCGCGTCGAGAGCAAGATGAACTGCATCAAACTCTTGGGCCAATCCCTGATGGCCAGAGACTTTGATCGCCAGGTCGCAGAAATCCAGATCCGCATCGCGGTAACCGCTACACCGCTCTTGGCACACCCATTACAAAGCCAGCAGGATGAGTCTGTTCGGGGTGAGGGGAAGTTTGCCGTTCAACCGATTTGTGCCTGTATGGATGCCCCGTTGGTGTAAGTGGTTTTTGAACGGCTCGAGCGTGTGATCGGGTGGGGTCATGTATCAGGCCTTTCTCTGCGGTGTTGACATGGCCGCTGGCCGGTATGGCGATGCGCGGATCAGAGGCATATCAACAAACCGAGCTCATTGGCTCCTGCACAAATGCTGCGTTCTCTGGCCCGGATCTGATCGATCCTTTGCACTTACTGTTCAGTGACCTCCTCACACTCCCGACGTGCCGGGACGGGTTGGCAAGCGCGGAGCGCTTAGGCCATCGCCGCCACCGGTTTCCGGTAATCCTCTTGTTTCGTCAGCATGGCCCAGAGGCCACGTGCCATTTTGTTAGCCAGCGCAATCGCGGCAGCCATACGTGGCTTA